>DATKCO010000071.1:0-17970 GCA_035513155.1 Gemmatimonadota bacterium | reverse complement strand
TCCGCTACGCCTTCGAGCACGCCCGTTCGCGGCCGGACCGGCGGCTCACCCTCGTCCACAAGGCGAACATCCTGAAGATGACGAGCGGGCTCTTCCTGGAGGTCGGGCGGGAGATGGCCTCGGAGTACTCCGACGTGGAGTTCTCGGATCGGATCATCGACAACATGGCCATGCAGCTCGTGCTGGATCCCACGCGGTTCGACACGATCGTCACGACCAACATGTTCGGCGACATCCTGAGCGACCTCTGCGCCGGCCTGGTCGGGGGCCTCGGGCTTGCGCCGGCCGCGAACGTCGGCACCGACGCCGCCATGTTCGAGGCGGTCCACGGCTCGGCGCCCGACATCGCCGGAAAGGGGATCGCCAACCCGGCCGCGGTGACGCTGGCCGCCGCGATGATGCTGGAGCGCATGGGGCAGGCCGAGCCCGGCGCGAGGGTCCGCGACTCGGTCGAGACGGTCCTCCGCGAGGGCACAGCCCGCACACCGGACCTCGGCGGCTCGGCCACGACGGACGAGTTCGCCGGGGCGGTCATTCGAGAGATGGAGACCCACTGATGGCGTTTCGCGGGGTGGACTACTACGACCTGGAGAGCGAGCTCTCTCCCGAGGAGCGGATGGCGCGCGACACCGTGCGCCGGTTCGTCGACGCGGAAGTGCTCCCGGTGATCGAGGAGGCCTACCTCGAGGGACGCTTCCCGACGGAGCTGATCCCCGGGCTCGCCGGGCTCGGCGTCCTCGGCGCCAACCTCCCCGAGGAGTACGGCTGCGCGGGAATGAACAACGTGGCCTACGGGCTCATCATGCAGGAGCTCGAGCGCGGCGACAGCGGCGTTCGCTCCTTCGTGTCGGTGCAGGGCGCGCTCGTCATGTATCCCATCTTCGCTTTCGGCTCCGAGGAGCAGAAGCGCCGCTGGCTGCCGGCCATGGCGGCGGGCGAGGCGATCGGCTGCTTCGGGCTGACCGAGGCCGACCATGGATCCGACCCGGGCGGCATGAAGACGCGCGCCGAGGCCGACGGCGACGGCTGGGTGCTGAACGGCTCCAAGATGTGGATCACCAACGGCTCGATGGCCGACGTGGCGGTCGTGTGGGCGAAGACCGACGACGGCATCCGCGGGTTCCTGGTCGAAAAGGGTACGCCCGGCTACTCGACGAACGAGATGCACGGCAAGCACTCGCTCCGCGCCTCGGACACCTCAGAGCTGGTGATCAACGACGTGCGGCTCGCGGCGGACGCGATCCTGCCGGAGTCGGGCGGCCTCAAGAGCCCGCTCATGTGCCTCACCCAGGCCCGCTACGGGATCAGTTGGGGGGCGGTCGGGAGCGCGATGGCGTGCTACGACGAGGCGCTCCGCTACTCCAAAGAGCGTATCCAGTTCGACAAGCCGATCGGGAGCTTCCAGCTGGTGCAGGAGCGGCTGGTCGAGATGCTGGAGGGGATCACGCTGGGACAGCTCATGGCGCACCGGCTGGGGCGGCTGAAGGACGCCGGCACCATGGTGCACACCCAGGTGTCGCTCGCCAAGCGGCACAACGTGATGATGGCGCGGAACGTCGCCGCGCTCGCCCGGTGGACGCTCGGCGCCAACGGCATCCACTCCGAGTACCAGGTGATGCGCCACATGGCGAACATCGAGAGCGTCTTCACGTACGAGGGCACCCACGACATCCATACGCTGGTCGTGGGGCAGGACGTCACCGGGATTCCGGCGTTCGAGTAACCGTAAGCAGGGAGGACCAGATGGCCGATCAGAAAAAGCGCGTAAAGGTGGAGAAAGCGGACGGGATCGCGGTGTTCACGCTGGACGACCCGCCCGCCAACACCTACACCCACGAGATGATGCGGGACCTGGACGAGGCGATCCTCGACGCCCGGTTCGACGAGGGCGTGCAGGTGATCGTCCTGCGGGGGGCGGGCGACAAGTTCTTCTGCGCCGGGGCGAACATCGACATGCTGTCGAAGTCCGATCCCACGTGGAAGTACTACTTCTGCCTCCACGCCAACGAGACGCTGTCGAGGCTCGAGCACACGCCCAAGCTGGTGATCGCGGCGCTGAACGGGCACACGGTCGGCGGCGGCCTCGAGGTCGCGATGGCGGCGGACCTGCGGATCGCGCGGAAAGGCGCGGGGAAGGTCGGGCTGCCCGAAGTCACGCTCGGCGTCCTCCCCGGAACCGGCGGCACCCAGCGGCTCGCGCGCCTGATCGGCAAGTCGAAGGCGATCGAGCTGATGGCCGAGGGGCGGAACATGGAGATGGACGAGGCGGTCGAGATGGGGATCGTGAACCGCGCGATCGAGGCCGAGTCGACCGACGAGTTCATGGAGCAGGTCTTGGAGTACGCCCGTCAGTTTACGGTGCCGGGGAAGGCCGCGATGGCGGTGGGCCACATCAAGCGGGCCTGCCAGTCCGGCGCCGAGGTGCCGCTGGAGCAGGGGCTGGCGATCGAGCGGGAGCTCCAGGCCAAGCTGTTCTCGTCGGGCGACGCCAAGGAGGGCCTGAACGCCTTCGTCGAGAAGCGCAAGCCGCAGTTCGCGGGCAAGTAGAATGGGCGGAGGCGCGCACCTCCCCGATCTCCTCGAGCCGGGCCGGCTCTTCATCGACGGCGAGTGGGTCGACGCCTCGGGGGGGAAGACGTTCGAGGTCGTCAACCCGGCCAGGGCCGAGACCCTGACCGAAGTGGCCGAGGGGACCGCCGGGGACGTGGACCGGGCGGTCGCGGCGGCGCGGCGGGCGTTCGAGTCCGACGAGTGGGCCCGCATGGCTCCGCGCAAGCGCGGCCGGATCCTCGCCGACATGGCCCGGCTCCTCGAGGAGCGCGCCGACGTGCTCGCCCGGGTCGAGACGCTCCAGAACGGCAAGCCGCTCTTCGAGAGCGGCATCGACGTCGACATGACCGCCGAGACGTTCGAGTACTACGCCGGCTGGGCCACCAAGATCGAGGGCGAGACGATCCCGCTCTCGGTCCCCCACCAGTTCGGCTACACGCTGCGCGAGCCGGTCGGCGTGGTGGGCGCGATCGTTCCGTGGAACTTCCCGCTGAACCTGGCGTCGTGGAAGGTCGCGCCCGCGCTGGCGGCTGGCTGCACGGTCGTGCTCAAGCCCGCCAGCGAAACCCCGCTGACCGCGCTCCTCCTCGCCGAGATCGCCGCCGAGGCGGGGCTCCCCGCGGGGGCGCTCAACGTGACGCCCGGGGGGGGCCGGACGGCCGGCGAGGCGCTGGTCGGCCACGCGGGCGTGGACAAGATCGCGTTCACGGGATCGACCGCCGTGGGGAAGCGGATCGCCACGCTGGCGGCCGAGACGGTCAAGCGCGTGTCGCTCGAGCTGGGCGGGAAGAGCGCCAACATCGTGTTCGCCGACGCCGATCTCAAGTTCGCGGCGCGGGGCGCGGTGAGCGGGATCTTCTACGGCAAGGGCGAGGTGTGCGCCGCGGGCAGCCGGCTCCTGGTCGAGCGCCCGGCGCACGACGAGGTCGTGCAGGGCGTCGCCGACGGGGCCGGCAAGATGACGGTCGGCGATCCGTTCGAGAAGGGGACTCGGATCGGCGCCATCGTCTCGGAGAAGCAGATGGAGACCGTTCTCTCCTACATCGAGACCGGCAAGCGCGAGGGCGCGAAGGTCGTGGCCGGGGGCGAGCGGGTCGCGGCTCTGGCGCCGGGCTACTTCGTCCAACCCACGGTGTTCGACGAGGTCACGCCCGAGATGACGATCGCGCGCGAGGAGATCTTCGGCCCGGTCCTGGCGACCCTGACGTTCGACGACGTCGACGAGGCGATCGCCCGCGCCAACGACTCCCCCTACGGCCTCGCCGCCGCCGTGTGGACGCGCGACATCAAGAAGGCCCACTACGTCGCCGGCCGCCTCAAGGCGGGCACGGTGTGGATCAACACCTACAATCTCTACGATGCCGCGATGCCGTTCGGCGGCTACAAGCAGAGCGGCTACGGCCGCGACCTCGGCAAGCACGCGCTGGAGAACTACACCGAGACCAAGGCCGTCTGGGTCGACCTCCGCCGATGACACCACAGAGATAGAGGGACCCCGCGAGAACCATGAAGAAGCGTTATCTGCTCGACACCAACGTCCTGCTCCACGACCCCACCGCGCTGACCTCGTTCCAGGACAACTCCGTCCTGGTCCCGATCTACGTGATCGAGGAGATCGACCGCTTCAAGAAGCAGCTGACGCGGCTCGGCGAGAACGCCCGCTGGATCAGCCGCTTCCTCGACGGGCTGCGTCAGCGGGGGCACCTGTCCGACGGCGTGGATCTCGATAGCGGCGGCCGCCTGAAGGTCGTGTTCGACCCCGACGACCCCCAGCGCGTGATGGCGCGGTCGGACGGCTGGGTCGACAACGAGATCCTCAAGATCGCGCGCCGGATCCAGGACGACGCGCCGGACGTCCCGTTGATCCTCGTGACCAAGGACGTCAACCTGCGCATCAAGGCGGACGCGATGGGGCTCGTGGCCGAGGATTACGAGACCGACCGCGTCAACCTGGACGAGCTCTACAGCGGCCACACCGAGATCGAGCTGGACGCCGGCGCCCTCGACCGCTTCCGCGCGGAGCGGGAGCTGGCCCTGCCGGAGGGCGACTACTTCCCCAACGAGTACGCGCTGCTCAAGGACGCGGCCGACCCGTCGAACACGGCGCTGGGGCGCATCGACCCAGTGGCCGGGCGGCTGCGCGGGCTGATCGACGTCGCCGCGGGCGTGCAGGGGATCCGACCGCGGAACAAGGAGCAGTACTTCGCCCTCGACGCGCTGCTCGACCCCACCGTCGTGCTGGTCACGATCATGGGCAAGGCGGGAACGGGGAAGACGCTGCTCGCGCTGGCGGCGGGGCTCGAGCAGGTGCTGGGACGCACCACCTACCGCCACCTGCTCGTCTCGCGGCCGACGTTCCCGATGGGCAAGGACATCGGCTACCTTCCGGGCTCGGTCGAGGAGAAGCTCAATCCGTGGATGCAGCCGATCTACGACAACCTGGCGCTGCTCCTCGACGGTCTCCCGACGACGAACGGAACCCGCACGGTGGACGACCTCGTGCGGCGCGGCGCGCTCGCGGTCGAGCCGCTCACGCACATCCGCGGCCGCTCGATCCCCCAGCAGTTTATGCTGGTCGACGAGGCGCAGAACCTGACGCCGCTGGAGGTGAAGACGATCCTGACCCGGGTGGGGGAGAACACCAAGCTCGTCCTGACGGGCGACCCGTGGCAGATCGACACGCCCTACATCGACTCCTCGAGCAACGGCTTCAACCACGTGGTCAGTCACTTCCGCACGATCCCGCTGGCCGCGCACGTCGAGCTCCGCAAGGGCGAGCGGTCGAAGCTCGCCGAGTACGCCGCCAACCTGCTCTGAGCGCGCCCGCCGGGATCCGGGATCGCACGCGCGAATGTGAATTACCTGTGGATAAACCGGGGACAGAGCGTGGAGAAATCGGGCGCGGCTGTGGACGCCGAGTGGGATCGATGTTGGGAGCTCCTCAAGCTCCTGCGGATACCCGCTTTGGGACGTTCAGCTGACCCGCGGGTTTAGCTCGGATCGCGCAACCCGCCACCTTCCAGGGGCTTGCGCCAACGGACACGCGATCGTGTAACTCTTTTTCCTTCAATGGTTTGACAGCATACGAACGCGTCCGGTATACTGGCGTTGAGGGTCGGATGACGGCCCGTGCTTGGCACCGACATTCTCTCCGCGAGCCCTCCGGGAGAGTTCGGCGACGTCCCTTGGAACGGTTCTCCGGGACAGTGATGTGACGGAACCGTTCGGCGTGAGCCCGGGACGCGCCGGCTCGAAGCGCGCGGAATCGAAGCGAGGTGCGAAAATCGCAGAAGGGTTGCGGCTCCCTCCGATCTTCGGATCGAGGAGCGCGCACCGCGAGTTCGGATCGAGACCCTGGGAGGCCGGCCCCGTTGGCGCGAGCCGAACGGCGGAAAAGCCTGAGAGGGGAGCCACCGGGAAGCCGGTGGCCACGTTCCCGCGGAATGCCCTAGAGCGACGTAACCCCAGGGGAGCAGCGAGCGTTCGCACGGCTAACCCCCGTGCGATCGTGACGGACTCCGGCGGGGAGCAAGGCCCTGAAGTCGAGTCGGTCGTGCGGTCGCACGTAGCTTAGGCTACGGACGCCGAGTACGGACAACGGCAGGAGGGCAAGGGGCGCCGAGAGGTGTCACGGCTCCGTCCGGAGGGAGAAGCTTCGAAGGGGAAAACCCCAGGAGCGTTACCGGCCTTAAACGGTCGGAAGGACGCGGGAGACGAAACGCGGCAAGAGGGTGAGAAACCCTGCAGCCGCACCCGAACCGGGACGAGGCAACTCCCGGGTGAGTGGGCTCCCGCATCCGCATGCGCTGAAGGGGCAGGAACTCCAGGGAGGCGCCGTGCCCGAGAGGGCTTCGGCAAGCCGGCCCGGTCATACTCTGAAGGGGAGGCCAACCCTCGGAGAGGCGGTGCGCGGACGTCTTAGACTTTCACGCGCCTCCGGCGAGCGAGGAAGACCCCAAGGTCGCGGCCACTTCGGTGGCGAACGGCGAAGGGGGAGCGCGAAACCAATGACGCGCTACGGCTCGCCGGTACGACCTCTGAAAGGGACGCCAACCTCATGAGAGGAGTCGCTGGCCGCGGAAGCGGCCCGGCGAAGCCGGAACCGGTGGAGTCTTCGAAGGAGCGAACGGGCACGGGTCGTCTACGATCCTCATTTTTTGCTGTCTCGTGCAGCGCGTCGAGAGCCGCCCGGCGAAAGCCGGGCGGCTTGTTTTTGGGCCCTTCGATCCGCCGCCCGACGGTTTGACACCCCGCTTCGCGGGACGATATTCCGCCCCGCGATGCGCCCCCGCTACGACCGTCCCGTCTTTCTCTGCGCCCCCGTTCGGACCCCGATCGGCAAGTTCGGCGGCGCGCTGGTCGACCAGACCGCCGCCGACCTGGGCGCCCACGCGGCGCGGGCCGCCGTCGAGCGGGCCGGGATCGCCCCCGCGGACATCGACCTGACGATCATGGGCAATGGCCGCCAGGGGGGCGTGGGCCCGAACGTGGGACGCCAGATCAGCCATCGCGCCGGCGTGCCGGACTCCGTTCCCGCCTGGACGATCAACCAGGCGTGCGCCTCGAGCCTGGTCGGCATCCTCCAGGGGTGGCAGGCGATCGCGCTCGGGGACGCCGACGTCGTCCTGGCCGGCGGCACCGAGTCGATGTCCAACACGCCCTACCTCCTGCCGCGCGCCCGCTGGGGCTACCGGCTGGGGCATGGCGAGCTGGTCGACAGCATGTACCGGGACGGGTTCCTGTGCCCCCTCTGCGGCGAGCTGATGGGCGCGACCGCCGAGACGCTGGCCGAGCGCTACGGGATCCCCCGCGCGGAGCAGGACGCCTACGCGGTCGAGAGCCAGCGGCGATTCGAGGCCGCGCGGGCGGCCGGGCGCTGGGCCGAGGAGATCGTCCCGTTCCCCGAAGGGCTCGCCGTGGACGAGCACCCGCGCCCTGGGACGACGGTCGAGAAGCTCGCCAAGCTCCCGCCCGTCTTCCGCGAGAACGGGACCGTGCACGCCGGCAACTCGTCGGGGATCACCGACGGGGCGGCGGCCCTGATCGTCGCGTCCGAGGACGCGGTCGACCGCCTCGGCCTGGCGCCCCTGGCCCGGCTCGTCGACTGGGCGAACGAGGGGGTCGATCCCGCGATCATGGGGATCGGGCCCGTCCCCGCCGTCCGCAAGGTCCTCGAGCGCCAGGAGCTGGGGATCGGGGATGTCGATCTGGTGGAGCTGAACGAGGCGTTCGCGGCCCAGGTCCTGGCGGTCGCGCGCGACCTGGACCTCGACCTGGACCGGGTCAACCCCAACGGCGGCGCGATCGCGCTGGGGCATCCGATCGGAGCCACCGGTGCTCGCATCGTGGTCACGCTGCTCCACGAGATGACGCGCCGTGGGGCGCGGCTCGGCGTCGCCACCCTCTGCGTCAGCGGGGGGATGGGGACGGCGCTGCTCGTCGAGAACGCGGAGGGAGGGACATCGTGAGCGACCCGCTGGTGCTCGTCGAGCGACACGGGGACGTGGGAGTCGTCCTCCTCAACCGCCCGGCCAAGCTCAACGCGTTCGCCGGCGACATGCGGGACCTGATCGGCGACGGGATCGCCGAGCTGACCGCGGACCCGGAGATCCGGGCGCTCGTCGTGACCGGCGAGGGGCGGGGGTTCTGCGCCGGCGCCGACATCGATTACCTGAACGAGCTCGTGGCCGAGGGGAACGCGCGCGACTTCCAGAGGCTGCTGGAGGCGGGGGAGCGCGTCGTCCAGGAGATCCAGGCCGCCGAGAAGCCGGTGATCGCGGCCATCAACGGGCCGGCGGCGGGGGGCGGGGCAAACCTCGCCCTGGCGTGCGATCTGCGGATCATGGCCGACACGGCGTCGATCGGGCAGACGTTCGTCCGCATCGGGCTCCATCCGGACTGGGGGGGGACCTACCTCCTGCCCAGGCTGGTGGGGGTCTCGCGCGCGCTGGAGCTCATGTGGTCGGGCCGGATGGTGGGCGCCGAGGAGGCGCTCCAGATCGGGCTCGTCAACCGCGTGGTCCCGGCGGCGAGCCTGCGCGACCTGGCGATGGCGTGGGCGCGACAGCTGGCCGCGGGCCCGCCGCTGGCGGTGGCGCGGATCAAGCGCGCGCTGCAGGAGAGCCTCGACCGCGACCTCGAGGGGATGCTCGCGATCGAGCTCGAGAACCAGCTCGCCTGCTTCGAGTCCGAGGACGCCCGCCGCGGGCTCTTCGCCTTCAACAGCAAGGACACGCCACGATTCGAGGGGAACTGAGCCCCGTCTCCGCCTGGCTCGACGTCAGCCGGCCGGTCTCCGCGGAGACGCCGGTCTGGCCCGGCGATCCGCCTTGGCGCTACGCCCTGGCCGCGTCGATCGCGGACGGGGCCGGGGTCAACGTGGGCGCCGTGTCCGGGACGACCCACGCCGGGACCCACGCCGACGCCCCGCTGCACCTCCTCGAGCGCGGCGCCTCGATCGACCGCCTGCCGCTGGACGCGTTCGCCGGGCCTGCCGACGTCGTCGACCTCTCGCGGGCCGAGGGTGCGATCGAGATCGGGGAGCTCGAAGCGGCGCTGCCGGGGTCGCCGGCCCCGCGACTCCTGCTGGCGACCGGATGCGAGGAGACGGCCGGCTTCCCGCAGCGATTCCGCGCCCTCTCGCCGGCCGCCGCGGCGTGGTGCGTGGAGCGGGGCCTCCGGCTCGTCGGGACCGACGCGCCCTCCGTGGACCCGCCGGGATCCGAGGCGCTCGACGTCCACCGCGCGCTCCTCTCGGCTGGCGTGGCGATCCTCGAGAGCCTCGCGTTGGCGGGGATCGACCCCGGCCGCTATGAACTGGTCGCCCTCCCGCTCCGCTGGGTGGGGGCCGACGCGTCGCCCGTGCGGGCGGCCCTCCGGAGGATCCAGTCGTGACCCTCGACGATCTCAACGTGGTGGCCGTGATCGGCGCTGGCACGATGGGTCGGGGGATCGCCCAGGCGTTCGCCCAGGCGGGCTACGCGACCACCCTCTACGACGTCGACCCCGACGCCGCGCACCGCGGGCGGGAGGCGATCGAGGCCACGCTCGAGCAGGGGATCGCCCGCGGCAAGGTCGAGCCGGCGGAGAAGGAGCGGGCGCTCGCGCGGCTCCGGATCGAGACCGACCTCGGCGAGGCGGTGATCGACGCCGACCTCGCGATCGAGGCGATCCCGGAGATCCTGGAGGCCAAGCGCGAGATGTTCGCGGAGCTGGACGCGCGCTCTCCGGAGACCGCGATCCTCGCCAGCAACACGTCGTCGCTGTCGATCGCCGCGCTGGCCGACGCGACGGCGCGACCCGAGCGCGTCGCCGGGCTCCACTTCTTCAATCCGGTCCACGTCATGAAGCTGGTCGAGATCGTGGCGCCCGACGCCGCCGCGCCCGACGTCGTCGACACGCTCCGGGCGGCGGTGGAGTCGCTGGGGAAGCGGCCGATCGTCGTCCGCGACGTCCCCGGCTTCGCCACGAGCCGCCTCGGGTTGACGCTCGGTCTCGAGGCGATCCGCATGGTCGAAGAAGGTGTCGCGTCGGCGGCCGACATCGACACCGCGATGAAGCTCGGGTACAACCACCCGATGGGTCCGCTCGAGCTGACCGACCTGGTGGGGCTCGACGTGCGCCTGGCGATCGCCGAGCATCTGGCGAGCGAGCTCGACGACCGGCGGTTCGCGCCCCCCGCGCTCCTCCGCCGGCTGGTCGCGGAGGGGAAGCTCGGCCGGAAGTCGGGCGAGGGGTTCTACCGCTGGCAGGACGGAACGAGGCTTTCGGAGGAGGAACGGTGAGCGAGGAGCGGGTGGTCCTGGTCGAGACGAACGGCGGCGTGAGGGTCCTGACGATCAACCGACCCGCGAAGCGGAACGCGCTGAACGCGCGGGTCCGGGAAGAGCTCTCCGCGGCGGTCCAGGAGGCGGACGCCGACCCCGACGTCCGCGTCCTCGTTCTCACCGGGGCGGGCGACCAGGCCTTCGTGGCGGGCGCCGACGTGACCGAGTTCGCCGACCGCACGCCGATCGAGCAGCGCCGCGCGATGGCGTCCCCGACCGTGTTCGACACGGTCTGGCAAGCGTCGCTCCCCACGATCGCGATGATCAACGGCTGGTGCCTGGGCGGCGGCTGCGAGCTCGCGCTGGCCTGCGACGTGCGGGTGGGCGCGGACACGGCGACCCTGGGCCAGCCCGAGGTGCGGCTGGGGATCATTCCCGGGGGTGGGGCCACCCAGCGGCTGCCGCGCCTGGTCGGGTACGGCAAGGCGCTCCAGCTCGTCTTGACCGGGGAGACGATCGACGGCGTCTCCGCCTACGAGATCGGGCTTCTCGACGAGGTCGTGCCCGCGGCGGAGCTGCGCGCGCGCACACTCGAGATCGCGGGCGCCATGGCCGACAAGAGCCCGGTCGCCCTGGCGCTCGCCAAGCGGGCCCTGCGGGCGGCGCTCGAGCTGCCGCTCTCGGCCGGCCTCGAGCAGGAGCGGGATCTGTTCGCGCTCGCGTTCGCGTCCGAGGACAAGGCCGAAGGCGTCCAGGCGTTCCTGGAGAAGCGCAAGCCGGAGTGGCGCGGACGCTGAACGCGACTACCCGTCCCAACCCCAGCCCGGAGGCCGCGATGGACCAGCCCGGAGACTTGAGCCACACCTCCTCGAACGCGGGCGGACGATCCGTCTGGCAGAACCTGATCGACGTCGTCTTCGCGCCCGGCGCGACCTTCGACGACGTCCGCGATCATCCCCGCTGGCTGGTCCCGCTCCTGGTCGTCACGGCCCTCACCCTCGTCGTCTCGTTCCTCATGAGGCCCGTGACGCTCGAGCTGCAGCGGGCCCAGATGGCAGGACGGGGCATGACGCCCGAGCAGATCGAGAGCGCGCTGGGGATGGTCCGGGTCTTCAGCCTCATCGGTGCGCCGGTGGCGGTGGTCGTCTTCACCGCCCTGTTCGCGCTCCTCTTCTGGGGCTGGGCGGCGATCTCGGGCGCCCACCAGGCGTCCTACAAGGTCGCGTTCACGGCGATGATCTACACCGGCGTCATCCAGATCCTGCAGGCGGTGGCGCAGACGATCGTCGTGTTCACCAAGGGCGCCGAGCAGGTCGCGCGGGAAGGCGGCCCGCCCACGTTCGGGCTCGCGCTGTTCCTCGATCGCGGGGACATGCCGGGCCTTCTATGGGGCTTCCTCGCCAACATCAACTTCTTCTCGATCTGGGGCGCGGTCGTCCTGGCGATCGCGGGAATCCACGCGATGCGGATGAGCCAGGGCGCGGCGTATGCGTTCGCGATCGTGATGTGGCTGCTGGGCGGGGTCTTCCTGTCCCTCCAGCCCGGGGGCTGATGGACGGGCTGCGGATCACCGACGCCCACGTGCACGTCCAGCCCTGGGACCAGCTCAAGCCGGACGTGCGGGCGCGGATGGGCAAGGGGCGCGCGGACTTCGCCGAGCTCGAGCGGATGATGCGCGAGCCCGCGCGGGTGCTCGACCACATGGACGCGGCCGGGGTCGCGCGGATCGGGGTCATCAACTACGTGAGCCCCGCCCTCATGGGCTTCACCCGCGACGTGAACCCCTACGTGGCGAAGCTGGCGCAGGCCGCGCCCGAACGGCTGATCCCGTTCGGCGGCGTCGACCCGACCGCGGAGGGGAGCGTGACCGACGAGGTCGACCGGCTCCGCGACCTCGGCGTCCGCGCAATCAAGTTCCACCCGCCGCACCAGGAGGTCGCCGCGAACGCCTACCGCCACGGGTTGCCCGCCCTGGCCGACCTCTACGGCCGCGCGGAGGAGCTCGGGATGCCGGTCATGGTCCATACCGGTACCTCGATCTTCCCGGGCGCGCGGAACGTGTTCGCCGACCCGCTCCCGCTCGACGACGTGGGCGTCGACTTCCCCGGGCTCGTCGTCATCCTCGCGCACCTCGGGCGGCCGCTCTGGCCGGACGCCTCGTTCTTCCTGCTGCGGCGTCACCCCAACTTCTGGGGCGACGTATCGGGCATCCCGCCGAAGGGGCTGCCGCGCTACTTCCCGCGGCTCGCCGACGTGGCCGACAAGCTCCTCTGGGGGACCGACTGGCCGGGGCCGATGGTGCCGGGAATGAAGGAGAATCTCGACGACTTCCTGGCGCTCGATCTCCCCGACGAGCTGAAGCGGAAGCTCCTCCAGGACAACCCCGACCGGCTGTTCGGCCCGGCCCCGGAGATCGGCTGAGGGAGCCTGGCTCGCGGCGCGGGGTACGCCTCCTCATGCGCCCCCTCCTCGTCCTCCTCCTGCTCCGCCTGGCGACCCCCGCTGCCGCGCAGGAGGTCTCACCCGGCCTCCTCGCGTGGATGGGGCTCGAGCCCGGCGACACGATGGCGTTCGCCGCCTCCGACAGCTCGCGGATCTGCGTCACGGTGGGCTCGCCGACCCGGATCGGCGGGCGCGCGCTCGCGCCGCTCCTCGGGCTCGCCTGGCCGGGCCTCGCTTCCGACAGCCGGATCTTCGTGCCCCTGGACGGCCTGCCAGGGTTCTTCGTCGATCGGACCCCCGGGCCGGGGCTGAGGGCGGAGGAGTTCCTGCCGCCGGGGGGATGGTCCCGCCACGACCCCGACTGGACCGCCGCCGACGTCCTCGTCTATCGCTCCTGCGAGGCATGCGTCGATGGCGGGACGACGGTGGTGCTCGAGCGAGAGGGCGGGATCCGCCTGATCGCGCGCCAGACGATCGTGGGGCCGACGAGTCTTACGCGGCTGGCGGGCGGTTGCGCGGAGCGGGAGGGCGTCCGGCTGGAGCTCTACGTCGAGCCCGCGCCCGCGCGCGAGCCGTAGGCGTACGAGGTCGGATCGGGGACGCCGGCCTCCGCGAATCCTCTCCGCCGCTCCGCGCACTTGTTGCACGCGCCGCAGTGTCGATGGTCCGAGGTCGGGGCCAGGCAGCTGAACGTGAGATCGAGCGGCAGGTCGCGGCCGCGCCGCACCACATCCGCCTTCGTGAGCCCGGACAGCGGGGTCTCGACGGGAAAGGGACTCGCGCGACCCAGCGCGAGGCCGAGCGCGGCGCCCATCGCGTCGAAGAAGGCGCGCGTGCCGTCGGGGAACGGGTTGCGGGCCAGCGGGCCCATGACGATCGCCTCGCACCCGGCGTCGGCCGCCCAGATCCCCGCCTTGGCGAGGAGCAGGAGGTTCCTTCCGGGGAGGTAGACCGCCTCGTCGGGGGTCTCCGGCCCCGGCGGATCGTCGCCGGTCAGGCTCCAGTGCCGTCCGTAGAGATCGGCGACCGGCATCTCCAGCGCGACCGGTGGGGGCGCGCCGATCGTTTGCAGGAACCGCTCCAGCCAATACATTTCTGCCGGTTCCCAGACCAGGCCCGATCGGACGAACACCGGAGCCACCGGGCCCTCGCGCGCGGCCTCGGCGAGCGCTACCGCGCTGTCGAGCCCGCCCGACGCGAGCACGCATCGTTTCCCCGTTCCGGTCACGGCGTCAACCTAACGCGGGCCCCATGGAGACAACAGGCAAGGTCGCGCTCGTCACGGGATCCGGCGTGCGGGTGGGAAAGCGGATCGCGCTGGCGCTCGCCGAGCGCGGCATGCACCTCGCGGTCCACTACCACACGAGCGCCGAGCCCGCCGAGGAGACGGTGGCGGAGATCCGCGCGCTCGGCGTCGACGCGGAGGCGTTCCAGGGGGACCTGGCGCAGACGGCGAGCATCCGCGCGCTGATCGACGGGATCGACGAGCGCTGGGGCCGGCTCGACGTGCTAATCAACTCGGCCGCCATCTTCCCCCGCACGCCGTGGGACGAGATCGACGAGGCGACCTGGGACCGGACGCTCGCCGTCAACCTCAAGAACCCGTTCTTCACCGCCTGGCACGCGGTCCCGCTGATGCGCCGGAACGGGGGCGGGAAGATCGTCAACATCGCCGACTGGGCGGGCCTCCGGCCCTACCGGAACTACCTGCCCTACGTGGTCTCGAAGGGAGGCGTTGTCACGTTGACGAAGGCGATGGCGCGGGAGCTCGCTCCCGAGATCGCCGTGAACGCGATCGCGCCCGGACCGGTCATGCTGCCGGAGGACTTCGACGCCGAGGCGGCGGAGCGGGTCCGCAAGGCGACCCTGCTGAAGCGCCTCGGAAGCCCCGACGACATCGCGCAGAGCGTGGTGTTCCTGGTGGCGATGACGGACTTCATGACCGGCCACGTCCTGGTCGTGGACGGAGGGAGGCTGCTCGACTAGTGCCGTATCGCGTGACCGTCCAGATCCACTTCTGCTACGGGCACCGGCTGCTCGACTACGACGGGGCGTGCGCGCACCCGCACGGCCACAACGGCCTGGTCGAGATCGAGCTGGAGGCCGACTCCCTCGACCATCGCGGGATGCTGGTCGACTTCGGCGACGTGAAGCGGGACGTCAAGGGCTGGATCGACGAGCGGATGGATCATCAGATGATCCTCCGGAAGGACGATCCGCTGGTGGAGTGGCTCGACAGCCGGGGCGAGCCCTACCTGGCGCTCGACGACAACCCGACGGCCGAGAACATCGCCCGCGCGATCTACGACTTCGTGCGGGAGGCGGGATATCCGGTGAGATCGGTGCGGCTGTGGGAGACCCCCACCTCGCACGCGACGTACCGGGGGTAGACGGGCTCACCGGGCCCGGCGAAAGGCTACTCCGAGAAGTGGGAGCGGATCGCCGCCTCCGCCGCCGGGGCGATCTCGTTCCAGTCCACGTCGCCGTCCTTCGACACGGTGATCGAGTTCGGCATGAAGAAGACCGAGGCCACGCCCGCGATCTCGAACAGCGCCCGCGCCAGCGGCGCCTCGGACGCGTCGTCCAGGGTGTTGTACTGCTTCATCCGCTCCTCGGTGACCGTGCGGTCGACGTGGAACAGCAGGCTGTTCGGGTTGGGCGTCGGCTGGGCCCGGATTTTGACGTCGCTCATCGATCCTCCCCTCGACAGTGCGGGTTTCGCGAGTCCCTAACCTATTCGCACGATCCCCGGAAGGCCCGCCCCTCCAGCACCTGATCGTGATCGATGTCCCACAGACGGGCCTGCTCGGGCGGCAGCACGAGCGAGGTCGCGCGGGTCAGGCTGTCGTCGGACGCGGCGCGCGCCTCCACCCGGAGGGTCCCGGTGCGGATCCCGCTGAAGCAGACGACGGCCCCCGAGTCGGCCACCCCGAGGAGGTCGCCTTCGAGCCAGATCTTCTGCGGGCTGGACTCGTGATGCCGGACGAACAGGGTCCCGTCGCCGCCGAAGCCCAGGAACCGCTTCGCCGCGCAACCTGTCCCGATGGCCGCCAGGACCGCCGCGCACAGCGCGACGTGGAGCCCGGCCTTCAACGCACCGCGAGCATCCGGTCGAGCGCGAGCCGCGCCCAGCGGGCGGTTTCGGGATCGACCGTGATGCGGTTGACGACATGGCCGGCGACGAGGTTCTCGAGCGCCCACGCGAGGTGCGGCTGGTCGATGCGGTACATCGTCGCGCACATGCATACGGTCGGGCTGAGGAAGGTGATGAACTTGTCGGGGTGCGACTCCTTGAGGCGGTTCACCATGTGGATCTCGGTGCCGATCGCCCACGCGCTGCCGCTGGGTGCCTCGTCGATCGTCCGCCGGATCATCTCGGTAGAGCCGACCACGTCGGCCTGGTCGACGACCTCCATCCGGCACTCGGGATGGACGAGGATCCGGATCTCCGGCCGCGCGGCGCGAATCCGCTCCACGTGCTCGGGCCGGAAGATCGCGTGCACCGAGCAGTGGCCTTCCCACAGGATCACCCGCGCGCCCTCGAGGGCCCTGGACTCGACGCCTCCGGTGCGGACGGTGGGGCGCCAAAGCGCCATCTGCTCGAGGGGGATGCCCATCGCTCTCGCGGTGTTCCGGCCGAGGTGCTGATCGGGGAAGAACAGGACCTGGCGACGCCGCTCGAACGCCCACTCCAGGACCGCGCGCGCGTTGGACGACGTGCAGACGATGCCGCCGTTGCGGCCACAGAACGCCTTGAGGTCGGCGCTCGAGTTCATGTACGTGACCGGCATGATCCGCTCGGCCGGGTCGATGCCCAGGGTCCCGGCCAGCGTCTCCCAGCACGCCTCGACCTGTTCGATGTCGGCCATGTCGGCCATCGAGCAGCCGGCCGAAAGGTCGGGAAGGGTGACGGTCTGGCCGTCGCGCGCCAGGATGTCGGCGGACTCGGCCATGAAATGGACGCCGCAGAACACGACGTGATCAGCGCGCGCCTCGGCGGCCTGGAGGGACAGCTTGAACGAATCCCCGGTCAGGTCCGCGTGCTGGTAGACGTCGTCGCGCTGATAGTGGTGGACCAGGATGACGAGCCGCTCGGCGAGGACGGCCTTCGCGGACCGGATCGCCTGCCCGGCCTCCTCCGCGGAGAGGCCCCGGTAGTCGTCGAAGGGAAGCGGACCGTCCGACGGGGCGTCGAGTAGTCCGACGGTGCCGTGGGAGTGCCCGCCGCGATAGGGCATCGTGCCCTTCTCGTCGCACTCCACGGAGACGTCCTCGAAGATCTTCAGGTCTTCCATGCGGGCCGGCGCCTCAGGCGCCCCGAGCCTCCTTCACCTTCGCGGTCAACGCCGGAACGATCTCGAACAGGTCACCGACGATGCCGTAGTCGGCGACCGAGAAGATGGGCGCGTTGGGATCCTTGTTGATCGCCACGATCGTGCCGGAGTTCTTCATACCCACCAGGTGCTGGATGGCTCCGGAGATCCCCACCGCGAGATAGAGTCGCGGGGCCACCGTCTGGCCGGACGAGCCGATCTGGCGGTCCATCGGCAGCCACTCGTTGTCGCACACCGGGCGGCTGGCCGCGAGCTGCCCGCCGAGCGCGCTGGCGAGCTCCTCGACGAGCCCGAGGTTCTCCTCCTTCCCAATCCCGCGTCCGACCGCGACGATCACGTCCGCGCGCGAGAGGTCGACCTTGTTTTCGACCTCCTGGAAGGTGTCGAGCACGTCGGTCCGGATCTCGACGTCGGCGAGGTCGACCGACTGCTCAACGACCTCGGCCGGCGCGTCCCCCTTCGCCGCGTCGTCGGCTAGGTACGCGCCCGCCTGGAAGCTCACCAGTCGGGGCCCCTCCCCTTCGGCGAACGCGCAGTCGGCGTTCAGCTTCCCCTGGTAGGGTTGGCGCACGAAGACGGGCTCGTCCCCGTCGGCGCGGAAGTCGACCACGTCGCTGATGAAGCCGGCGTCGAGTCCCGCGGCCAGCCGCGGCACCCAGTCGCGCACCTGATAGGTGTGCGGGAACAGGAGATAGTCCGGCTTCTCCGCCTCGACCGCCCGGCGCAGCGCCGCCGCATAGGGGTCGGGCGTGTAGGTCTCGAGCTTGGGGTCCTCGATCAGCCGCACCCGCTCGACCTCGCGGGCGGCGACCTTCTCGGCGGCGCCCCGGACGCCGGCGCCCAGCACGACCGCCTCGAGCGGCTTGCCGAGCGCGGCC
>DATKCO010000070.1:0-4670 GCA_035513155.1 Gemmatimonadota bacterium | reverse complement strand
GAGGTCGTCCACGCCGACCTCCTGCTCCACGTGATCGACGTCTCGGAGCCTGACCACGAGGCGCAGACGCGGGTCGTCCGCGACGTGCTGGCCGACCTGGACGCGGCCGACACGCCCGCCCTTCTCGTATTCAACAAGTTCGATCGCATTCCGCCGGCGGAGCGGGTCGGGGTGCGGGTCCGGATCCTCGCCGACCACCCGGAGGCGGTGATGGCCTCGGCCGTCGACCCGCGGGGCCTCGCGGCGCTGGTCGAGGCGCTGGCCCGCTTCGTGCGGCACGGGGAGGTGCGGGTGCGCGTCACGCTGCCGCTCGCCGCGAGCCGCTCGCTGGCCCGTCTCTACGAGGTCGGCGAGGTACTCGGGCGGGAGTACACCGAGGACGCGGTCGTCGTCGACCTGCGCGCCCGGCCCGACGTCGTCGAGCGGCTCAAGCAGGAGGGTCTCGCCGTGCGGGTCGCTTCGTGAGCGACGCGCCCTCGCTCCAGGTCTATGGAGCGGGGCGGGTCGGGCTGGCGATCCTGGGGCTGGCGCGGAATCGGGGGATCCCGCTCCGCGGCGCCTGGAACCCGCGTCCGCTGCGGGCGGAGCGGGAGGCCCTGGTGCCGGGGCTGGCGGTCGACGTCGCTCCGGAGCCACCGGCTGTCGCGGCCGACGTCTGGATGATCGCCGTGCCCGACGACGCGATCGCCGACGTGGCGGAGCGGCTGGCGCGGACACGGGGACCGCGGCCGGCGGTGGTCGCGCACTGCGCGGGCGCGCTTCCGGCCGCCCTGCTCGAGCCGCTCGGCGCACAGGGGATCGCGTGCGGCTCGTTCCACCCGGCCATGACGTTCCGCGGCGCCCCCGGTGACGCGGAGGCGCTGGCCGGAGCCGTGGTGGCGATCGAAGGGGATCCGCGCGCGGTCGAGGTCCTGGAGGGGCTCGCCGACCGCCTCGGGGTCGCCCGCGTGTCCGTGGCGGCGGAATGGAAGGCCCGCTACCATACCGCGCTGGTGCTGGCGTCCAACGGGCGCATGGCCCTCGACGCCGCGGCGGTGCGGCTGCTGGCGGACGCCGGCCTCGACGAGTCCGGCGCCCTGGCGCTCCTCCGGCCGCTGGTCGCCCGCACCGAGGAGAACCTGCGGGCGGCGACGCCGGCGCACGCGCATACCGGGCCGGTGGCGCGCGGCGACGCGCGGACGGTCCGCTTCCAGCTCGACGCGCTGGCCGACCACCCCCGGCTGCTGGCGCTCTACCGCGCGCTGGGGACATTCCTGCTCGACCTCGTCCCCGCGACAGTGCGGGGGGAGGGGCACCGCGAAGTGGCGCGCCTGCTCGACGCCGACCGTCCCGAGGGAAGGAGCGATCCGTGATCTCTCTGTCCGACCTCCAGCGCGACGCGGAGACCCGCAAGTACCTGGACCGGGCCGACGAGGTGCTGGGCGCGATCGGGTACACCGAGCACGGCCGGCGCCACGCGGGCGTGGTCGCCAAGCGCGCCCGGTCCCTGCTCGAAGCGCTCGAGCGCCCCGCGCGCCAGTGCGAGCTGGCCGGGATCGCCGCCTTCCTGCACGACATCGGCAACGTGGTCAATCGCAGCTATCACGCGCAGAGCGGCGCCGTCATCGCGCATGAGATCCTGAGGAACCTGGGGATGCCGATCGAGGAGGTGATCGAGGTCGTCACCGCGATCGGTCACCACCACGAAACCGACGGCGCCCCGGTCAGCGACATCGCCGCCGCCGTGATCCTTGCCGACAAGTCGGACGTTCATCGCTCGCGCGTCCGCGACAAGCAGATGATCCAGCTCGACATCCACGACCGGGTGAACTACGCGGTCACGCGCTCCTCGCTGGGCGTCGTCGGCCCGCACTCCGCCAAGCAGATGGAAGGCGAGCGCGAGGGAGGGAACGGGGGCCTGGGCTCCGTCGCCGTCTCGGAGAGTGGCTCCAACACCGCCGCGGTCACGATCGTGGACGCCGACGAGGGAGAGGACCCGAACACGATGCCCGTGATCACGCTCGCGCTCCGCATCGACACCACGATCGCTCCCGTCATGGAGTACTTCGAGATCTTCCTCCCGCGGATGATCCTCTCCAACCGCTCGGCCGACCGGCTCGGCGCGATGTACAAGCTCGTCATCAACGAGACGCACCTGTTGTAGATGGGCGGCTGAGAATGTCCTCACCCGGCCGATGAGCCGCTGGAAGACGTGGGTCGGGATCGCGATCTCGGTCGCGGCCATCTGGTGGGCCGTGCGCGGGGTCGAATGGGGGCTCGTGTGGCCGGCGCTCCAGGCGGCGGACTGGTGGCTGCTGGCGGCGGTGTTCCTGCTGGCGCCCCTGATCAACATCGGCGTTCGCGCGGTGCGGTGGCGGATCCTGCTGCAGCCGGTCGCGTCGCTGTCGATCGCAGGCTGCGCCAGCGCGACCGCGGTCGGGCTGCTCGCCAACAACGTCCTGCCCGCGCGGATCGGCGAGTTCGTGCGCGCCTACGCCTTGGCCAGACGCGAGCCGGTCGCCACCGGAACCGCGTTCGGGAGCCTGTTCCTCGAGCGGTTGCTCGACGGGTTCGCGCTGGTGGGGATCCTCTACGCGCTGACGTTCGTCCAGGACCTGCCGGCCTGGGCGGACACGACCGCGCGCGTGGCGCTCTGGATCTTCTGCGGCTTCCTCGCGTTCCAGATCCTGCTCGTCGTGTGGCCCCGGGGGGTGGCTCTCGCGGCCCGCGGGATCGGTCGGCGGCTCTTCGGCGGGCGGTTCCAGGAGCCGATCGAGGGGGCGCTGGCGACCTTCGTCGACGGCTTCCACCTGCTGCGCCGGCCCGGACTGATCGTTCTCAGCCTGCTGCTCGCGTTCGCGCAATGGACGCTCATCGCGCTCCTGTTCTTCCTCGGGCTCGCGGCATTCGACCTGGGGCGCGTCGGCTGGGAGGGGGCGCTGTTCACGAACTCGATCACGGCTCTGGGGGTCGCCGTCCCGTCCTCGCCGGGCTTCGTGGGGACCTTCCAGGCGCTGGTCGTCAAGAGCCTCGAGGCGTTCCAGGTGGACCGCACGGCCGCCTTCACGTACTCGATCGGCTTCCACGCCATGAACTACCTGTCGGTCACGCTCGTCGGGCTCGTCTATTTCTTCCGGGAAGGCCTCTCGTGGCAGGAGCTCGAACGCTCGGAGGAGGAGCTGGAGCGCGAGATGGTGGAGGAGTACGAGACCGTGATCGAGCCCGCGCTCGAGATCGACGACCATGACTAGCACCGTCCCGGACCGGGCGGAGCGGGAGGTGTGGCTGGCGCCCGCCAAGGTCAATCTCTGGCTCCACGTGGGTCGGCGGCGCGAGGACGGGATGCACGAGGTCGACACCGGCTACCAGGCGATCGATCTCGCCGACCGGGTGGTGATCGCGCGCGCCCCCGAGGGGGTGGAGGTCTCGTGCACGGCCAGCGGGGAGTTCGCCGCGGCGGCGCCGGAGGGGGAGGCGAACCTGGCCGCCCGGGCCGCGCGACTCCTCGCCGAGCGCACGGGACACGCGCTCCGCGTCCGGATCGAGATCGAGAAGCGGATCCCGGCGGGCGCCGGACTGGGGGGGGCTTCCAGCGACGCGGCAGCGGTCCTGCTCGCGCTCGCCCGGCGCTTCGCCGTGCCCGACGCCGAGCGGACGCTGGTCGACCTGGCGGCCGAGCTGGGAGCGGACGTCCCGTTCTTCCTCGAGGGTGGCACGCAGCGGGCCCTGGGGATCGGGGACGAGCTGGCACCCGCCCGCACACCCGGCGAGCTGTGGGGGATCCTGATCTGGCCCCGGATCGAGGTCTCGACTCGGGACGCGTACGGGTGGCTGGACGAGGCCCGGGAAGGAGCGGACATCCCGCGGTTCTCGCCGTCCGGGGTCGTCGGGCGGGGGAACGATTTCGAGACCGTGGTGGTCGCCCGCCTTCCGGAGGTCGCCCGGCCGCTCGAGATCCTCGCCGCGGGCCCCGCGCGGACGATCCGCATGAGCGGAAGCGGGAGCGCCTGGTACGCCCTCTACCCCTCCGAGGCGGACCGGGACCGCGACCTTGCGCGCGTGGGCCAGGCGCTCGGAGCGGTCGCCGGCGCGCGCCACTGGCCCTTCGAGTGCGTGAGCCACGGAGTGCGGGTCGGGCGCGACGGGCACGCGGCGGCGGCGGGCCGGTGAGCGCGGTCGTCGCCGATCTCTTCGTCTATCCGATCAAGTCGTGCGGGGGCGTCGCGGTGGATCGGGCCGAGGTCGACGCCTTCGGCTTCCGGGACGACCGGCGCTGGATGGTCGTCGACACGGAGGGATCCTTTCTCACCCAGCGGACGGTCCCGCGGCTGGCCACGATCCGGGTCCGGCCGGAAGCCGGCCGCCTCTCGCTGAGCGCGCCGGGGCGAGATCCCCTCGACGTGCAGACGGTACCCGACGGGACCGTGCCCGAGCGCGTGACCGTGTGGCGTCACACGGTCGGCGCGCTGCCGGTCTCGGAGGCGGCGGACGCGTGGCTCAGCGCCCACCTCGACCTCCCCGCGCGGCTCGTCTGGATGCCGCCCGCCACCGTCCGGCCCGCCAAGCGCGACCCGGCCGGGATCGAGCCCAAGATCTCCTTCGCCGACGCCTTTCCGTTCCTCGTCGTCTCGCGGGAGTCGCTGGACGCCCTGAACGAGCGGCTCGACGATCCGCTGCCGATGGACCGCTTC
>DATKCO010000069.1:0-3684 GCA_035513155.1 Gemmatimonadota bacterium | reverse complement strand
GCGTTCGGCGATGCGGTGGTCGAGACGCTGGCCGAGTATGCGCCGAACGTCCCGTCGGCGATCCTCCACCGGCAGGTCCTGACGCCCGCCGACATCGAGGCCGTCACCGGGCTTTCGGAGGGGAACATCTTCCAGGGCGAGCTGGGGCTGGACCAGCTCTTCTTCCTCCGGCCGGCGCCCGCCTGGGCGGATCACCGGACCCCCTTGCGCGGCTACTACCAGTGCGGCTCCGGGACCCATCCGGGCGGCGGGATCATGGGCGCGAGCGGCCGGCTCGCGGCGCGGGCGGTGCTGGCCGATGGGGGCGGCGCCCGGTGAGCGCGCGTCCCGACGTCCTCGTGCTGGGATCGGGGCTCGAGGAGCTGGTGGCGGCCGCGCGGCTGGCCGGAGCGGGGCGCCGGGTGGTCGTGCTGGAGCCGGGGGAGGCGGTGGGCGGGCCGGCCGCCGGCGAGGAGCTCCTGCCCGGGTTCCGCGTGGATCCCGTGTTCGCCGACGCGGGGTTCCTCGACCCGCGCGTCCTCCGCGACCTGGAGCTCGAGCGGCACGGCCTCGGGCTCCTCGCTCCCGATCCCGTCCTGGCGGCGCCCGGCGAGGACGGCGCGCCGATCCTCCTCTGGCGTGACCCCGGCAGGACGCGCGCGACGATCGCCGCGCGCTCCGCCCAGGACGCCGGGCGGTGGCCGGAGTTCGCGGCGCGGATGGAGTCGTTCGCCCGCGTCCTGGAGGAGGTGTGCGCGCGGCCCGCGTTCCGGCCCGCGGGACCGCTGCGCGAGCTCGCCCCGCTGCTCGGTATCGGCCGCCGGGTCCGGGGGCTCGGCCGGGAGCGGATGGTCGACCTCCTCCGGACGCTCCCGCTGCCCGCGCGCGACCTCCTCGACGACGTGTTCGAGGACGATCGGCTGAAGGGCGCGCTCGGCGCGCTCGCCGTGCGGGGCGTCTTCCAGGGCCCGCGCTCGCCCGGCACCGCGCTCGTATTCCTCCACCATCACGTGGGCAGCCCGGCGGGCGTCTTCGGGCTCCGCACCGTGGTCCGGGGAGGCGTGGACGCGCTCGCCGCCGCGCTCGCCGAAGCGGCACGGTCGCGGGGGGCGGAGATCCGCGTGGGGACGCCGGTCTCCCGGATCGCGGTCGAGGGGGGGCGCGCGACCGGCGTCGTGCTCGAGGGGGGCGAGGAGATCCCCGCCCGCGCCGTCCTGTCCGGAGCCGATCCGGCGCGGACGCTCCTGGACCTCGCGGGCGCCACCTGGCTCGACCCCGACTTCGTCCACGCCGTCCGCCAGATCCGCTTCCGGGGCGGCCACGCGCGGGTCCATCTGGCGCTCTCCGAGGCCCCCCGGTTCGAGGGGCTCGAGGACGGCGCGGCGGGGCTGATCGTGATCGCGCGGGATCTCGACGCCGTCGAGCGCGCCTACGACGACGCGAAGCACGGGGGAATGGCCGCACGCCCGGTGCTGGAGGCGCGGGTCCCGTCGCTGGCCGATCCCTCGCTGGCGCCGGCGGGGCGACACGTGATGTCGATCGACGCGCGGTTCGTCCCGCCGGCGAACGGGATGTCCCTTGCCGAAGGGGACCGGGAAGCCCTGGGCGATCGGGTCGTCGAGATCCTCGCCGAGGGGGCGCCGAACCTCTCCGCGGCGATCCTCGGGCGGCGGGTCCTGCTGCCCGCCGATCTCGCGACGCGCTACGATCTGACCGGCGGCGATCCCTTCCAGGGCGAGCTCGCGCTCGACCAGCTCCTGTTCCTGCGACCCGTGCCTGGATGGGCGCGCCACGCCACCCCGATCCCGGGACTCTGGCTCTGTGGGCCCGGGACCCATCCCGCGGGCGCGATCACGGGAGCCTCGGGGGGACACGCCGCCGCGGCGGTTCACGCAGACCTGGAAGGAGGATCATGACGACGCGGGACGGCACGACCTTCATCGAGACGGCGCGGAGTTACCGCCAGGGGGCGCGGACGCTGCCCCGCGACTACTACACGTCGCCGGAGATCTTCGGCCTCGAGGCGGAGCGGATCATCGGCCGATCGTGGCTCTGCGCGGCACGGGAGGAGGAGATCGCCGAGGCCGGCGACTACGTCCTCGTGTCCGCGGCCGGCGAGAGCCTGATCCTGGTGCGCGGGGACGACGGCTCGGCCCGCGCCCTGTACAACGTGTGCCGCCACCGTGGGACCCGGCTCGTGGAGGCCGAGCGGGGCCGACTCGCGCGCTCGATCCAGTGCCCCTATCACGCCTGGACGTACGCGCTAGACGGCCGTCTGATCGGCGCGCCCGACATGGATTCCGTGGAGGGCTTCGACCGGGCCGATCATCCGCTCCACCGGGCGGCGGTCGTCTCGTGGGGCGGGTTCCTCTTCGTCCATCTGGGCGACGGCCCCGACCCGTTCGAGGCGGCGTTCGCCCCGATCATCGCGCGGTTCGAGCGGTTCAACCTCGCCTCGCTCCGCGCGTGGCGGCGGATCGAGTACGACGTCCGGGCGAACTGGAAGCTGCTGTTCCAGAACTACTCGGAATGCCTCCACTGCCCGGTGATCCATCCGCGGCTGTCGCAGCTCACCCCGTACCGCACCGGACACAACGACCTCGTCGAGGGACCGTTCCTGGGCGGATACATGGTTCTCGCCGAGAAGGGAACGAGCATGACGATGAGCGGGCGGGCGTGCGCGCCACCGGTGGGGGACCTCCCGGAGGCGGACCTGGAGCGGGTCTACTACTACTCGGTCTTCCCCAACCTGCTCCTCAGCTTCCACCCCGACCACGTGATGGCCCACCGGCTGTGGCCCCAGGCCCCCGACCGGACGCGGGTCGTCTGCGAGTGGCTGTTCCACCCCGACGTCCGCGAGGCGGACGGGGCCGATCCCGACGACGCGGTGGAGTTCTGGGACACGACGAACCGGGAGGACTGGCACATCTGCGAGCTCGGGCAGGCGGGGATCGGATCGCGGAAGTACGCCCCGGGACCCTACTCGCCGCGGGAGAGCCTGCCCGCCGCGTGGGACCGTGAGTACCTGCGGCGCCTCGGGGGGACCTGAGCCCGCCCGCGCGTCTCAGCGCGTTCGGAGGAGTGCCGGCCGGGGAAGCCTCGTGACCGCGAAGACGACGTCGCCCGGCCACTCGGTCTCGATCTCCAGTTCCTCGCCCCGGCGGCGAAGGACCCGCGGGTCCCCAGCGTCGCTCTCGAGCGTCAGCAGGTCGCCGTCCCAGCGGTAGCGTCCCTCGATGACCGTCCGCTCCACCCCGCCGTCGGCCTCCTCGACCTCGGCCGCGAACTGGAAGGTGCGATCGGGCCGGAGCCACAGCTCGAGGCCGATCGAAAGCGGCTCGTCGACCAGGACGACCTGGTAGTCGCGGAACCAGACCTCGGTGTCCGGCCCCGCATCCGGCATGGGGTCGATCGCGGCCCGGCTACCCACGTCGGAACGATCGTGGTCGATGTCGACCTGGACGTCGCAGGCGGACGGGAGAAGCGTGATCAGCGCCGCGAGCGCGACGGTGGAATCGAGACGCATGCGGTCCTCCTTTGTCACGGGTTCGTGGTTTCCTACGGGACCGCGGGCGACCCGGTTTCAGGCGCCGGCGCGAACCCCACGTAGTCGTTCCGCTGCCCGAGCGGGCTCGGGGTCAAGGGCCCGGCGAGCGGCGCCAGGTCGTTCCACGCGTCGGCGGTGAACAGCGAGGCGATCACGCG
>DATKCO010000068.1:0-19708 GCA_035513155.1 Gemmatimonadota bacterium | reverse complement strand
GCCTCGGCGTCCACGACGGTGCTCGAGACCCAGACCTCGCCGGGGCCAGCCAGGGAAGCCACGCGCGAGCCGATGTGGACGGCCAGGCCGCCGACATCACGCTCGTGGACCTCGATCTCGCCCATGTGCAGGCCGCACCGGACCTCGAGCCCAAGCTCGCGGATCGAGTTCCGGATCGCGTCCGCGCACGTCAGGGCGCGGGCCGGGCTGTCGAACGTGACCAGGAAG
This sequence comes from Gemmatimonadota bacterium, assembly GCA_035513155.1. Classification (GTDB taxonomy): domain Bacteria; phylum Gemmatimonadota; class Gemmatimonadetes; order JACCXV01; family JAHWKZ01; genus JAICNR01. The sequence continues at coordinate 19,480 of DATKCO010000068.1, read as the reverse complement.
CCATCGCCCGCCGTCTTGACCTCGCGGCCGGCGAACCGCCGGAGCCAGCGTCGGACGACGGCGTGATGCCGATCCAGCAGCGCGCGCCACGCCTCGTCGCCCATCCCGGCGGCGCGCTCCGTCGAGCCGACGATGTCGGTGAAGAGGACCGTTGCGAGCGATCGCTCGACGATCATGGGCTCCTGTCTGAATCCGGTGAATCCTCCCGCCGCGGACGCGCGGTGGGCGGTCGATTCAAGCTAACGCGGCTCCCGCCCATGCGCGATCCCTACCAGGGAGTCTCCTCGATCCCCTCCCGCGCGTTCAGCACGCGCGCGCACGTGAACAGCCAGTCGCTCAGCCGGTTGACGTAGGGGACGAGGGTCTCCGGCAGGTCGTCGGCCGCGAGCCCGACGATCGCGCGCTCGGCCCGCCGGCAGGCCGCCCGCGCCAGGTGGACGATCGACGCGGCCTCGCCGCCCCCCGGCAGCACGAAGGTCGTGAGCTCTGGGAGATCCGCGTCCCACGCGTCGATCTCCCGCTCGAGCGCCGCGATCCGCTCGGCCGCGAGCGCGAACCGCTCCCCTTTCCGCCGCGCCGGGTTCGGGGTGGCGAGGACGGCGCCCACGACGAAGAGTTCCCCCTGCACCCGCGCGAGCGCGTCCCGTACCTCGCCGTCCGCGCAGCGGGCACGCGCCGCGCCGAGCCACGCGTTCAGCTCGTCGACGTCGCCGTAGGCGGCGACCCGCGGGCTCGACTTCGCCACCCGACCGCCGCCGAAGAGCGCGGTCTCGCCGCCGTCGCCAGTCTTCGTGTAGATCTTCACGCCTCCTCGGGAGGCGCCACGAGCGGGAGGTCGGCCACCGTGGCGGCGCGGCCGTCGAGGGACAGCCGGGTCCCCGCCTCGCAGTAGTCGCGGTGCACGTAGGCCAGCGCGACCGGCCCGAGCGTCGGGCTCGCCGCCGCCGCCGTGACGACCGCCACGCCCGCCTTGTCCGGAGCATCGAGCGTGGCGCCCGGCCCGGGCGGATCGCCGGGCTCGAACACGAGGCCCTTCAGGTGCCGCGCTGGGCGCCCGCGGACGTGGAGCCGCGCGATCACCTCCTGGCCGGGGTAGCACCCCTTGTCGTGGTCGATCGCGTCCTCGGTCGGGGCCTCGAGCGGGATCCCCTCCTCGGTCAGCTCGCGGCCGTACGCGGCCACCCCCGCCTCGATCTGGAGCAGCGTCCAGAGCTCTTCCGAGCCGGGCACCGCCCCGGCCTCGACGAGGGCCTGTCTCGCGGCCCCGGCCGCCTCCGCCCGGACCCACAGGTGCCATCCCGGCGGTCCGGCGTCGCTCCAGCGGAGGGCCCGGGCCTCCGCGCCGCCCAGGCGGGTCGCCTCGTGAGTCCGCTCCTCGCCCGGCGGGACCTCCTGCACGACGCCGGTCAGGAGCGCCCCCGCCCGGGGGCCGACCAGGGCCAGCACGCGCCACTCCGCGCTCCGGTCGGCGAACGCGACGTCCTGGCCGAAGTAGTACTTGCCGAGGAGCTCGATCACGGTCGGCGCGGAGCCGCCCTGGCACTCGAGCCAGGTGGCCTCGCCGGTCTCGCAGGCGATGAAGTCGGCGAGCACGCGTCCCTTCGTCGGGACGAGGAGGAACGCGCGCGCCGCGCGGCCGGGCTCGAGGTCGATCAGCTTGTTCGTGGAGATGCCGTTCAGGAACTCGAGGCGATCCGCGCCGGTGACTTCGACGAGCCCGGTCCCCCGGCGGGCGAACAGGACCGCGCCCTCGCGGGCGTCGCGATGGGCGGCGAGGCGGGCCTGGTCGGTGTCGGCGGGCATGTGGAGCGAATCTATCCCGCCGCCAGGACGACCTCCAGCGTGACCGGCCGCGCCTCCCGCCAGGCCCGGTCGAGCGCCTCGGGCCGGGACCAGGGCCCCGGCGGGAGTCGCCGCGCCGGCACCGCACCCTGAAACTCCGGGACCTTAAACGGCCACGGCTCCACACCGCCACCGACGACGAGCGGGTCGTCCGCCGGCTCCACGCGCCGGTAGCGGAACGTCCCCGTCTCCTCCCCGTAGCCCACGCACGTGGCGCGGCTCTCCCACGACTCCCATCCCTCGCAGAGGGCGAGCGACAGGGCGTCGAGGAGCTGGATCCAGTCGAAGTTCGCCTCGAGCGCGTGCGGATGGAGCGCCTCCCGGCCGACCCGCGGCCAGGCCCGCGAGAGGAGCCCGGCGCGGCGCCCGACCTGGGCGGTGGCCCACGCGCGAGCGGCGGGCGCCTCAGACGCGGCGTGGAAGGAGGCGAAGTGGCGACTGACGAGCCAGCCGGCGTAGGGATCGGCCGCCGCCACCCGCTCCACCGACCGCTCGGCGATCGCCAGGGCGTCCTCGATGGGAAGCGTCCGGTACGTGTGCGGTCCGCCGCTGACGGGATCGAGCCGCGGGGCCTCGTCGAGCTCCGACCAGCCGGCGTCGTGCCGGGCGGCCGCGAGCTCGACGGGCGCGCGCGGCGCGAGCTCGGGCACCGCCCCGCCCCAGGCGCGCGCCAACTCGCCCGAGAGGGCCGCGTGGTCGAGCTGTCGGATGCAGAGGAGACCGTCCGGAACCGGACGGACGATCACGGACCTGGCGCGGCGGCGGAGAGCGTCAGCGTGACGCCGCTGGCTCCCGGCTCGATCTCCGCGCGCGCGCTCAGGTCCCCCGGACCTTCGGTCATCGCGTTGCCGTCGAGGTCGAGCCGGGCCTCGACGCTCACGCGATCGGGGAACGGCCCGCCGGCGATCATCGCGTCCTGGGGCCCGATGGCGAAGTCGCGCGGGAAGGAGGGGGACGGGAACCGCTGGACCGCGAGCGGCGGGCCGCCCGTGACCCCGGCGGCGCGGACGAACAGGAACAGCACGCCTTCCGCCGGCGCGGCCGGTCCCTCGATCGTCCCGCGGATCGTCTGGGCGGCGTCCTCGCCCGAGACGGGCGCCGCGGCGTCCATCCCGCGCGCCGGGGCCCCCACCACCACCGGCAGCCGGGCGCCCTCGGCCGGGAGGATCGGCCGCGCGCGCTCCTCGCGCGCGAACTCCTCCTCGGTCGAGACGCGCTGGGAGCAAGCGGCCAGGAGCGCCCCGGCCAGGGCCACGGAAACCACGATGCGCATGCGTCGAACTTAGAGTGGCCGGGCCCCTCTTTCCACCGTTATATACCGACGATGACGATCACCGATCGCGCCCTCACCGGGCTCCAGGAGGCCACGCACACGGACCGGGTGCTGACCGCGCGCGAGGATCTCCTCACCTACGCGTCCGACGCGACGCCGCTCCATCGCCACCCCCCCGCCGCCGTCGTGATCCCGCGGGACGCCGAGGAGGTGGCCGCGATCCTCCGGCTCGCCAACGAGGAGAACTTCGCGGTCGTCCCGCGCGGCGCCGGCACCGGCCTCTCGGGCGGCGCGATCCCGACCCCGTCGAGCATCGTGCTCCTGTTCCCCTCCTGGGGCCGGATCCACGAGATCGACGTCGCGAACGGCACCGCCTGGGTAGAGCCGGGTGTCGTCACCGCAGACCTTCATCGCGCGGTCGAGGCGGAGGGGCTCTTCTACCCTCCCGATCCGGGCTCGATGAGGGTGTGCACGATCGGTGGCAACGTGGCCGAGAACGCGGGCGGCCTGCGCGGGCTCAAGTACGGGGTCACGAAGGACTACGTCCAGGGGCTCGAGGCCGTGCTCCCGACAGGCGAGTGGATCCGCCTCGGCGGGAAGGCGGCCAAGGACGTCGCGGGCTACGGTCTCAAGGACCTGCTCGTGGGCAGCGAGGGGACGCTGGCGGTCTTCACCCGCATCCTCGTCCGGCTCGTGCCCCGGCCCGTCCGGACGCGTACGCTCCTCGCGGGGTTCGCGTCGCTGGTGACCGCCGGCGAGGCGGTGGCCGCGATCCTCGCCGATCGGATCGTCCCGTGCACGCTGGAGATCATGGATGGCGTGACGCTCCGCGCGGTCGAGGCGTACGGGGACATGGGGCTGCCCGAGGGCCTCGAGGCCCTGCTGCTCATCGAGGTCGACGGCCACCCGGCGGCGGTCGAGGAGGAGGCCCACGCGATCGGGTCGATCTGCCGGCGGCTGGGCGCCCGGCGGGTCCGGCGCGCCACCAGCGAGGAGGAGGCCGAGGACCTGCGGAGCGCCCGGCGCGCGGCGTTCACCGCGCTGGCGCGCCTGGGGCCGACCGCGATCCTGGAGGACGCCACGGTGCCGCGCGCCGCCGTGCCCGAGATGCTCGCCCGGATCCACGAGATCTCCGCGCGCCACGGCGTCACCTTCGGCGTGTTCGGCCATGCTGGCGACGGCAACCTCCACCCGACCTGTCTGACCGACTCGCGGGACCGTGAGGCGATCGTCCGCGCCGAGGCCGCGTTCGAGGAGATCTTCGCGGCCGCGATCGCGCTCGGCGGGACGATCACCGGCGAGCACGGCGTCGGTCTCACCAAGCGGCGCTTCCTCGCCCGGCAGGTCGGCGATCCCGCGGTCCGCTTCATGCGCCAGATCAAGGCCGTACTCGACCCCAACCACGTGCTGAACCCGGGCAAGGTCTTCGAGCCCGGGCCGCGCTGCGAGCACCCGCCTCTGGGCCACCCGCGCTACGCGGAGGCGATGGCCTGAGCTCGACCCCCGCGCCCGCCTCCCCGCCCCGCCTCGCGGAAGGGGACGACCGGCTCGCCCGCTGCATCCAGTGCGGGATGTGCCTGCCGGCCTGCCCCACGTTCGCGCTGACACCGCTCGAGCGCGCGAACCCGCGCGGGCGGATCGGGCTCATGCGTGCGGTCGCGCGCGGCGAGCTGGCCGTCGACGATCCGGCGTTCGCCGAGGCGATGTACTACTGCGTGGGATGCCGCGCCTGCGAGACCGCCTGCCCGGCGGGGGTCGAGTTCGGCCACCTGCTCGAGGAGGCCCGGACCGCCGTCGAGGCGGCTGGGGCGCCGGGGCGCCCGGACGACTTCCCGCGCGAGCTCCTGCTCGACACGCTGTCGCGGCCGGGCCGGATCCGCCTCGGCGCGCGGCTCCTCCGGCTCTACCAGCGGACGCTGGGGCGGTGGGGGTGGTGGGTGCGACGGCTCCGGCGCCGGCGGCCGGATCTCGCCCGGCTCCTCGCGCTCGCCCCCGAGGTCCCGCGCCAGGGCCGGCGCGGTCGGCTGCCGGCCGAGCTGGGGCCCGCCGACGTCCAGGGCGCCGACGCCCCGCGCACGCGCGGGGTCGTCGCGCTCCATCCTGGCTGCGTCCAGCAGGCGCTGTTCCCCGAGGTCAACGCGGACACCGCGCAGGTGCTCGCGTACAACGCGTGGCGGGTCGTGATTCCCGAGCCCTTCCGCTGCTGCGGGGCGCTCCACGCCCATCAGGGCCGGCGCGAAGCGGCCCGCGAGCTGGCCCGGCTGAACATCGCGGCCTTCGAGGGGAGCGGAGCCGAGCGGCTGGTGTCGAACGCCGCCGGCTGCGGCGCGTTCTTCGAGGAATACGGCGCGCTGCTCGAGGACGACCCCGAATGGGCGGAGCGCGCGACGGCGTTCTCCGGTCGCGTCGTCGACGTGACCGAGCATCTGATCGGAGAGGGCATGCGCCGGCCACTGCGGCCGTTCGGGATCCGCGTGACCTACGACGATCCCTGCCATCTGATCCACGGCCAGCGGGTGGCCAAGGCACCGAGGCTCGTCCTGGCGGCGATCCCGGGGCTCGACATCGTCCCCCTCGCCGAATCGACCTGGTGCTGCGGCTCGGCCGGGATCTACAACCTGACCCATCCCGAGGCGGCCGACCAACTGGCCCGTCGCAAGATCGAGCGCATCGTGGAGACCGGCGCCGAGCTGGTCGTCAGCGGCAACCCGGGATGCATGGTGCAGATCGCGGCGGGGCTGCGGGCGATCGACTCCCCGATCCGCGTCCTCCACCCCGTGTCGGTCCTGCGGGCCGCGTACCAGCTGGCGCCGCTCGCTTCGCGTTGAGCGGGGCTACGGGGCGTCGCCCGCCTCGCCGGCGTCCTCGTCCGCGGCCTCCCGCAGATCCCGCTCCATCTCGGTCAGGATCCCTCGCGCGCGCTCGGCGAGATCCTCGGGGACGACCAGACGCGCGGACCCCATGAGGCCCGGATACTGCCCGCCGACATCGTCGGCGACGACGACGCCCGGGATCCCCTCGTCCTCCAGGATCCCGAGCGCCATCTCCGCCAGGTGACGGTAGGCGAAGCGCGCGACCTCGACGGGTGTCTCCCCGCGGCCGCGCGCGGTCACGCTAGGGGGTCTCGCGGTAGGAGTGGATCTCCATGTTCTTGAACTCGCCGCTCCCGTCGGGTTCGGGCACGTACATCTCCATGATCATGTGGTCCGGATCGACCTCGGTGACGACGGTGCGGAAGGGCTTGTCCTCGCCGCTGGCCGGGTCCACGAAGGTGCCCGAGTACGTGACCTTGTTCCCCTCGGGGGCACCCCAGCCGGTCATCAGGCCGGTGCCCATGTTGTCGATCCAGGACATGTGATACTGTGCTTTGGCGTTGTCGTAACCGTACATGCCACGACCCTCGAACGGCATGCCCATCATCGTGCCGGTCATCGTCTCGACCAGGTACCGGCCGCCGAGAATGGACTCCATGGTCGAGGTCCCGGTCGCCTGCTGGGGGGCTGCCCCGGGCTCCATCCAGAACGTCAGCTCGTGGTTCCACTCGCCGGCGCCCTGCGCGAGCTGCTGGTGCTCCTCCCCGGGCGTCATGTAGGCCTGCCAGGCGGCCATCTCCGCGGCGGCCTCGGGGGGCATCTCGTCCTGAGCCAGGGCGGGCGCGCCGACGAGCAGGAGCGCGGCGACCAGTGCGTAGGTGAAAACTCTCTCGATCATAGGCTCCTCACGGATGGGTTTCGGAGTGAACGCTTCCGGGGAAGATCGTCGCCGGCGCACGGCGACGTCCAGTCTACCGCTCGCCCTCCTCGTAGGGGACATGGTCCGCCCGCCGGAACACCGCGCTGACCGACCGTTCGGCCGGGTCGCCGCCGGGCGCCGAGCCGACCAGTACGTTGAGCTTGTCCGAGTCGGGATACTCGGTCACCTCCGGCTCCTCCATGGTGGAGAGCGCGAACAGCTCGAGCGGCGCGTCGCCGGTGTCGAAGACGGCGTGCGCACCGGCGGGACCGGGCGGGCAGGCGAAGGCGTCCCCCGGGTGAAGGTCCGCCGTCCCGTCCCTGTGGCGCAGCTGTCCGTAACCACTCCGCACGTAGAAGAACTCCTCGTTGACGTGGTGGAAGTGAAACGGCCACGGCCGCCCGCCGTGCGCGACCCGGTAGAGGCCGTAACCGAGCCTGCGGGCGCCCGCCGCCCGCGCGACTCGCCGGCGCTCGGCCCCGAACGGGCCGACCCGATACGGCTCCCACGGCAGGTCGTCGAACCGCACGATGCGCGGATCGCGCGCGGCGGCCGCCGCAGGAGGGTCCCCGAGCGGCTCGTCGATCGGCTCTCCTTCGAAGTAAGCCGCCGGACTCTCGAGGACGCGGCCGTCCTTCATCAGGACCCGCTCCATCGGTGGATCGCCGGCGAGCCCCGCGACGACCATCATCCGCTTCCCCGAGTCCGGGTAGCCGACGACCTCGCGCGGGATCTTCGTCGACGCGAGGAGCAGGTGGGCGGGTCGGTCGCCGTGGTTGAGGAACTGGTGCGCGCTGTCCGGGCCCGGTGGCAGCGCCACCGCGTCGCCCGCCTCGAGCCGGTGGAACCGGCCGTCGAGGCGCACCCAGATCTCCCCGCCCAGGACGATCGCCAGCTCCTCGTTGACGAGGTGGTAATGGTACGGGACGCTCGCCTTGCCGGGGGGGACGATCCACGAGCCGCATCCCAGCTTCCGGGCTCCGAGCCGGTCGGCGAGCGGCGCCCAGCGGGCCTCGAATCGCACGCCCCCTCCGCCCGGGTACTCCTGCCATTCGAGCGTGTCGAAGTTGACGACGTTCAGAGCCATCGGGTAGCTTCGCCTCCCTCATGCCGTCGCGAGAAGAGATCGACCGCGCCATCGACGCCGTGTTCGACGAGACCGACCTGCAGCAGGCCGGCCTCAAGCAGCGACGGGCGCTCAAGCTGCTCGACTATGGCGTCTGGCAGGGAACGCTGACGCCGTTCTACCAGGCCCGCGCCGAGCAACGGATCAACGCGTTCCTCCGCACCCTCTGGCACGAGGCCACGATCGAGCGTCTCCGCCACCCGGCGGAGTAACCACCTTCCTTACGCGCTCTGGGCCGCGCCCTTCAGGCGCCGCCTCGTACACGGTCTCCCCGTCGATCACCGTGCGCAACACGCGGATCTTCCACAGGTCCTCGGCCGGCGCGGTCAGCGGGTCGGCGTCGACAATGACGAAGTCGCCGCGCTTCCCCACGGCGATCGAGCCCACTTCGTCCTCCATCCCCGCCGCCCACGCGGCGTCGCGCGTGAAGCACGCCAGCGCCTCCTCGCGCGTCATCCGCTCCTCGGCCCGCCACCCGCCCTCGGGCCAGCTCTCCTGGTCCTGCCGGGTGACGGCCGCGTAGATGCCGAAGAACGGGTTCGGGCTCTCGACCGGAAAGTCGCTGCCGCAGGCGAGCCGGGCGCCGGAGTCGCGGAACGTCCGCCAGGCGTAGGCGCCCCGGATCCGCTCCGGGCCCACCCGGTCCTCGGCCCAGTACATGTCGCTGGTCGCGTGGGTCGGCTGGAAGGAGGCGAGCACGCCGAGCTCGGCGAAGCGGAGGATGTCCTCGGGCGCGACGACCTGGACGTGCTCGATGCGCGGACGGAGATCCGGGCGTCCGGCCGCCTCGATCGCGTCCAGGGCCGCGCGGTTCCCCGCGTCTCCGATCGCATGGATCGCGGGCTGGAGCCCGAGCTCGACCGCCGCCGTCACGATGGCGACGAGCGAGTCCGGCCCCACCAGGAAGGTCCCGCTCATCTCCGGGGCATCGCTGTAGGGCTCGAGGAGCGCGGCGCCCCGGCTCCCCAGCGCGCCGTCCGCGTAGATCTTGGGCCCCCGCACGCGGAACCGCCGACCCGGCTCGCCGTGGAGCGCGGCACCCTCCGATCGCCACCACTCGATGGCCGCAGGTGAGCGGGCGCCGAACCAGACCACGAGTCGGGGGACGAGCCGTCCCGCCGCATCCCACCGGCGATAGAGGGCGAGCGTGTCGGGCCCGACCCCCATCTCGTGCACGCTCGTCGTCCCCAGCGACACGATCCTCTCCTGCGCGGCCCTCAGCATCTCGCCCAGCTCCTCCTCGCTTGGGACTGGGATCTTCCGCTCGACGAGATCGGTCGCGAAGTCGACGAGGATCCCGGTCGGCCGCCCCTGGGCATCCCGCACGACCTGCCCTCCCGCCACCTCGGGCGTCGCGGCCGTCACCTCCCCGGCCTCGAGCGCCGCGGAGTTCACCCACACCGCGTGCCCGTCCACCCGGTCCAGGTACACCGGATTCGCCGGCGCCACGCGATCCAGCAGCTCGCGCGTCGGGAATTCCTTCACGGCCCAGTCGTTCTGATCCCACCCGCGGCCGAGTATCCATTCGCCCGGCGCGCGCGTCCGGGCCGCTTCGCGGACCCGCTCGGCGACTTCCTCGGCGCTCCGTGTCCCGAAGAGGTCCACGATGCCCAGGAACCGGCCCAGGTTCATCACGTGCCCGTGCGCGTCGATGAGGCCGGGGAGCACGACCGCCCGCTCCGCGTCGATGATCCGCGTGTCCGGGCCCCCGAGGCTCGCGACGCTGGCGGAGTCGCCGACAGCGACGATCTCGCCCCTGGCGATCGCTAGCGCCTCGGCTCGCGGATTCACGGGATCCATCGTATGGACGAGGGCGTCGACGACGATGAGGTCCGGCCGCTCCTGGCCCCGCGCGCCCACGGGCACCGCGGCGAGGAGGACGAGCGCGGCCGCGAGATGGCGCATGGCACCTCCAGCAGGGGGTCGGGTACTGGCTCGCGGGTCGCAGGGGTAGGTTCCCCGCCACCCGGGCCGCGAAGGTCGCGCGCGGGCCCGGCCAAGCTAGCTGCGTCGTCCTCAACCCGCCGGTCGCGGAGGCCCGTGCAGGACCGCATCCTCGAGTTCCTCGTCCCGTACCTGGATCAGTACGGGTACCTGACCCTCCTTGTCGTTACGTTCCTGGAGACGAGCGCGTTCCTGGGTCTCATCGCGCCCGGCGAGACCGTCATCGTGCTCTGCGGCTTCTACGCCTATCGCGGCGTGCTCGACCCGTGGGCGGTCGGCGTGGTGGCCACCTGCGGCGCGATCCTCGGCGACCAGGTCGGCTATCTGCTGGGCCGGACCTACGGCTACGATCTGATCCGCCGGTTCGGCAAGTACGTGCTCTTCGACCTGCGCCGGTTGCGCGCGACCGAGCGGTACTTCGACAAGCACGGCGGCAAGACGGTCTTCATCGGACGCTTCACCTCGATCCTCCGCTCCTTCGGCCCGGTCGTCGCGGGCATCAGCCGGATGCCCTACCGCTGGTTCCTGCTCTGGAGCGTGCTCTCGTGTATCGTCTGGGGCGCGTTCTTCACGGTGCTGGGGTACTTCTTCGGCAAGTCGTGGGAGGTCATCGAGGGATACCTCGGCTGGGGCGGCGCGGCGGCCTTCGTGATCGGCGTCCTGATCGTCCTGTACCTCTTCCATCGCAAGCGCGAGCACGAGCTGGACGAGGTCGCGGCCCAGCCGTCGAAGGAACCCGATCGCTCATAGTAGCCGGAAGGAATCGATGAGAACCCACACGTGGCGCTTCACCATTCGTCTTCTCGCTCTTCCCCTCCTGCTCCTCGCCCACGGATGCGGTGGCGGCGGCCCGGGCACGGGCGGCGTCGACCGGAACGTCCTCCATCTCTCGATCGGTCCCGACCCGGCCAGCCTGGACCCGATCCAGGCGGTCGACGTGTACCGCGGCCAGCTCGTCGTCTATCTCTATGACGGCCTCGTCCGCTTCGAGGACGGCGAGCCGCGGCCGAACCTGGCGGATTCGTGGGACGTCTCCGAGGATGGCCGCGTCTACACGTTCCATCTGCGCGACGACGTCGCGTTCCACAACGGCCGCCGGTTCGGCGCCGAGGACGTCCAGTACTCCTTCGAGCGCGCCCTGCGGCCCGCCAGCCAGAGCCCGCTGACCTGGGTGTTCGATTTCATCGAGGGCTCGGACGCGATGGTCGAGGGCGAAGCCGAGAGCCTTTCCGGCCTCGAGGTCGTCGACGCCCGGACCGTGCGGATCACGCTCGAGCAGCCGTTCGCGCCGTTCCTCCTGCTCATGGCGATGCCCGCCGCGCACATCGTGCCGCGGGAGGAGATCGAGCAGAAGGGCGCCCAGTTCTCGGAGGCGCCGGTCGGGACCGGCCCGTGGGTGTTCGAGTCGTGGGCTCACGACGACGTGATCCGCCTGACCGCGAACTCCCGCTATCACCTGGGCCGGCCCAGGATGGACGGCATCGAGATCCGGATCATCCCCGAGACGACCACCGTGATCGCGGAGTTCGAGCGCGGGAACCTCGACTGGGTCGATATGAACGAGTTTCCCCGGCCGGAGTTCGAGCGGTTCGCCTCAGATCCCGACTGGGCGCCGCTCGTCCACGAGCGGCCCGCCCTGATCACGTACTACCTGGCGCTCAACAACGAGAAGCCGAGGCTGCGCGATCCGCGCGTCCGCCGGGCGCTCAACTTGGCCGTCGACATCGCGCAGATCGCCGAGGTTATCTATCCGGGGAGGTCCGTCCTGTCGCACGGTCCGGTCCCGCCGGGCCTGCTTGGATACCGCGAGGAGGGCGAGCCCTACGGCTTCCACCCCGACAGCGCGCGCGCGCTGCTGCGCGCGGCCGGCGCCGAGGGACTCGAGTTCGACGTCTACTTCCGCTCGCTGGCCCTCAACCAGCGGTTCCTCGAGGCAGTTCAGGCCAACCTGGCGGCCGTCGGCGTGACGATGAACCTGCGCCAGCGCGACTGGACGGCCGTGCGGCAGGCGATGCAGCGCGGCGAGCTGGACGCCTACCTCGCCAACTGGTACGCCGACTACCCCGATGCCGAGAACTTCCTCTATCCGCTCTTCTACAGCGAGATGGCCGGGGCGGGCGGAAACGCGGCGTTCTACTCGAACGCGACCGTCGACTCGCTGATCCTCACCGCGCGGCGGACGCTGGACGACGACGCCCGGATCGACATGTACGAGCGCGCCGATTCGCTGATCTTCGCCAGCGCGCCGTGGATCTTCACCGTCCACCCGATCGACTACGACCTCGTGCAGCCGTGGGTCGAGGGGTACGAGAGCCCCCAGGTCTTCTACGAGCAGAAGTGGCTCGACGTGTCGCTCGCGGGCGACGGCGGGTCGGCGCCCGAATAGACGCGCCGGCGACGCCCCGGTCTCCGCTCGCTCAGCCCGCTCGCGGGCGCCACTCGGGCGGCAGGACGGCCGGCAGCGACGCGGGATAGCGGGGATGGAGGCGGCGGGCGAGATCGGCCGCGGGCCTCCCTTCGACCTCGTCGCGGTAGTCCTCCAGCGCGAGCAGAGCGCTCAGGGTGAGCCCGATCTGGAAGTCGGCCGCGTTGGGCTCCGGCCCGCCGATCGTCCCCTCAGCGATCCACGCGTCCACCCGGTCGAGGAGGGCCGGCAGACGCCGCGCGTCCTCGCGGACCGTGTCGTCGTCGGCCTCGGAGGCCCGCGCCAGCCGCGCCAGGAACGGTCGCATGACGAGCCCCGCGGCGCCGGGGAGCGGGACGCCCGACCGGCGCAGGAGCCGGCGCCGCAGGTCCCGGTCCCGCATCAGCGCCCAGCGGAAGAGCCGCCGCGGGATCGGCTGGAGCTCCTCTTCTCCCCACCGCTCCGCCTCCTCCACCTTCCGTCGCAACTGGGGCTCCCGCGGGAACAGCACGCCGGCCGGCCCGCGCGCCTCGATCGCGCGCGCGATCTCGAGCGATCCCTGGAAGCGCCGCCCGTCCAGCCGGAGCGCGGGCACCGTACCCCGTGGGAACCCCAGCAGCCGGAGCGCGATCGGATGGACCCCGCCGGGGAGGTCGACGGCCTCGTGCTCGATCCCCGCCCGCTCCATCATCTTGCGCGCCGCCAGCGAGGGGTGGGAGAAGGCAAGGCCGTAGAGCTTGTTCCTCCCGCGCCGAGCAGCCATCAGAACAGCGCCAGCGGATTCGGCGGCGAACCGGTCGCGCCGCGGCCGAGCCGCTCCGCGCGTTCCTGATCCAGCCCGCCGCGCTCGACCCGCTTCCCCGGCTCGGGGAGGAGGCCGGCGCGGAACGCCTCGTGGTCCTCCTTCCCGCCCGGCCCCCAGAGGAGAAGGATCCCCATGACGGCGTAGATCGGCAGGTGGCCGACGAGCTCGCGCCAGCCGAAGGCCGCGAGCGTGAGGTTGAAGGGGAGCCAGAGGAGAAGGATGACGAGGCGGGGGAACGCGCCGAGGACGAGGAGGAGGCCGGCGGTCAGTTCGACGGTGCCGGCTATCCGGAGGAATGCGACGTCGGAGAACCCGAGCCCGGAGAGGAAATTGACCCAGGGATAGACCTCCACGAAGGAGAGCGCGAGCGGCAGGTTCAGGAGCTTCTCCGTGAGCGCCAGCCAGGCGATCGAGATCCCGGTCGACACGCGCAGGATCGCGATCGCGTGCGGCAGCCAGCGCTCGCGCGCGTGCGCCCAGTGGCCGAACATCCGGTCGATCGCAACCGGCCCGCGGCCGACGATCCAGAAGAAGGCGGCGATCCCGAGGAAGATCGTGTGCTCGAGGAGGAGAACGGGCCCGAAGAGCGCCGCTCCCGCCAGCCACACGCCGGCCAGCCCGATCGCGGCGTATCGCGCAAAGACGCCGTAGAAGAGGAGGAGCGCGACGGCGATCTGCAGGAGCCCCAGGAGCGCGCCGGTGCCGATCCCCATGTCGAGGTTCGGCACCAGCAGGTTTCGCTGGATTCCGCTGACGAGAAGCGGGACCGCCGTGTGGACGGCGAGGAGGAGCGGAAGCCAGCCGTAGACGACCGCGAGCTGCGGAGGACTCGCGCCTAGCGCCAGGGGCCCGGGGAGGAGATCGGGCCTGGAGCCCCATACCCGCCACGTCAGCCACGCGGCGCCGACGATCCCCGCGGCGACCCCGAAGGCCGCGAGTGTCTCCGGCTCGGCCGCGTCGGCCCAGCGGGTGGGCTTCCCGTCGTCGGGGACGAACCACCGCTCGTGGAGGACCGCAGCCAGCGTGGCGCTCAGAGAGCCCCCGCCAGCGCGGCGCCGGCCGAGGCCGCGTACCAGACGCCGAACGCCGCTCCCAGAACCCCCACCACCGGCACGGCCGCCTCCAGGTGGCGGGCGGCGGGGCGCGCGACGAGGATCCGGCCGAGGACCGCGGACACCGCGGCCATCGACACGGCGGTCCCGGCGGCGAAGACGAGGAGCGCGACGAGGGCGGCGCGCGCGCCCGGCACCGCGGCGACGACGAGCACGCCGGCCGCGGCCGATCCGCCGACCCCGTGGACGAGGCCGACACCGAAGGAGGCCAGGGGCGAGCGCCCCATCGCCGCCTCGTGCGGGTGGTCGTGGGCGGGCACGACCTCTCCTCCCCCATGGCCCGGCTCGTGCGCGTGGGGATGGGCATGGATCCGACCCCCGTGGCGGTGGGGATGGAGGTGGAACGCCCCGCGACGCCAGCGGACCAGGAGCCGCGCGGCAAGGGCCACGATCAGCGCCCCGACCGCGATCTCCGCTCCCGCCTGCACACCCGGCGGGAGCATGTGGCCGAGGAGGACCGCCGGGATCCCGAGAGCGAGCAGGGTGGTGGCGTGGCCCGCGCCCCAGGCGAGGCCCAGCCGACCGGCGCGCCGCGTCCCCTGGCGCTCCTCGGCCAGCACCAGCGTGGCGACCGCGGTCAGGTGATCAGGGTCGGTGGCGTGCCGCAGGCCCACCAGCAGCGCGGCCGCCCACGCCGCCCACACGCCGGCCCCTACCTCGATCCCGTGCATCCGCCTACTCCTCTCCTTCCACGCGGCCCCCATCGTACCCCACCAGCGCGATCGTGGCGAGCCTCGAGGTGAGGGCGATCCGGAATGTAAGGTGGATTACGTCATACTACTATCTATGTAGCACGTCAGCGGGTCCAGGTGTTGTTCTGCGGGTTCACGTCTCCCCACTCGGGACCGGGATTGACGACGATCCGCTCCGCGCGCGCGGGCAGGGTCAGCGTGGCGGTCGCCCGGTCGGTCCCGTAGAACGCCTGCGCCGGGATCGTCACGGTGTCGGAGGCGGTCCCCGCCGTCGCGGTCACGACGGCCGGCATGAGGAGCCGCCCGCGCTGGTCGATCGTCACGGTCGTGCGCCACGCTCCGTCCACCTGGGAGTGGTCGACGCCGAGGATCGCCAGGTCGTGGGTCTGCGTGGTCCAGATCCAGTTGTGCCAGAACCACCCCAGCTCCATCCCGAGGCCGTCTTCCATGTGGCGGAAGAAGTCCGCCGGGTACGGGTGCTTGTAGGCCCAGGTCCGGGTGTACGAACGGAACGCGTCGTCGAAGAGGTCGTGGCCGGCCATCTCGCGGAGGGCGGTCAGCATGACCGCCGGCTTGATGTACGCGGCGATCCCGAGCGCCGGGCTCTCGGACTCGAACTCGTCCGGGTAGTCGGCGATCGGCTGCTCCCGGAACGAGCGGATCAGGGCCGCGTACTGGGCGGTGTTCTCCAGCACCGGCTGGCTCTCCGGGAGGTACGCCTTCTTGCTGAGGAGGTTGATGAACGTGACGAACCCTTCGTCCATCCACGCGTAGCGCCGCTCGTTGGTGCCCACGATCATCGGGAACCAGGTGTGACCCCACTCGTGGTCGAGCACGTCGAACAGCCCCTCGCGGGTCCTCTCGGGGGCCACGAACACGATCATCGGATACTCCATCCCGTACACCGGCCCCTCGACCGCGGTCGCGGTCGGGTAGGGATAGGGGATCAGGTAGTCGGAATAGAAGTCGAGCGAGTGGCGGGTCATCGCCGCCGCCTCGGACCACGCCTGCGCCTCCGGCCGGTAGAGCGCATGGATCAGCGTCTCCCCCCGGCTCGTCGCGTCCCAGACCAGCCGCGGCCCCGCCGCCCAGGCGAAATCGCGCACGCTCTCGGCCGTGAACCGCCACGTCAGCGTGCCGCTGGTCGCCGGCCGGAACGCGGCGGGGTCGGAGAGCTGCGCGGCCGTCACGACCGGGACGACCTCCCCACCCGTCCGCGCGCGGTCGAGAGCCGCGCGCTGCGCGGAGGTAAGGACGTCCGCGGGATTCTCGAGCGCGCCGGTCGCGCCCACCAGCCAGGTGGCGGGGACGGTCAGCTCGACCTCGAAGTCCCCGAACTCCAGGTAGAACTCGCCCTGCCCCAGATAGGGCATCGTGTTCCACCCGTGCACGTCGTCGTACACGGCCATGCGCGGATACCACTGGGCGAGGAGATAGAGGTCCCCGTCCCGCCCCATCCGGTCCGCCCCGTTCACCGGCACCCGGAAGCTCCAGTCGATCTCCAGTTCCACCGTCCCGCCGGGCGCGAGCGGCACCGGCAGCTCGACCCGCATCTGCGTGTCGCGGATCCGGTGCTCGAGGCCGCGCCCCCCGGACGCCACGCGCCGGATGTCGAAGCCGCCGACGAAGCCCCCGCCGCCGAACCGGCCTTCCTGGGGGTAGGCCTGCGCGCCCTGGGAACCGGGCGCGAACAGGTTCTGATCGAGCTGCACCCAGACGTACGCCAGCGTGTCCGGCGAGCGGTTCGCGTAGGTGATCGTCTCGCTTCCCGTGATCATCTGCGTGGCCGGATCGAGCGTGGCGCGGATCACGTAGTCCGCCTGCTGCTGCCAGTAGGCGGAACCCGGCCGCCCGCTCGCCGAGCGGTACTCGTTGGGGGTCGGCAGGTCGGGCTCGGCGAACCGGGCGTCGGCCTCCTGCGCGTTTGCCGGAGCGGTCGCCAGCAGGGCGGTGAGCGCGGCCAGCGCGAGTCTCTGGAGCACGTCGGTCCTCCTCGTCGGATGGGATGATCCGCCCGTCGCGCGCGCAGGCCGCGCGCGTTGCGCGGGGTTCCAGGGCTTCGATACGTTACGGCGTTTCCGTGGCATCACCCACCGCCCGAGGGGCCGGCCCCAGAGATGCTCCAGTACGCGCTCCGCCGCATTCTGCACACGATCCCGGTCCTCCTCGGGGTGCTCGTCGTCACGTTCGTGCTGCTCTACATCGCGCCGGGCGACCCGGTCCTGGCGATGGTCGGCGACCGCTTCGACCCGGCCACGATCGCGCGGCTTCGGGCCGAGCTCCACCTGGACGATCCCCTCTGGAAGCAGTTCGTGCACTACGTATCCGGCCTCGCCCGGGGCGACTGGGGCACGTCGTACATGACCCGCCAGCCGGTCCTCGAGGGGATCCTCGAGCATTTTCCCAAGACCCTCTATCTCGCCTCCGTCTCGATGGTGTTCGCCGTCCTCTCCGGGATCCTGATCGGGATCGTCTCCGCGGTCAAACAGTCGACGTGGATCGACGGGTTGGGGATGACGTTCGCCTTCCTCGGAATTTCGTTCCCCGTCTACTGGGTGGGCCTGATCCTGATCCTCGTCGTGTCGGTGTCGTGGGAGCTGCTGCCCCCGTCCGGCTTCGGCGGGGGAGCGCTGCCCTACCTCGTGCTCCCCGCTCTCACCCTGGGAATGCGCTCGACCGCCTACATCGCGCGTCTCACCCGGTCGTCGATGCTCGAGGTGATCCGCCTCGACTACATCCGCACCGCGCGCGCCAAGGGTCTCGGCGAGGTGACGGTGATCGGCAAGCACGCGCTCAAGGCGGCCCTGATCCCGGTGGTCACCGCGATCGGCCTCGACTTCGGCGCCTACCTCTCGGGATCGGTCCTCACCGAGTCGATCTTCGCCTGGCCGGGGATCGGCCGCTTCGCGCTGAACGCGATCCTCAAGCGCGACCTGCCGGTCATCCAGGGGACGGTCCTGTTCCTCGCGATCGTGTTCGTCCTCGTCAACCTGGCGGTCGACCTCCTGTACGGCTGGCTCGACCCCCGGATCCGATACGAGCGGACGGAGGCCTGATGGAGCTCTGGAAGGCACTGCGGCGGCGGCGGCTCGCGATGGGCGGCGGGGCCGTCATCGCGCTGCTCGTCGCGGTCGGGATCGGGGGTCCTTGGATCGCCCCCTACGACCCACTCGCGCAGGACCTCTCGAAGAGCCTGGAGGGCCCCTCGTGGGAGCACTGGTTCGGCACCGACTCGTTCGGCCGC
Source organism: Gemmatimonadota bacterium (assembly GCA_035513155.1). Lineage (GTDB taxonomy): Bacteria > Gemmatimonadota > Gemmatimonadetes > JACCXV01 > JAHWKZ01 > JAICNR01. Next base: position 1,306 of record DATKCO010000068.1, on the reverse strand, counting down.
GACATCCTCTCGCGCGTCCTCTACGGGGCGCGGATCTCGCTCCTCGTCGGCGTCGCCTCGCAGGGGATCGCGTTCTCGCTCGGGGTAGCGCTGGGGGTCGTCTCCGGCTACTACGGGGGGAAGATCGACGGCGTGATCATGCGCCTGGCGGACGTCACGCTGGCGTTCCCCACCCTCCTCCTCCTGATCGCGATCACGGCCGCGTTCCAGCCCGGGCTCACGGTCCTGTTCGTCGCGATCGGGATCGTGGGCTGGGCGGGACTCGCTCGGCTCGTCCGGTCCCAGACCCTCGTCGTCCGCGAGCTCGACTTCATCCAGGCCGCACGCGCGCTCGGGATGAGCGACCTGCGGCTCCTGGCACGCCACGTGCTCCCCAACACGCTCGCGCCGGCGATCATCGCGGTCACGCTGGGGATGGCGGGGGCGATCCTGCTGGAGGCGGCGCTCTCGTTCATCGGCCTCGGCGCCCAGCCGCCAACCCCGTCCTGGGGCGCGATGATCTCCGACGGCCGGGACTTCCTCCGCACCGCGCCCTGGATCTCGATCTTCCCCGGCCTCGCGATCGGGTTCGTCGTCCTCGGGTTCAACCTGTTCGGCGACGGGCTCCGCGACGCCATGGACCCGCGGCTCCGAGGGATCGGCGCGAGGCAGGCGACGCCGCCCCCGCTGTAGCCGGCGTGCCGCCCCCGCCCCTACACTCCCCGCCGGCCGCTTAACGTTCCCCCCTCACCGCCGTCCAATCGGCGAAGGGGGAGACCCGAGCCATGGAGCGGGATTGGACGACACGGAGCTCGTCGAGCGGGCCCGGGGTGGCGATGCCCGGGCGTACGGGGAGCTGGTCGAGCGCCATCAGGCGCGCGTGTTCGCCACGCTCCGCAAGATGACCGGCGACTCCGACCTCGCCCTGGACCTGACCCAGGACGCGTTCATCCGCGGCTGGGAGAAGCTCGGCAGCTTCAGCGGCCGCTCGGCGTTCTCGACGTGGCTCTACCGGGTCGCGGTGCGGCTCGCCTACGACGCGCTCGAGCGCGAGCGGCGGACGACGACGGCGGACCTGGACCGCGAGATCGCCGATCCGGCGCCCGGTCCCGAGCGGCGGGCGGAGCGCCGCGCCGAGGCCGAGGTGCTCGAGCGGCGGATCGCCGAGCTCCCCAACGTCCAGCGCGCGGTCGTCGTGCTCCGGACCTATGACGGGATGCCGTACCGCGAGATCGCCGAGATCCTCGGCACGACGGAGACCAGCGCCCGGGTCTCGTACCACTACGCGATCACCAAGCTCCGCGGCCGCTACCTGGAGGAGGCGAAG
>DATKCO010000067.1:0-19601 GCA_035513155.1 Gemmatimonadota bacterium | reverse complement strand
CACGACGCATCCGGGAGGGTAGATCCCGAGCAGGCTGACGAACGCCTTGATGAGGATCGGGTCGTAGCGGATCCCCTTCCAGCGCTCGAGCGCCTGCAGCATCTCCGCCGGCGTGATCGGGTCGGTCTTGTACACGCGGGGAGTCGTGCCCGCATCGAACGAGTCGCAGATCGCGACGATCCGCGAGTAGAGCGCGAGCCGGCGCGGGAACCGGAGGGCCGGGTAGCCGGAGAGGTCGATGTTCAGGTGGTGCTCGAAGGCGGCCAGCATCTCCCGCGCCGGGACCCGGCCGCGCTGACGGCCGGCCAGGATCCGCCATACCCCGTAGAGGGGATGACGCTGCATCGCCTCCCACTCCTCGTCGGTGAGCGCCTCGCTCTTCAGGAGCACGTCGAGCGGCACGTCGACCTTGCCGAGATCGTGCAGCAAGCCGGCCATCCCCAGCTCGTAGAGCTCGAGACGCGAGAGCCCGATCCGCTGTCCCAGCGACACGGCGAAGATGCAGACGTTGACGCTGTGGGTGAACGTGGGCTCGTCGTAGTCCCGCAGGTTCGTCAGCCCCACGAGGAGGCTCTCGTCGTCGAAGACCTGATCGACGATCGACTGGACCGCGCGACGCACGCGGGTCAGTCGGAGGGTGTGACCGGCGCGCAGGCTCTCCATGAGCTGGCGCGTGACGACGACCGTGTGACGATAGGTCTTCTCGGCGCGCCGTCGCTTGTCGGGGTCATCGGCGAGGGTCTCGCTCTCCTCCTCGCGCGGCTCGAGGACCTGGATGTCGCCGAGCCCCTCGTGGAGGAGCCGCTCGCGGAGCTGGAAGACCGGATCCTCGAGGTCCTCGACCTCGAGTCGCCCAACCACGCTGACGAACCGGGCCGCCTCCCCCACGTCGGGGACCGTCTCCCATTCGAAGCCCCCGATCCCCAGCTCGCGGAAGAAGCGCAGCAGGTTGGCGTGGATGCTGTAGCTGCGGAGCTCGCTGCGGATGCGCACGTCGTTGACCAGGATCAGGTCTCCGCCCACTTCGAGGCGCGCTCCGCGGTCGACGAGAAGCAGCTCCTCGAGCGACTGGACGAAGCGATCCGCCGCGGCCCGCAGGGTGTCGTTGCGCGGGTCGTAGAGCTGCGCCGAACGCAGCGCCACGAACAGGTTCTGCACCAGCTCCCTGCCGATCCCCTGGATCGGGACGGTGGCCGCGACGTGGGTCACGCTTCGACGCTCACGGCGCCCCAGGACTGGATCACCTGATTGGCGACGCGCGAGACGAGCGGATGCCGGTCGCCGCGCGCCTCCTCGACGACCGCGCGCGCGCCCTCCGTGGCCGTAGCCCCGAGCGCGATCAGGATGCAGGCCGCCTCTTCCGGGTCGCGCTTGCGGAACCATCTCCGCCGCTTGCGGAAGCGGGACACGAGGTCGTCCACGACCTCCTCTCCACCGAGGGCCCCCAGGGTCTCGTACAGCAGGCGCTGCTCGGTCAGCGAGCGCTCGGGGTCGGCGTGCTTCAGCCGTGCGGTCACGCGCGGGAGCGCCGGGGCGTAGCGGTAGCTCACCAGGTGGCGGAGCGCGTAGAGCCGGACCGACGGATCGTCGTCGTCGACGGCCTGCCCCACGAACTCGAGGGCGCGCCCTCCACCGAAGCTCTTCAGCGCGAGCACCGCCTCGCGACGGACCTCCGGGCTCCCCGACGACAGCGCGGCGCCCAGCGCGTCGAGCTGTCGGCTGTCCCCCGTCAGCCCGACGATGTAGGCGGCCGCGACGGCTTCCTGCGGGTCCTCGCTCCCCAGCGACCGGCGGAGGCCGTCCTCGTCGGAGCTGGCGATCGCGCGGAACGCCTCGACCATGGCGGGCTGCTGGCACACGCGCTTGATCTCCGGGATGCCCGCGAGCACGAGCCCCAGGCTGCCGGCGCCGAAGGCGAGCAGGAACCCGCCGGCCTCGGCGGCGTCGATCTCCTCAGCCAGCACGCGCCGGGTCAGCCGCGCCAGCGTCGTCTCCCCGAGCGTCGTCGCTTGCATGCGGTCGAACGCCTCGCGCGCAACGGTGGGGATCGACTCCTGCGCGATATACGGCTCGAAGATCTGATGGATCTCGATGACCCGGCGATAGATCTCGTCGCGCAGGTACTCGGCGTGGATCTCCTCGATCATCTCGATGGCGGGGCCGATGTCGTCCACCACGGGATCCATCAGGAGCTCCCGGACGCACGTCAGCACCTCCACGAACAGCGCCCGCCCCTTCTCGTCGTCGAGCCCCGCCTGCAGCTCCGCCATGTCCTCGTCGTCGAGGAAGTAGAGTGTGGGGTCGGCCAGCAGGACGGCCGGGGGGCGCTCCAGGGCGGTGCGATCGTCCTCGGTCAGGAGGACTCGGATCGACTCCCGGTCCCTCTCGCTCAGCCGTTCCTCCGCGGGCGGGGTCCACTCCTCGTCGGAGAGCGCCTCGACGAACGCGTAACGGATGTGGATGAAGCGCTTCTCCCAGAGACGCGCTATGAGATCGAATTCCGTGTCGGCCCCCTGCTGGGAGGCGAGGGCCACCTCGTCGAGGAAGCCGCCCAACTCCTCCGCGGACAGGCCGTCCAGGAACGCGATGTGGCGCAGCCCCTCGCGGAACAGCATGTGCGCCAGCGACTCGGGCCCCGGCGCCTGATCGTAGACGACCTCACCGCCCGCCTCCAGCCGCGTCTCGTGGATGTCGAGCTCGACCGACCTTTCCTCCGCGAGTAGGGCCCCGAGTCGCCGGGCGGCGACGGACTCGACCTCCTTGCGCTGCGGATGGGCGGGACCGTAGAGCCGCCGCACCTTGAACACCCGCACCAGCTCCTGCACGAGCTCGGTTCCGGCGGCGGCCGTCTGAGGGTTCGTGACGTTCATGGCTCCGACCCCTGCGCTCGCTCGTGCTCGGCCACGGCCTGGACGTCCTTGTCGCCGCGGCCGGAGAGGCAGACGATCGTACGCGCCCCCGGAGGCAGCGGTGGCGGCCGGCGCAGCAGCAGGGCGATCGCATGGGCGCTCTCCACCGCCGGGATGATCCCTTCGAGCTCGCTCGTCCGATGGAAGGCGTCGAGAGCCTCCCGGTCGTCGACGGAGACGTACGTGACGCGTCCGCTGTCCTTGAGGGCGGAGTGCTCGGGACCGACACCGGGATAGTCGAGGCCGGCGGCGATCGAGTGGGCCCCAGCCACCTGGCCGTGGGCGTCCTGCAGGAGATAGCTGCGCGCTCCGTGGAGGACGCCGGGCGTCCCCCGCCCCAGCGTCGCCGCGTGACGCCCGTCGAGCCCCTCGCCTGCCGCTTCGACGCCGACCAGAGCGACCGGGTCCTCGAGGAACGCGTGGAAGAGGCCGATCGCGTTCGACCCGCCGCCGACGCACGCGACCGCGGCGTCGGGGAGCGTTCCCAGGCGCTCGAGCGCCTGCGCGCGCGCTTCACGGCCGATGACCGACTGGAGCTCCCGGACCAGCGTGGGATACGGGTGGGGCCCGACCACCGAGCCGATGACGTAATGGGTGGTCTCGACGTGGGTCACCCAGTCGCGGATCGCCGCGTTCGTCGCGTCCTTGAGCGTCCGGGTACCCGCGTCGACCGGGACGACCTCCGCGCCGAGCAGCCGCATGCGGTAGACGTTGAGCGCCTGACGCCGGGTGTCCTCGACGCCCATGTAGACGACGCATTCCAGCCCGAAGCGCGCGCAGGCGGTCGCAGTCGCCACGCCGTGCTGGCCGGCTCCCGTCTCGGCGATGATGCGCCGCTTCCCCATCCGCCGGGCCAGGAGCACCTGGCCGATCGTGTTGTTGATCTTGTGCGCCCCGGTATGGTTCAGGTCCTCGCGCTTCAGCCAGACGTCGAGCCCGGTCGCGTCGGAGAGACGCGGCGCATGGGTCAGGGGCGAGGGCCGACCGACGTATTCGGAGAGGAGGGCGTCGAGCTCGGAATGGAAGCCCGCGTCCCCCCACGCCTCCCCCCACGCCCGCTCGAGCTCGTCGAGCGCGGCCACGAGCGTCTCCGGCACGAACCGGCCGCCGAAGGTCCCGAAGTATCCGGGCCGGGGGACGGCGGACGTCCCCTCCCCCCTCATCGCGCGGCTCCCGTGGCCCCGCGGCGCACCGTCTCCGCGGCGGCGCGGGCGCGCAGCACGAAGGCGCGGATGCGGTCGGGGTCCTTGACCCCGGGGGCGCTCTCGAGCCGGCTGCTGGCGTCCACCCCGTCCGGATCCGACGCGCGGATCGCGAGGCCGACGTTGTCGGCGTCGAGCCCCCCGGCAACGAGGAGGGGGATCCGGCGACGGGATCGCGGGAACTCGGCTCCGACCGCCTCCCAGTCCAGCGTCCTTCCGCTTCCCCCCGTCCCGGCGTCGAGCAGAAGGGCGTCGGCCGCGTCCCGATAGTCCGCCTCGTGTCCCCGGAGCGCCGGCCCGATCGCCTTCCAGACGGCGAGCCCGGTCGCGTCGCGCACCGCGCGGCAGAGGGCCGGGGTCTCGCGGCCATGGAGCTGGAGCGCAGCGAGATCCAGGTCGCGCGCGAGGCCGATCATCTCCTCGATCGAGCCATCAGCGAAGACGCCGACCCAGGCGGCCGGAACCCGCGTCGTCAGCTCGACGGCGCGCTCCCGCGACACCCGCCGGACGGAGGCGCAGAGAACGACCCCCAGGTGATCCGCGCCGGCCTCGACCGCGGCCTGGGCCGCGTCCTCGGAGGTGATGCCGCAGACCTTGATGCGGAACGGTTCGGACACGCAAGGCAAGGTACAAGATTCGTCGCCGAGCGCGCCCGTCAAGCGTCGGCATGGTCGGCGTCGACGAGCGCCGCGAGCGCCGCTCCGGCGTCCGCCGCACGCGCCAGGTGCTCACCGACCAGCACGGCGTCCGCGCCCGCTCTCCGCGCGCGCCGGACGTCGTCCGGCCCCCGGATCCCGCTTTCGGCGACCAGCACCGCCTCGGGGGCCTCGCCGCGCAGCCGGCGCAGCAGATCGAGCCCGGCGTCCACGTCGACGTCGAGGCTCGCGAGGTCACGCGCGTTGACGCCGATCACGTCCGCGTCGAGCGCGACCGCACGCGACGATTCCTCCGACACGTGGATCTCGACCAGGAGCCCGAGGCCCGCCTCGCCGGCGGCCTCCACGAGTCCGGCCAGGCCCTCGTCGTCGAGCGCGGCCACGATGACGAGCGCGGCGTCGGCGCCCGCTGCACGGCTCTCCCACACCTGCCAGGGATCGACGAGGAAGTCCTTCCGCAGGACGGGGATCGTGACCGCATCCGCCACCGCGCGGAGGTCGTCGAGCCGGCCGTCGAAGGCCGCGTCGGTCAGGACGCTGATCGCGGCCGCGCCGCTGCGCTCGAACAGGAGCGCCCGGCCGGCCGCGTCGAGGTCCGGGGCCAGCGAGCCGGCCGATGGGCTGGCGCGCTTGACCTCGGCGATCACCGCGGCCCCGGGCGCGCGGAGGGTGGCGGCCCACGGACGGGCCGGGGCGCGGTCCCGCGCCGCCCTGGCCAGCTCGTCCTTCGGGCGCACCCGGCGGCCGTTCTCGACCTCGCGGCGCTTCCGCGCCAGGGCCCGGGCGAGGAATCCCGCCGGGGGCTTGACTTTCGGCGTTTGTTCGGTCAATGTTGATCCGTCATCGCGAAGGGGGCCGACGCGTTCGTACGGGCCCCGCCGCTGGAGCGTCCACGAGGGAGCAGGGTGAGCATGAAGCTAACCAGGCGGCAACGGGAAATCTACGACTACCTGGGTGCGTTCATCGAGGAGAGCGGCTACGCTCCGAGTCTCGAGGAGATCGCGGCCCACTTCGGACTGAGCTCCGTGGCGACCGTCCACGAGCACCTCGAGAATCTCGAGGAGAAGGGCGTCCTCCGGCGGGACCCGAACCGGAGCCGCGCGATCGAGCTGCACCAGGCTTCGGGGAGGCCCCGTCCCGGCGCGGTCGAGCTCCCGCTGCTGGGGCGCGTCGCGGCCGGAGAGCCGCTCGAGGCGATCGCCGGGAACGAGACGCTGGTCGTGCCCGAGGAGATGCTGGGGCGCGGCGAGACGTTCGTCCTCCGCGTCGCCGGAGACTCGATGATCGACGAGCACATCGAGGATGGAGACTACGTGATCGTGGAGCGCCGTGACACCGCGCGCAACGGCGAGCGGGTCGTAGCGCTCATCGACGGCGAGCACGCGACGCTGAAGACCTTGTTCCGCGAAGCGGACGGGAAGATCCGGCTGCAGCCGGCGAACGAGCGCCTGGCCCCGCTCGTCTACGAATCGGACCGGGTGGAGGTGCAGGGTGTGGCGATCGGCGTTCTCCGCAAGTACCGCTAGGGCGGCGCCTCGGCCGCGAGCCGCCGGGTGAGCTCGACGAGGTCCCCGAGGAGCGCGGCGGCGCGCCCCGAGGCCAGCGTCCCCCGCGCCCGCTCCACCCCCGCGCGCAGGTCCGGCGCCGCTCCCCCGATCCAGAGGCCCGCGCCCGCGTTGGCCGCCACGACCGCTTGCTGGGCCTCGCTCCCCTCCCCGGCGAGCACCGCGCGCAGGATGCGCGCGTTCTCCGCCACGTCACCCCCCGCCAGATCGGCGGCGGGGAACGTGGCGAGCCCCAGGTCCTGCGGGACGATCTCGCCCTCCTCCACCTCCCCGCCCCGCAGCGTCGCCATCCGGGTCGGACCGCAGACGGAGATCTCGTCCAGCCCCTCCAGGCCGTGGACCACGACCGCGGCCTCGGCGCCGAGCTCCCGCAGCACGGCGGCAATCCGCCCCACCGCGTCGGCCGACGGCACGCCGATCACCTGCCGCCGGGCTCCGGCCGGGTTGGTCAGCGGGCCCAGGAGGTTGAAGACGGTGCGGATCCGGATCTCGCGCCGCGCGCCGATCGCGTGGCGCATCGCCGGATGGAAGCGCGGGGCGTACAGGAACCCGATCCCGACCTCGTCGATCGTTCGCCCGACGCGGTCGGGGGGCAGGTCGATGACCACGCCCAGCTCCTCGAGCACGTCCGCCGAGCCGCAGCGCGACGAGGCGGCGCGGTTTCCGTGCTTGGCCACCGGCACGCCGGCCGCCGCCACGACGAACGCCGCCGCCGTCGAGACGTTGAAGCTGCCGGAGAAGTCGCCCCCGGTCCCACACGTGTCGAGAAGGGGCGAGCGCGAGGACGGCACGCGCTCGACGCGCGCGCGCATCACACGCGCCGCGCCGGTGATCTCCTGCTCCGTCTCCCCCTTGGTGGCGAGTGCCGCCAGCAGGGCAGCGATCAGGGCCTCCGACACCCGACCCTCCATCACCTGCGAGAACAGCGCCTCGGCCTCGGCCGCGGTCAGGTCCGACCCGGAGGAGATCGCGTGCAGGCTGGCGTGGGGATCGCCCGCGGCCAGCCGCGGGTCGCGGCTCACGAACGGGCTTCCCCGGTCCAGACCGGGAGCTCTCCACCCGCGGCGATGGGAGGCGGCACGGAGAGCTCGCCTTCGGTCGCGGCGACCACGACCGCGCACGCGGAGTCTCCGGTGACGTTGATCGTGGTGCGGCACATGTCGAGGATCCGATCGACACCCAGGATGAGGGCGATGCCCTCGATCGGCACGCCGACCGTCCTGAGCACGAGGGCCAGCGTGATCATGCCCACCCCGGGAACGCCGGCGGCGCCGATCGAGGCCAGGGTGGCGGTGAGCACGACCATGAGCTGCTGTCCGATCGACAGGTCGAGGCCGTACACCTGGGCGATGAAGATCGTCGCCGCCCCCTGGTACAACGCGGTCCCGTCCATGTTGATCGTCGCGCCCAGCGGGAGGACGAACGCCGACACCTCTTCGCTGACGCCCAGGTTCTCCTCCGCGCATTCCATCGTGACGGGCAGGGTCGCGTTCGAGGAGCTGGTGCTGAAGGCGACCAGCTGGGCGGGCGCGATGCCCTTGAAGAAATGAACCGGGCTCATGCCCGCGAACAGCTTCACCGCCGCCGGGTATACGAGGATGGCATGGATCGCCAGCCCCGCGATCACGACCAGTGAGTAGACGATGAGGGTGCGCAGGATGCCGAGGCCGTACTGTCCGATGATGGCGGCGATCAACGCGAAGACGCCGTACGGAGCGATCTTCATGACCAGGTGGACGAGCTGAATCATGGCGTCGTTGACCGCGTCCATGAAGCGGATCACGGGCTCCGACTTCGCCTTGTCCATGTACGTCAGCGCGATGCCGAAGACCAGCGCGAAGAAGATGATCTGGAGCATGCTCCCCTGGGCCAGCGCTTCCATCGGGTTGGTGGGGATGATGTCGAGCAGGGTCTCGACCACCGAGGGGGGAGCGGCGGCCCGCTCGATGTTGACGTCGGCGGCCGCCGAGAAGTCGGCCAGCAACCGCTCCTTGATGCTTTCGTCCAATCGCGATCCCGGCTTGACGAGGTTGGCGAGGGTCAGCCCGATCGTGATCGCGATCGCAGTGGTGGTGAGGTAGAACAGGATGGTCTTCAGCCCGATGCGGCCGAGCTTGGCGAGGTCGCCCAGGCTGGCCACGCCGACCAGGATCGAGGCGAAGACGAGTGGAACGACGATCATGGTGATGAGCTTGATGAACGCGTCGCCGATCGGCTTGATGACTCCGATCGAGGGCCCGACGATCACGCCGGCCACCGCGCCGAGCACGAGCCCGAGAAGGATCTGCGTGTGGAGCTTCAGACGCATGGCCGGCGAACGTACGCACCCCCCCGATGAGGCGCAACGTGGCGTCGGCCCGGGGATCCGGTCGAAATTGCCGGGGTTCGGCAGGCCTCCTATCTTCGACGTCGAGGGCCGATTCCACCCGCAGCGTGCAGCGCGTCCGAGCCATCCTCCAGTACGATGGGACCCAGTATCGCGGCTGGCAGCGCCAGATCGACGCCACGACCGTCCAGGGTACCTGCGAGGCCGCGCTGGCGCAGATCGTGGGCCCGGTCGACGTGATCGCGTCCGGGCGCACCGACACGGGAGTCCACGCGCGTGGCCAGGTCGTCCACTTCGACCACGAGGGCCGGCTGTCGGCGCGCGAGCTGAAGCGCGCCTGGAACGCCCAGCTCCCCACCGACATCCGGGTGTTTCGTCTGGCTCCGGCCGCGCCGGACTTCCACGCCCGGCACGACGCCACCGCCCGCACCTACCGCTACCAGCTGGCGCTCGGACGCCAGGCGTTCTCCCCGTTCGTCCGCCGCTACGCGTGGCCGATTCGCCGCCGCCTCGACTGGGAGTCGATGGGGGCGGCCACCGGTCTGCTCGTCGGCCGGCACGACTTCCGGCGATTCGCGAAGGGCTCGGCGGAAGCCCGGGTCCGCGACGGCGAGGCTCCCGGGCGGTGCGTCGTCCGCCGGGCCCGCTGGCAGCGCTCGCGCGACGGCCGGGCGCTCGAGGTCACGGCCGACCGGTTCCTCCGACACATGGTCCGGGCGCTGGTGGGCGCGCTCGTCGCGGTGGGCCTCGGTCGGCTGTCGCCCGCCGCGCTGGAACGGGCTCTCACCGAGGGCGGCGAGCGGCCGCAGGCCGGTTACGCGCCACCCGAGGGCCTGTTCCTGTGGGCCGTCGACTACCCGGAGGGGCATAGCGGATGAAGTCGAGGAGGGATGTCCTGATCGCGGTGACCGCGCTCGCCCTGGCGGGCGGAGTCGCGTTGTGGGCCGTGGCGGCCCGCGCGCCCTCGGACCGGGCGCTGTCGCACGCTCTGGCCCAGACGCCGTCGCGCTCGATCGACGAGTCCCGCCGGAACGCGATCGTGACCGCCGCCGAGGACGTGGGCCCGGCGGTCGTCTCGGTCAACGTGGTCGCCACCCAGGTCGTCCGCGAGCGCTCGTTCTTCGACGATCCGTTCATGGATCCCTTCTTCCGCGGGCTGTTCCCGCCGCGCGAGCGACTGCGCCAGATCCAGGGCCTCGGCTCCGGGTTCATCGTCTCGCAGGACGGCTATGTGATCACCAACCAGCACGTCGTGGCCGATGCGACCGAGATCGTCGTCACCCTGCTGGACGGCCGGCAGCTTCCGGCCGAGCTGGTCCAGGCCGACGAGTTGACCGACCTCGCGGTCCTCAAGATCGAGGCCGACGACCTGCCGACCGCGCGCCTGGGCAACTCGGACAGCCTGCTGATCGGGGAGTGGGCGATCGCGATCGGCAACCCGTTCGGCTACCTTCTCGCCGACCGGAACCCCTCGGTCACGGTCGGCGTGATCAGCGCGATCGATCGCGACGTGCGGCCCGAGCAGGGAGGTGGCCGGGCCCAGGTGTGGTCGGGGATGATCCAGACCGACGCGGCCATCAATCCGGGCAACTCCGGCGGCCCGCTCGTCAACGCCGCGGGCGAGGTCGTGGGCGTGAACGCGTTCATCTTCTCCGGCGCGAGCGGGGGTTCGATCGGGCTCGGCTTCGCGATTCCGATCAACCGGGCGCGGCGCGTGTTGCGGGACATCGTGGAGTTCGGCACGATCCGTCGGCCCTGGCTGGGCGTGCATCTGGCCCCGACGCAGGGCGCCAACGGGCGGCCCGCGGTCGGGGCCCGGGTCATCCGGGTGGACCCGCAGAGCCCGGCCGAGCGCGCGGGCATCGAGCCCGGGGACGTCATCGTGGAGGCGGACGGCCGGCCGCTGCAGTCCCCCATCGACTGGGAGGGCCGGCTCCTCGATCTGCCGACGGGCTCGGAGCTGACCCTCGTCCTGAGCCGCGACGGGACCACGTTCCAGCGCACGGTATCCCCGGAGGACGATCCGCTGCGGCGCGCGCCGCGCATCGAGACGCCGTTCGGAGCCACGGTCGTCGTGCTCACTCCGACGCTGGCGTCCCATCTCGGGCTCTCCACGACGGACGGGCTCTACCTCGAGCGGCTCGATCCGGATTCCGGGTTCCGTCGGCTGGGCCTGCGCGAGGGCGATGTGCTCGTCGCGCTCGGATCCACCCGGCTCGACGGCGCCGACGACGCCGAGAACCTGATCGAGCTCCTGCGCGGCGGCGGGCGCGGGACCCTGTTCGTGGAGCGCGACGGCCAGATGGGCCGCGTGGAGATCCGCTGACGGAATCCGATCTTTCCAGCCCTGCCATCCAGAGGAGCCGATGAAGACCCGAGACGCTGCCGCAACCACCACGATGGAGCTGTCCCTGCCCCACGTGAGCCGGGGCAAGGTGCGCGAGATGTTCGCCGTGGGAGACGACCTCCTGCTGGTCGCGACCGATCGCCTGTCGGCGTTCGACATCGTCTTCGAAGAGGGGATCCCCGACAAGGGATGCGTCCTGACCGGGCTGTCGGACTTCTGGCTGAACCGGCTCGACGCGGCCGCCCCGCATCACCGGATCGCGACGGACATCGACGAGATCGTCGCCGCGGCGCCCGACCTCGCCCCGCACGCGGGGACCCTCCGGGGACGCTCGATGCTCTGCGTGCGCGCCCGGCCGATCGCGGTCGAGTGCGTCGTCCGAGGCTATCTCGAGGGATCCGGCTGGCGGGAGTACCAGGAAGGCGGAACCGTGACCGGGATCGAGCTGCCCCCGGGCCTCCGCCGCGGGGACCAGCTCCCCACCCCGATCTTCACCCCCGCCACCAAGGCGGCGGAGGGCCACGACGTGAACATCTCCTTCGCCGAGCTGGTGGAGCGGGTCGGCGGGCCGCTGGCCGAGCGGCTGCGCGACCGCTCGTTGGCCCTCTACGCCCAGGGACGGGAGCACGCGCGGGAGCGCGGGCTGATCCTCGCGGACACGAAGTTCGAGTTCGGCTGGGGTCCGGCGGAGGACGAGCTCCTCTTGATCGACGAGGTCCTGACGCCGGACTCCTCCCGCTTCTGGGACGCCGCGGAATGGAGCCCGGGCGGAGCACAGCTCTCCTTCGACAAGCAGCCGGTCCGCGACTTCCTCGAGGCCGAGCGCGCGGCCGGGCGCTGGAACGGTGAGCCGCCCCTCCCCCCGCTCTCCGACGCCGCCGTGGAGGCGACGTCCGACCGGTATCGCGAAGCGTATCGCCGCATCGTCGGCCAGCCGCTGGCGGGGAACCGGTGACCGCCCGCGTCGAGGTCTTCGTCCAGCTCAAGGAGGGCATGCTGGACCCGCAGGGCAAGGCCCTCGAGCACGCGCTCCAGGCCCTCGGCTACGGCGGCGTCGAGGAGGTCCGGGTCGGCAAGTGGATCACGCTCGAGGTCGCCGCGGACGCCGGTGACGACCTGGCGAAGCAGGTCGACGAGATGTGCCAGCGGCTCCTCGCCAACACGGTGATCGAGCGGTACTCGTTCGAGCTGGCCGGGGAGCCCGGCGCGTGAGCGGCGTCCCGATCGGCGTGGTGCGATTCCCGGGCACGAACTGCGACCAGGACGTGTTCGCGGCCGTCGGCGCGGTGGATGGCGCGAGCCCGGTGTGGCTCTGGCACAAGGAAACGGATCTCGCGGGGGTCCGCGGAATCGTCCTCGCCGGCGGCTTCTCGTTCGGCGATTATCTGCGGGCCGGGGCGATCGCCCGCTTCAGCCCGATCATGGAGCGGGTGATCCGGTTCGCGGAATCCGGCGGGCCCGTGCTCGGGATCTGCAACGGCTTCCAGATCCTGACGGAGGCCGGGCTCCTGCCCGGGGCGCTGATGCGAAACGATCGACTGACGTTCGTCTGCCGGGAGCAGTGGCTACGGGTGGACAGCGTCGCGACCCCCTACACGCGCCAGTTCCGCCCCGGTCAGCTCGTCCGTTACCCGGTCGCCCACGGCGAAGGCAACTATGTCGCCGACGAGGCGACGCTCGACCGGCTGGAGGACGAGGGGCGGGTGGTGTTCCGCTACGTCGACGAGACCGGCGCCGTCACGCCGGAGGCCAACCCCAACGGATCCGCCCGCGCGATCGCCGGGATCGCGAACCCGGCTGGCAACGTCCTCGGCCTCATGCCTCACCCCGACCGCGCCATGAACCTCCTGCTCGGATCCGACGACGGGCGCGGGGTGTTCCGCGGGCTCGTCGAGGCCGCGGCGTGACCACCGCGCTCCGGGACACGCCGGTCACCCCCGAGGTCGTCGAGGCGCACGGCCTCCGGCCCGACGAGTACGACCGCATCGTAGAGCTCCTCGGTCGGGACCCCAACTTCACCGAGCTCGGCGTCTTCAGCCTGATGTGGAGCGAGCATTGCGGCTACAAGTACAGCCGCGCCCTGCTCGCCGAGCTCCCTTCGGACGGCCCGCAGGTCGTCCAGGGACCGGGCGAGAACGCGGGGGCGATCGACGTGGGCGACGGTCTCGCCGTCGTCTTCAAGATGGAGAGCCACAATCATCCCTCGGCCGTCGAGCCGTACCAGGGCGCGGCCACGGGCGTGGGCGGCATTCTTCGGGACGTGTTCACGATGGGAGCGCGGCCGATCGCGACGCTCGACAGCCTGCGCTTCGGCTCGCTCGACGACCCCCACGTGCGGTACCTGTTCCGGCACGTCGTCCGCGGGGTCGGCGACTACGGCAACTGTGTGGGCGTGCCGACCGTCGGCGGCGAGATCGTCTTCGACGACGCCTACGCGGGCAACCCGCTCGTCAACGCGATGTGCGTGGGGCTCCTGCGGCACGAGGACCTGACCGGAGCCTCCGCCGCCGGGCCCGGCAATCCCGTGTACGTGCTGGGCGCGGCGACCGGCCGCGACGGGATCCACGGGGCCAGCAAGCTGGCCTCGACGGAGCTGTCCGGCGACGCCGTCGAGAGCCGCCCGACCGTCCAGATCGGCGATCCATTCACGGAGAAGCTCCTGCTCGAGGCGACGCTGGAGATCATCGCGTCGGGCGCCGCGGTCGGCATCCAGGACATGGGGGCCGCCGGGCTCACCTCCTCGAGCAGCGAGATGGCGGCGCGGGCCGGCACGGGGATCGAGATCGATGTCGCGCTGGTGCCGCGTCGGGAGCCCGGCATGACCCCCTACGAGGTGCTCCTTTCGGAGTCGCAGGAACGGATGCTCGTCGTCGCCCGGCCGGACCAGGAGGCAGCGCTGCTGGCGATCGCCGCGAAGTGGGACCTCCCCTGCACGCGGGTCGGCGCGGTGACCGACGACGGCGCGTGGCGGATCCTCGAGGACGGCGAGGAGGTGTGCGCGATCCCGGTGGAGGCCCTGGTGGACGAAGTCCCCCGGTACGTCCGCGAGGTCGATCCACCCCCCTACCTCGCCGAGGTGCACGACCGGATGCCGTCGTCCGAGACCATCGCCGCGATCGACCCGATCGATGCGCTCGAGACTCTGCTCCGGGCGCCCTCGATCGCCTCCAAGCGGTGGGTGTGGGAGCAGTACGACCACCACGTCCAGACGAACACGGTCTTCGGCCCCGGCCGAGCCGACGCCGCGCTCCTGCGGATCCCGGGCACCGACCGCGGACTCGCGCTCAAGACCGACGGCAACGGCCGCTACGTGTACTGCGACCCGCGGCGCGGGGGCGCGCTGGCCGTGGCCGAGGCGGCCCGCAACCTGACGTGTGTCGGCGCCCGTCCGCTGGGGGTGACCGACTGCCTGAACTTCGGCAACCCGGTGAAGGACGCGGTCTATCATCAGTTCGTCGAGGCCGTCCGGGGGATCACCGACGCGTGCCGCGCCCTCGACGCGCCGGTCGTGAGCGGGAACGTGTCGTTCTACAACGAGTCCCCGGCCGGCGCGATTTATCCCACGCCGACGATCGGAATGGTCGGCCTGCTGGAGGACCTGGCCGAGCGGCCGCGCGGGGGCGGGGCCGCCGGCGACGCGCTCGTCCTGATCGGTCCGGACGGGACGCATCTCGGAGCCGGCTCCCTGCTCGCCGAGGTGCTCGGCGTCGTCGCGGGCCGCGCCCCGGCGGTCGACCTCGACGCCGAGCGCCGCCACGGGGAGCTCGTGCGGGACCTCGTCCGCACGGGCCTCGCCCGCGTCGCCCACGACCTCTCCGACGGCGGCCTGGCGGTCGCGGCAGCCGAGCTCTGCTTCGGGCTCCCGGCCGGCCTCGGCCTCGACCTCGAGATCGAGGCCGGCGACGAGCCCGGTGGCATCCACGCCGCGCTGTTCGGCGAGGACGGCGCCCGCTACCTGCTCCTCGTCCCATTCGACCATCTTCCCGCGGTCCGGGAGCGCCTTGCCGCGGACGGCGTGCCGGGGCGGGTCCTGGGCCGGGCGACCGATGACGGCGTCCTTCGCTTCCGCGGGGTCGGCGAGCGGCCGCGGGTGGCGCTGGAGCGGAGCTGGGCCACGGCGATCGAGACCCGCATGGAGACGATGGAGGACGAGCGATGAGCGGACCGCGGGAAGAATGCGGCATCGTGGGGGTGATCGGTCCCGAGAGGGCAGCGGATTGGGCCTATCTCGGGCTCTACGCCCTCCAGCACCGCGGCCAGGAGTCCGCCGGCATCGTCTCCAGCGACGGCGCGCGGGCCTACGCCCAGCGGGCGATGGGGCTGGTCGCCGACGCTTTCGACGAGCGGGTCCTCGCCGCCCTTCCCGGCACCGCGGCGATCGGCCACAACCGCTACTCGACGACCGGGAGCCCTACCCTCGCCAACGCCCAGCCGATCCTCGTCAACTACCGCGACGGCTTCCTCGCCGTGGCCCACAACGGCAACCTCGTCAACGCCCGCACGCTGCGGCGCCGGCTCGAGCGCGCGGGTTCGATCTTCCAGTCGACCATGGATACGGAGGTCGTCGTCCACCTGATCGCCGCCGAGCGTGACCCGTCGCGGGACCGCGCCGTGCTGAGCACGCTCGACCGCCTGAGCGGCGCCTACTCCCTGCTCATCCTCACCCCCGACGGCCTCTACGCCGCCCGCGACCCGCACGGATTCCGGCCGCTATCCATCGGCCGCCGCGGCGACAGCATCGTGCTCGCC
The DNA here is from genome assembly GCA_035513155.1 of Gemmatimonadota bacterium. GTDB lineage: Bacteria > Gemmatimonadota > Gemmatimonadetes > JACCXV01 > JAHWKZ01 > JAICNR01. The sequence goes on along the minus strand of DATKCO010000067.1, from coordinate 3,847 downwards.
TCGGAGAGTTGCGCGCTGGACTTGGTCGGCGCCGAGCTCGAGCGGGAGGTGGGACCCGGCGAGGTCCTCAAGATCGGCCACGACGGAAGCTCCGAGGTGCTCCGCGCCCCGAGCGCCGAGGCCGAATGCCTCTGCGTGTTCGAACAGATCTACTTTGCGCGCCCCGACTCGAACCTCTTCGGCCTGAGCGTCGACGAGGTCCGGCGGCGTCTCGGCCGCGAGCTCGCCCGCGAGCACCCGGTCGAAGCCGATTGCGTCTTCGCGGTGCCGGACTCCAGCAACTCCGCGGCCCTGGGCTACTCCGAGGCCAGCGGCCTGCCGTTCGAGTTCGGGCTCATCCGCAACCACTACGTGGGCCGCACGTTCATCCAGCCGGGTCAGGAGGTGCGCGACTTCAGGGTCAAGATCAAGTACAACCCGGTGTCGAGCGTCATCCGGGGGAAGCGGGTCGTGGTCGTCGACGATTCGATCGTGCGCGGCACGACCTCCAAGGCGCTGGTCAGGCTCGTGCGCGAGGCCGGGGCCGCGGAGGTCCACCTGCGGGTGGCGTCGCCTCCCCTCCGCCATCCCTGCTACTACGGCATCGACATCCCCAACCGCGATGAGCTGGTCGCCGCCAAACTCTCCGTCCCCGAGATCGCGGATTTCGTGGGCGCGGACTCGCTGGGTTATCTTTCGTTCGAGGGACTGTACCGGGCGGCCGGCGCGCGCGAGCAGCATTGCGACGCCTGCATGAGCGGCAATTACCGGGTGCCGCTGGAGCGCGGCATCGAGGAGAAGACCGTGTTCGAGAGCCTCTCGCTCTCGGAGACCGTATGAGCGGAGACCCGCCGCCCCTGCCGGGCCGGGTTTCCACCCCCAGGAGGTAGCCGATGGCCGTTCGACACCGTCGCTATGGAGGCACGCCGCAGTCGGTCCTCGCCACCTACATCGTCGAGCACGCCGAAGCCTGGGTGGACGCCTGGCTGGAAGAGGTACGGCGGGAGCGGACCACGCCCGGGTATCATGTCTATCCGGATATAGAGGAGCTCAAGCGCGACACCCAGGCGCTCTACCACTACCTCGCGCTCTGGCTCCGCACCGGCGAGTGGGACCCCCGCATCGACGACCACTACCATCGCATCGGCCGGGACCGTCGCTCGGCCGGGTTCGCCCTGAGCGAGGTGATCAGCGCGATCCTGCTCGCCAAGCGCCACCTGTGGAACGGGATCATCGCCGGGAAGCAGATGTCGGTCGCGCTCGAGCTCCAGGTGTCGAAGGCGATCAGCCTGTTCTACGACAAGGCCATCTACCACACGATCCTGGGGTACGAAGGGGTCCCCCACGGGATGGAGTCGGCGGGGTCGGACCCGGCCGACGGCTGAGCTCCAAGCAGAACGGCGGGACGGATGCGCTTCTGCATCCTACCCGCCGTCGCTTTCCGGAAGTTACCGAGGGAGAGCTACTCGCCTCCGTTGCCCACCGGCTGCTCGATGTTGATGTCCGCCTCGATGTCCGCGCCGCCGTCCCCGCCGCCGAACGCCCCGCTCATATAGAGCACCGCGGCCAGGATGAGGATGATGATGATGATCAGGATCGCGTAGACACCCCCGTTCCCTCCCCCGCCCCCTGCCTGCTGCCCGTTCGCCATCGCTCCTCCTTGGAAGGTCGTTGTCCCCTTGAAGATCGCTTCCTGATACCATGCGATCAGGGGGAAGTCAAGCGCGCTCCTTCACCGCCGGCGGCGCAGACCCGCCTCCACCACCTCGACCAGCTCTCCCACCCCCGGCATCGGAAACTGGTAGCCGACGACCCTATATGCCCAGTTGCGTTCCACGGTGAGGATCTGGGCTCCGAGCAGCGTCCGCTGGACGTTCAACACCCGTCCCCACGGGATCCGCCGGTAGCGCCAGAGATATTTCACCTCGAGGCCCTGCGGGTCGACCCGGATGGCCGGCGCCACGTACGCCCCGAGCCCCAGGCTGAAGAACGCCCATAGCAGGATGAACCAGCGGTGGACGAAGATGTCGATCCAGAAGAGATAGAAGAAGAACACCGCGCCGATCCAGAACCACGCCTTCAGCAGCCAGCGAATCCAGGGGAACGCGAACTCCACCTCACTCCTTGGGCTTCTCGATCAGCGCGAAATCGATCTGGCGGCGATCCTTGTCCACCGACTCGACCCGCACGCGCACGGGGTCGGCGAGCCGGAACCGCCGGCCGGTGTTCCGCCCGATCAACGCGAACTGTCCTTCCTGGAACTCGTAGTAGTCGTCGGACAGGTTGTGGAGGTGCACCAGGCCTTCGACGAAGTACTTGTCGAGCCGCACGAACAGCCCGAACGAGGTGACCCCGCTGACCGTGCCGTCGAACTCGTCCCCCAGGTGGCGCTCCATGAACTCCACCTTCTTGAGGTCGATGGAGTCGCGCTCGGCCTCGACCGCGTTCCGCTCCTCGATCGAGCAGTGGTCCATCGCCTTCACGAGCCCGGCGACCTGCTTCTCCCGGTCCCGCTTCCACCGCTCACCGGACTGGATCTTCTTCAGCCGCCGGTGGACGACGAGATCCGGATAACGCCGGATCGGCGAGGTGAAGTGGGTGTAGTCCTCCGCCGCCAGCCCGAAGTGCCCGATGTTCTCGACCTGATATCGGGCCTGCTTCATCGAGCGCAGAATCACGGTGTTGACGAGCTCCTCCTCGCGCTTGCCCCGGACCTGCTCGATGAGCTCGGCGAAGATCCGCGGGTCGACCTTCCCCTGCTTCGGCTTGGGCATCCGATACCCGAGGGCCTCCACGAAATCGCGGATCCGCTCGATCTTCTCCGGCGCGGGTCGGTCGTGGACGCGGTACACGAACGGCACCTCCAGCCGTGAGGCCTCGCGCGCCACCGTCTCGTTGGCGAGCAGCATGAACTCCTCGATCAGGCGCATGCTGTCGAGCCGGACCGACTCCTGGATGTCGATCGGGAACCCCTCCTCGTCCAGCTCCACGATCGCCTCGGGAAGATCGAAGTCCAGGCTCCCGCGAGTGGCGCGCCTGCTCCGCAGCACCTTGGCCAGTCGGCGGAGCTCCTGGATCTCCCACACGATGGCCTTGAGCTCCTCGCGGGGTGGCCGGCTCTCGATCAGGTCCTGCGCTTCCTGGTAGGTGAGGCGGAAGCGGCTGCGGATGACCGTCTCGTGGAACGAGAAGTCGTGGACCGTCCCCTTCCCGTCCAGCTTCAGGATCACCGAATAGGTGAGCCGGTCCTCGTTCGGCTTCAGCGAGCAGAGGCCGTTCGAGAGATGCTCGGGGAGCATCGGGATCACCCGGTCGACCAGGTACACCGACGTGCCGCGCTCGTACGCCTCCGCGTCGATGAGGCCTCCCTCCTCGACGTAGTGGCTGACGTCGGCGATGTGGACGCCAATCTCGTACAGATCGTCGGCCAGGCGCTCGATCGACAGCGCGTCGTCGAAGTCCTTGGCGTCGTGCGGATCGATCGTGAAAACGGTCTTCTCACGCAGGTCGAGACGGCGCTTCGCTTCGGCGTCGAAGTCCGCCGTGATCTGCCGGGCCTGCTTCTCGACCTCCTCCGGGAACTCCTCGTCGAGCTCGTGGCTCTTGATGATCGAGAGGATGTCGACCCCGGGAGAGTCGGGATCCCCCAGGACGTCGATCACCCGCCCCTCGGGACTCTTCGTGCCGTCTCCCCACTCCTCGATCGAGACGACGACCTTCTGCCCCTCCGTGGCCTGCTTGAGATCCTCCTCCGGGACGTACACGTCGAAGCCGAGCCGGGCGTTGTCGGGCACCACGAAGCCGAACCGCTTCCCGCGCTGGAGGGTCCCCACGACCTGCGTGCGCGCCCGCGTGAGGACCTGGATGA
>DATKCO010000066.1:0-7556 GCA_035513155.1 Gemmatimonadota bacterium | reverse complement strand
CACGAGATGCCGGAGATCCTCGAGCGCGCGGCGGAAGCGGGCGCGGTGCGCGCGGGATGGATCATGCTGCGGCTGCCGCACGCGGTGAAGGACCTGTTCGCCGACTGGCTCGAGCGCCATTTCCCCGATCGAAGGGAGAAGGTGCTGAACCGCCTGATGGACCTGCGCGGCGGCGTGCTCTACGATCCGCGCTACGGGGCCCGCATGCGCGGCGACGGGCCGTACGCCGAACAGGTCAAGCGGGTGTTCGAGGTGTCGTGCCGACGGGTGGGGCTGAACGAGAACCCGGTCCTCCTCTCGACCGCGGCCTTCCGCCGCCCGCCGCGGGACGGGCAGCTCGGGCTGTTCGACGGCGGTGGGTCCTGATAGGTTCAGCGCCGCATGCGGACGCGATTCCTCCTCCTCACCTTCCTCGCCGCTTCGCTCGTCGGCTGCGGCGAACCAGCCCCCGAGGCCGGGCCCGCCGGCGAGCCCGCGGCCGCCCGGCCGGAGACACGGCCGCTGACCGAGGGGCTCGCTCTCTGGCGCGCTGACGGGTTCACGATGCTGGTTCCGGAATCGGCCGACCTCCTGCCGCAGAGGCCGGAGCCGCCCGAGACCTGGGCCGCGATCCTGGCGGGGCCGGGGTTCGTGCGCGAGGTCGACGGCGTCCGCGTTCCCGGCCCGCCGGCCTACCGGGTGGACGTGACGACCTATGCCAAGCCCGACACGGCGGCGCTCGAGGAGTGGGTGGCCGCGCGGCTCTCCGAGCGGGGCGAGGCGAGCGCGGCTGGCATCCTGATCCCGCTGGCGGGCGAGCCCGCGCTCAGGACCGGCGCAGCGCCGGGCGAGGTAGGGGTCACGAGCTACTGGCTGGAGCGGGGAGACAAGGTCGTCGAGTTCCGACTGGAGGAGGAGCCCGAGAGCCCGCTCGGCGCGCTCCAGCGCCACGTCCAGTCGCTCGTCCTGTCGACGTTCCGTTGGTCGGGAGACCCGGAGCGGTAGTGCTCCTGCCGCCGGCCGGGCCGGGCTACGCCTGCCGGGCCCCGGCGGGGCCGACCAGCGCGATCTCGATCCGCCGCCGCTCGTCCCGCGACGTCTCGTCCCGGAGGAGCCGCCGCTCGCCGCCGACCCGCGCGGCGACCGGCACGCCGTCCCGGTAGAGGACGACGTTCGAGGGGATGGCGGGGATCCGCTCCCCGGGAGTGATCACTCCGGTCAGGTTCAGCGGGTCGGCCGCGCTCACGGCCAGGAGCGTCCCGTCGGGCTGGCGCCGGCGCGTGGAGCGGAGCGCCTCGACCGCCTCCGGGAGGGCGAACTGCTCGCCGGACGCGCCCTGCAGGAACCGCCCGCCCCGCACCTCGCCCCGCATCTCGAGCCGCCTCAGCACCCGCGCCACCTCGCGCCAAGGGGCGAGCGGCGGCTCCCGGTCGAGGAGCCGCCGCACGAAGACACCGTAGCGGGCGAGGAGCTGACGCGCCCACCGCTCGACCGCGAGGTCGCGATCGCCGAGTCGCACCGCCCCCTCCCGGAGGAGCGCCCAGCGCCCGGCGAACGTGTCGTCGGTGAACCGGGGCTGGCGGCCGCGGCGGGCGCGCGGGCGGCGGGCCCGCCGCTCGCTCTCGGGCAGGATCAGGGCCCGCAGGCCCGCCATCCCGTCGGCGGTCACGATCCCCCACGACGCGAGCTCGCCGAGCCCGCGCTCGACCTGCATCGGCAGGAGACCGGTGCGCGCCACCAGGTCCTGGTGGAACGCCGGCCCGCCGTCGCGGAGCGCGGTCAGGGTCTCCCGCGCGTAGTGCGTGAGCGTCGCCGCTTGGGGATCCGGGTCGGGAGCCAGCGCCATCCAGGCCGGCAGGTCGGCCCGGACGAAGAGGGCGAGCGGCGAGGTCCGGACGGGCCCTGTCCGGGGGCGGTCGCGGCCGTTCGTGGGGGGCGGGACGAGTCGGCCCCAGGCCACCGCACCGGAGAGGGAGAGGCCGTCCAGCCACTCCGGATCGTATCCCCCCACTCGGGCCGGCAGGAGGTCGGCCTCCCAGGCCGAGGCGGGCGCGTCGAACGCCTGGAGCTGATCGACCGCCACGCGCAGCCCGCGGGCGCCCGCGAGTCGCGCGCCGGGGTCCAGGTGCTGCCAGCGGAACAGGAACCGCATGAAGTCGGCCTGGGTGGCGGGCTCGATCTCCGCGCGCAGCCGGTCGATCGTGTACCGGTGGATGCGGGCGAGGAGCCGCCGGTGGCACCACTCGATCGGAGCATCGTCGCCCCCGCCCTCGGTCCCGACCGGGGTGGCGGTCGCGCCCCGGGGCGCGAAGCGGCCGCGGAGCAAGGTGCCCTCGGTCTCGAGCGCGATCAGCGCGGCCTCGATCCGCCGCGGCTCGAGGCCCAGCTCGGCCGCGATGCCCGGGGCCGTCACCGGCCCCAGACCCTCGAGCCGGCCGCGGAGCAGCGCGACCAGCGCCTCACGCTCGTCCCGATCGACCGCCGCCGCTCGGGCAGGAGGCTCGATCGGGGCGCGGAGCGAGAGGCGCGGCCAGACGGCGAGCGCCTCCGCCAGCCGCTCGGCCGCCAACCAGAACGCATGGTCACCGGCGGTGGCGAGCGTCGCGCGGCGCTCGCCCTCGAGGGCGTCCAGCCACGCGCCCCACGGATCGGCCTCGCGGATCGTGACGATCCCCAGCCAATCCAGCGCGTCATGGACCTCGTCCCGGTCGCGGGGGTCGGGCCACGCCTCGGCCCGGACCCGGGCGATCGCGGCGGGATCGAGCGCGGCGAAGTCGTCGGCGGAGTAGTCGAGGTTCCGCCGCGTCGAGACCGCGAGCGTGCGCCGCTCCTCGGCCGGCGCGTCGTCGAGGAAGGCGTACGGCCGGGCGTTCAGGATCTCGTGGGCCATGGGGGACGGCTCGGGGACGTCGCGCCCCACGAGCACGAGCGCTCCGGCGCGAATCCGCTCGAGGAGGCGCTCCAGTGCCTCGATGTCCATCGCCTCGGTGAGGCAGTCCTCGACCGTCTGCCGCACGACCGGATGGTCCCACGGCACCTCGATGTCGCCGTGGATGTGCTCGAAGCAGGCCGCCGCCTGCGGGAACGCCGCGGCCAGCAGGTCCTCGGCCTGCATGCGGAGGAGCTGGGCGGGAGTCTTCCGTCCGCCGCGCATGCGCAGGATCGCGAGCGCGCGGCCCGCGTTCCACCGCCAGCGGGTCTGGAACATCGGTGCCGGGAGGAGCGCCTGGATCAGCGTCTCGCGGGCCGTCTCCGGCTTCAGGTACCCGAACACGTCGTCGAGCGGGAACGAGTGCTGCGGCCCGAGCGACAGCACGATCGCGTCCTCGTTCGCCGCCGCCTGGAGCTCGAAGTTGAACGAGCGGCAGAACTTCTTCCGCAGGGCGAGACCCCACGCGCGGTTGATCCGCCCGCCGAAGGGCGCGTGGAGGACGAGCTGCATCCCTCCCGCCTCGTCGAAGAACCGCTCGAGGACGAGCGTCTCCTGGGTGGGAACGACCCCCAGCACGTCGCGGGTCGCGCCGAGGTACGCCTCGATCTGCGAGGCCGCCTCCGGCGGCACGCCGGCCGTCTCGACCAGCCACCGCGCGGCGACGCCGTGGCCCTCCGAGAGCCGCGTGGCGACCTGGGAGCGCACCCGGCTGACGAGCTCGGACAGCTCGGGGGTCCGGGCGGGAGCCTCTCCGAGCCAGAACGGGATCGACGGCGGCTTGCCGCGGGCGTCGGCCACCCGGACCCGGCCGGTCTCGACCTTGAGGAGCTCCCACGAGGCGTTCCCGAGCTGGAAGATGTCGCCGGGCATCGACTCGATCGCGAAATCCTCGTTGATCGAGCCGATGACGGTGCCCTCGGGATCGAGCACGACCTGGTAGTCGGAGACGTCGGGGATCGCGCCCCCCGAGGTGACGGCCGCGAGCCGCGCTCCGCGGCGGCCGCGGACGATCTGGTTTACGGCGTCGTAGTGGACGTGGGCCCCGCGCCGGCCGCGCCGCGTCGCGTATCCGTCGGCGAGCATGTGGACGACCGCGTCGAAGTCGGCGCGGGCGAGAGCCCCGTAGGGCCACGCCCCCCGCACCAGATCGAACAGGTCGTCCATCGACCAGTCGCGGCAGGCCACCGCCGCGACGACCTGCTGAGCCAGGATGTCGAGCGGCGCTTCGGGGATTACCAGGCGGTCCAGCCGGTCCTCGCGCGCGGCGAGGAGCAGTGCCGCGCATTCGACGAGCTCGTCGCGCGACAGGGCGAAGAGGCGGCCCTTCGCCACCGCGCCGCGGAGCCGGCCGCTGCGCCCCACCCGCTGGAGCAGCGCCGCGATCGTGTGCGGCGAGCCGATCTGGACGACCAGGTCGACGGTGCCGATGTCAATGCCGAGCTCGAGGGAGGCGGTCGCGACCAGCGCCTTCAGACGCCCTTCCTTGAGCCGCTCCTCGGCGTCGAGGCGGCGCTCCCGCGAGAGGCTGCCGTGGTGCGAGGTGACGCTCTCGTCGCCGATCCGCTCCGAGAGGTGGTGGGTGACCCGCTCCGCCAGCCGCCGGGTGTTCACGAAGACCAGCGTCGTCCGGTTCTCCCCGATCATCTCGGCGAGTCGGTCGTAGACCTCCTCCCAGACCTCGTTGGAGGCGATCGCCTCGACCGGCGAGCGGGGGACCTCGAGCCGCAGATCCATCTCGCGGACGTGGCCCTCGTCGACGATCGCGCAATCGGGGTCCCCGCCCATCTCCGCCTCTCCGCCTCCCTCCTCCGGGGAGCCGACCAGGAACCGGGCGACGTCCTCGATCGGCCGCACGGTGGCAGAGAGGCCGATCCGCACGGGCGGTCGGCCCGCGGGACGGGACGCCACGTCTTCCAGCGAGATCCGCGTGCGTTCGCCGTCGACCCGGTAGACGTCCCCGTCCACGCCGTGGACCGCGAGGTGCTCGAGCCGCTCGAGCGTGAGCGCGAGATGCGACCCGCGCTTGTCGTCGGCGACCGCGTGGATCTCGTCGACGATCACGGTGCGGACCGTCTGGAGCATCGCCCGCCCGTGGCGCGTCGTCAGCAGGATGTAGAGCGACTCCGGCGTGGTGACGTAGATGTGGGGCGGCTGGCGCAGGTGCGCCTGGCGCTCGGACGAGGGCGTGTCGCCGCTCCGCACGGCGGTCCGGATCCGCACGTCCGGGAGACCCATCGCGCGGAGCTCCGCGCGAATCCCCGACAGCGGCTCGTCGAGGTTCTTGTGGATGTCGTTGCCCAGCGCCTTGAGCGGGGAGACGTAGAGGATCCGGGTCTCGTCGGGGAGCTCGCCTGCGCCGCCCGCCTCGGAGAGACCGAGCCGCAGGAGCTCGTCGATCCCCCACAGGAACGCCGCCAGCGTCTTCCCCGAGCCGGTCGGCGCGGCGATCAGGGTGTGGCGGCCGGAGCGGATCGCGGGCCAGCCGCGCTCCTGGGGGGCGGAGGGCCCGGCGGGAAAGCGGCGCTCGAACCAGCGGTGGACGGCGGGATGGAAGGCGTCGAGGACCATGGCCCTCATGATACACGAAGCGCGGCGGACGGGGTTCCGGTCGAGGCCGGAGGGACTTGACGGCCGCCGCGGCGCGGGATAGTGTGTGCTAGAATTCTAGCATATAGGACGAAGTCCCTCCAGGAGGTCACCTTGCCGCGCCTGTGCGCTCTCCCGCTGATCCTCACGCTTCTGCTCCCGCTCCCCACCGCCGCGCAGGACGCCGGGCTCGGCGACCGCCTCGACGCGTTCGTCCGGCGCTACGTCGACCTCGATGTCTTCAGCGGCGCGGTCCTGGTCGCGGTCGAGGACGAGATCGTCCTCGAGAAGGGGTACGGGATGGCGAGCTGGGAGCTCGGAGTCCCCGCCACGCCGGAGCATCGGTTCCGCGTCGCCTCGGTATCCAAGGCGTTCACCGATCTCGCGCTCCTGCGCCTCGTCGCCGCCGGCGCGCTCGACTGGGAGGACCGCGTGGCCGATCACCTCCCCGGTTTCCCGCGCGGCGAGGAGATCTCGCTCCGCATGCTCGCGACCAACCGGTCGGGCGTCCCGCACATCAACGACCTGCCGTGGTACGACCAGTTCGAGTTTCGCGACTGGCCGCTCATCGAGATCGTCGAGCGGCTCGAGCGGGAGCCGCTCGACTTCGCTCCGGGGACGGACTCGAGCTACAGCAACGGCGGCTTCGCCCTGCTCGCCCGGATCCTCGAAGTCGCCACCGGGAAGGCGTTCGGCGAGGTGCTCCGCGAGCAGGTGTTCGAGCCGGCCGGCATGCGCGACTCCGGCCACGAGGGCCACAATGCGCTCGTTCCGATGCTGGCGCGGGGCTACACCTACGGCATGGAGGGGATCGAGCCGGCGCCCTATGTGGAGATGTCGCTCAAGGTCGGCGGCGGCTCGGCCTACTCCACGGTGGGGGATCTCCACCGTTTTTCCCGGGCGATCCGCGACGGGGCGCTGATCGAGCCCGTCCTGGCCGACTCGCTCTTCGGCACGATCGACTCGCCCACGGGCCGGCCGCGCGTCTATCACGGCGGCCGCGCGCCGGGATATACGGCCGCGCTCGTCCGCTATCCGGGCGAGGGCGTCGTCGTGGCGGTGCTCGGCAACAACTACTCGCGCCTCAACGAGGAGATCTCCGACGGGCTCGCCGGCATCGTGTTCGGCGGGACCTACGACAACCGCCTGGGCGACATCCTGGCGCGCGAGCCGTTTCGCGCGGTCGATCTCGACCCGGCCGGGGTGGCCCCGTACGCTGGGGCGTGGAGACACGCCTGGGGGTTCACGCTCCACCTCGAGGTCGACGGGGGAACGCTGGTCTACCGCGATCCCGAGCGTGGATTGCGTCACCGGCTGATCCCGCTCTCCGGGACCCGGTTCGTCTCCCCCTGGCAATGGGCACGGATCGACTTCGAGCGCGGACCGGGCGCGACGGTCGCCAGCGCGACGATGACGTGGCTCGACTTCCCGGAGCGGGAGTGGCCGCTGGAGCCTATCGCTCCGAGAAGCCGACCAGCGCGATCCGGTACTCCTTCGCCTCGTCGTCGAACCCGACCCGGTAGGCCGACGGATACCAGCCCGGCGACGCGACGCGCGCCGGGGTCGCAATGTCACTCCTGTCGTCGATGCGACTCTCGAGGTATGCCTTCGTGATCATCGGCTCCCAGAAGATGACCTCCCCCTGCCAGGTCCCGTAGATGAACGTCTTGTCGAAGGTCTCTCCGTGGAACTCGTGGGACGCCGGGTCGATCCAGTGGGCGCCCATCTGCGGGACCGTCGCCTCGCCCGGATAGACGTAGTTGCCTGGCAGGAGCCCCTGCTCCGGCGCCACCGCGCCCACGGCCTCGAAGGCGGCGTAGTCGGTGGGATCCTCGGGCAGGATCGCGTCGCGCTGCCCCGCTTCGATGAGATAGAAGTGGAAGTCGAAGTGGGGGAGCCCGTACATGGGTGGGACATGGCCCCGTGGGTTCCAGTCGAGCGACGCGAGCCGGAAGGGCGTCGGATTGCCATCGGGCATCTCGAGGTCGACCAGGAGGAACGCCTCGTCATCGGGCTTGTCGGCGAGATCCGGCAGTCCCTCGAGCGCCGACTCGCTGAG
>DATKCO010000065.1:0-6912 GCA_035513155.1 Gemmatimonadota bacterium | reverse complement strand
CGCCTCTATCCCGACGGGGAGCCGTACCTCAGTGTGGCCTACGAGATCGTTCCCGATCCGCCGTCGGAGCCGCTGCCGTTCCGCACACGGCTGGACCTCCACTCCGGGTACGCGCTCGGGGGGGGACTGTTCGGGGCGCTCCAGGGGTACGAGTCGCGGCCGGTGCGCATCTCGTTCGACCTTCCCACCGGCTGGCGGGCGACTGCGCCGCTCCAGACCGAGGGCCCGAACCGCTTCTCGGCGCGCACCTACGCGTCGCTGCCGGCGGCGCCGATCGTGGTGGGGGACCGAGTCCGCGACTACAAGCTGTTCCAGCGCGGACGGTCCCATACGGTGACCGTCCAGGGGGCGCCGTCCAGCTTCGCGCCCGAGTCGCTGCTGGCGATCGTCGACGAGACGATCCGGACGGGCACCGACTTCTACGGTGACGTGCCCTACGAGCGCTACCTGTTCGCGATCCACTTCGTCCCGCCCGACGTCGGCGGGATCGGCGGCACGGGGAGCGCCGTGGGCATGGCGGTCTTCCTTCCCGAGATGGAGAGCGGGAAGGTTCGCGAGGCGGGGGTCGAGACGATGCTCCTCCACCAGTATCTGCACGCCTGGCTGCCGGGCATGTTCGGCCCGCGGGAGCTGGTGTGGCCGGACTGGACGCGAGCCCCCCGCACGGACGACCTGTGGCTGGTGGAGGGAGCGGCCGAGTACTACGCCCGGCTGCTGCCGGTCCGTCGCCGGGGCGAGTCGGCCCGCGCCCGCTTCTACGACGAGATGGGCACGCTGATCACGCTGTGGCGCGAGCTCGGCGGCGGGGACGAGGTCCGGCCGGGAGGGCTGGCGGGCCCGGTGATCCGCGGTGGCGAGGACGGGTCGATGGCGCGACTGGTCCTGGGCGGCGCGCTGACCGCATTCCTGGTCGACCTCGCCATCCGGGACGAGACCCGTGGCCTGCGGGGCCTCGACCAGCTGCTCTACTTCCTGCAGAAGTCACGGCCCGGCGGCTACGAGGGCGACGAGGTGTGGAGCGAGGCGGCCGACGCCCTGGGGATCTCTCCCGCCACGCTTTCCCCGTTCACGCCGGGCGGCACGGTGTCTCTCGAGGCGGGCCTGGCCCGGGCCGGACTCCGGCAGGTCGATCGCGGGGAGAGCCGGCGCACGCTGGGCGCGCGCCTCCAGGTCGGACCCGACACCGGCTTCGTGGTCGCGTCGGTGGACCCGGGGGGAACCGCGGCGTCGGCGGGCCTGCGGCAGGGCGATCGCCTCGTGGCGATCAACGACACCCCGATCTCGCCCGACGAGGCGCTGGCGACCCGGTACGCGCTCTCCACCTACATCGCCGAGGCGCGGCCCGGCTCGCCGATCCGGTTCTCGATCGAGCGGGCGGGGAACCGCACGGAAGTCCGCGGGCAGGTGCGGGAGAGCCGCGCCCGCCAGATCGAGATCCGCGAGCTCTCCCCGGCATCCGCCCACGCCCTGCTCGTGCGCGCGTCGCTCTTCCGGCCGCCGGCCACGAGCCCCGTGCGCTAGGTCAGGTCGTCTCTAGTGGTACCAGTTGATGCCGCCCTCGAGGCGGAACAGCGACTCGTCGGCGATCTGGAACCGCACCTCCCCGAACCATCCCCACCAGCGCTGGACGGGAACGTCCACGCCCCCCGCGAGCAGGAGCGCGATCTCGGTCGAAGCGTCGTCCCGGCCGGAACGGTCGTAGTTGACGTGGCTCAGTCCCAGGCCCGCTCCGGCGTAGGGCTCCACGCGCGAGCGCGCGGGATCGACCGGGAACAGGTAGTGGACCTCGCCCGCCAGCAGGAACGACAAGGCGTCGTCGCCGAACCCGATCGTCAGGAACGGCTGCAGGCGGACGTTGTCGGCGAGCCGTCCCAGGTCGACCTGTCCCCCCGCCAGGAGCTGGGTCAGGTCGTCGTCGAGGGAGGCGCCGGCGCGCACGCCGTAGGCCAGGACCTGCAGCTCCTGCGCCGGGGCGCGGGAAGCGGCGAGCGAGAGAAGACCGGCGATCAGCAGGCAGGATGCGGCAGCTCGAGCCATGGGACCTCCAAAAAGGGTTGCGGACGTCGTCCGATGCCGGATGGGGAGGGTGATACCCGGCCCTCGCCGACTTGTGCCCGGCTCCGAGTCGTCCTTACCTTTGGAGTCACTGAACACCATCGGAGTCGCTCGACGTTCCCGCGCGGCGTCCTGTCACCAGGGTCAAGGAGGAGTCTTGAACGAACAGACACCGCAAGCGCCCCCGCCTCCGCCACCGCCGGGGGAGAGGCCACCCGCCGCGAGCCAGTCGTCCACCGGGCTCGATCCGAAGCTCGCCGGCCTGTTGTGCTACATCCTGGGTATCATCACCGGTCTCATTTTCTTCCTCATCGAGAAGAGCAATCCCGTCGTCCGGTTCCACGCCGCGCAGTCGATCGTCTTCAGCGGGTCGGTGATCGTGTTGTGGATCGTGCTCGCGATCCTCGGGGTGATCATCGCGACGATCTCGTGGACGCTCGGAAACCTCTACAGCCTGCTGACGCTGATCGTGTGGCTGGGGTTCTTCGTGCTCTGGGTCGTGCTGCTGATCAAGGGATACTCGGGGGAGAAGTGGAAGCTTCCCATCCTCGGCGACCTGGCCGAACGGATGGCATCGGGCTCGTCGGCTCCATGACGGCGCGCGCGAAAGCCGGCGGCGCGGTCGCCGCGCTGGCCGCCCTGCTGGCGGCGGCGCCCGCCGCGGCGCAGGTCAACCCCTACGGATCGTCGGGCAAGGGCAAGGTGTACGGGCTCGACCTGGCCGCCCTCCGCGCCCCGGATGGCTCCGGCCCCCGGATCGCGATCGTGATGGACTTCTCCGGCTCGATGGCCGGCCAGACCGGTGGCTCGGCGGAGAGGTCGATCACTGGCCGCGTCGAGCGCGGCATCGGCAACATGATCGGCGGGCGCACCGGGAGCGAGGTCTCGCAGGCCCTGCGGGAGCGACGGCAGAAGGCGAAGGAGGCGATCCGCAACGTCTCCGACGCGATCGAGGGCCTCACCGAGGATAGCTGGTTCAACGTGATCACCTTCGAGAGCCGTCCGCATCCCTGGCGGCCGGACCTGGTCCAGGCCACCGAGGACGTCAAGGACGACGCCGAGGACTACCTGGACGACCTCGAGCCCTCCGGCGGCACGGCGATGATCCCCGCGCTGGAGACGGCGTTCGAGATGGCGCCCCACCACCTCGTGCTGGTGAGCGACGGCGAGCCCAACGAGGGCGCGCGCGCGGTGCTCGATCGGGTGCGAGCGCTCAACCCGGACGGCACGGTCATCGTGCACGCCATCGGGATCGGCGAGAACCATGACGAGGCGTTCATGCGCGACATCGCGGAGCAGAACGGCGGGGAGTATCACTCGCGCGGAGCGGGCCCGATCTGAACCCAGTCTCGATCATTCGAAAGAAGCGGGACGGCGGCTCACTCTCTCGCGACGAGTGGGCCGCCTTTTTTGACGCCTACCTGAGCGGCGAGGTCGAGGACTACCACGTCTCGGCGCTGCTGATGGCGGTCTATTTCCAGGGCATGGACCCGGACGAGGTTCGCGGGGTCACCCGGATCATGATCGAGTCCGGGGAGACGTGGTCGTGGGAAGGGCTGGACGGTCCCGTCGCCGACAAGCACTCCACGGGCGGCGTGGGCGACAAGGTCTCGATCCCGCTGGCGCCGCTGGTGGCTGCGTGCGGGGTCAAGGTCCCGATGGTCTCGGGGCGCGGCCTGGCCCACACCAGCGGCACGCTGGACAAGCTGGAGTCGATCCCCGGCTACCGCGTGGACCTCACCCGCGCGGACTTCGAGCGCCTCCTGCGCGAGGTGGGCTACGCGATGGGCGGACAGACCGGCACGTTCGCGCCGCTCGACCGCGAGGTCTACGCGCTCCGGGACGTCACCGCCACGGTCGAGTCGATCCCGCTGATCACCGCCAGCATCATGTCGAAGAAGATCGCCGAGGGGATCTCCGTGCTCGTCTCCGACGTCAAGTGGGGCGACGGGGCGTTCATGCGGGAGTACGAGGACGCCGAGCGCCTGGCGTGCGGCATGATCGAGCTCGGGCAGGAGTTCGGCGTTCGGACGGAGGCGCTGATGACCCGCATGCAGGTGCCGCTCGGGCGGACCGTGGGCCATTCCCTGGAGGTGGCGGAGTCGATCGCGCTGCTGCGCGGGGACGATCCCGACGAGCGGCTGCTCGAGGTCGTCACGGCGCTGGGCGCGTGCATGCTGCGGATGACCGGTCTGGCGGCGGACGAGTCGGCCGCGCGCGACCGGATCGAGGAGGCGCTCACGAGCGGAGCCGCGCTCGAGCGCTTCGGGGCCAACGTCGAGGCCCAGGGGGGCGATCCGCGCGTGGTCGAGGACTTCTCGCTCCTGCCGGTGGCCCCCGTCACGCGGGAGATCGCCGCGCCCGCCGCCGGCTGGCTGGCCGCGCTCCCCGCCCGAGGGGTCGGCTACGCCCTGGTCGAGATCGGGGGCGGACGCCGCGCCAAGGGCGCCCCGATCGACCGCGCGGTCGGGTTCGAGCTCCTGCGCCGGCCGGGGGAGGAGGTGGCCGCGGGCGACCCCTGGTGCCGGATCCACGCCCGCACCGAGGACGACGCCGACCGCGCCGAGGGCCGGCTGGCGGGGCTCGCGGGCTGGTCGGAGGAAAAGGTGGAGCTGCCCCCGGTCGTCACCCGTCGGCTGACCCCCGAGCGGTGACCGTCAGAACAGGAAGTCGTCGTCGACCCGAGGCGCCTCGTCGTCCCCAGCGCGGCCACCCCTCTGCCGCGGGCGGCCGTCGATCGGGCCCTCGAGGAGCGGGACGCCGGTGCCCTCACGGGGAGCGTTGCAGTAGTGCTCAGGCTCGGTGCCGGGCAGCATGATCTCGGTGTAGGACGCCATGCCGCAGAAGCCGGCGGCCAGCATGCCGGTCCGGGTCGTCACCTCGACGTGCTCCAGCCCCGGCGGCTCGGGGAACCCCTCTTCGGGGAGCTCGAGCTCCTCGTGGGCGACCTTCATGAAGTCCGTCCAGATCGGCGCCGCCAGCACGCCGCCCGTGCCGTTGTAGCGGATCCGCTGCTTGCGGTCGAACCCGACCCACGTGAGGGTGATGTACTCGGGCGTGAACCCCACGAACCACGCGTCGGTGGACTCGTTCGTGGTGCCGGTCTTCCCCGCGGCCGGCCACTCGAACCCCTGGCCGCGCACGCCGTAGCGGGCCGTCCCCTTGTCCACCACGTCCTCGAGGACCGAGGTGATCACATAGGCCTCCTGCTCGCTCAGCACGCGGGTGCGGGCGGGAGTGAACGAGCGGACGACGTTGCCGTTCCGGTCCTCGACGCGGGTGATGGCGATCGGCGTGATGCGCGTGCCGTAGGTGGGGTAGACCGTGTACGCCCGGAGGACCTCCATCGGGTTCAGGTCGGCCGCGCCCAGGGCGAGCGACCCGTAGGGCGGTAGCTCGGACGTGATCCCGGCGTCCCGGGTGTAATCGATCACCGCCTGGATGCCGACGTCGAACATGAGCCGGACGGTGGGGACGTTGATCGAGTTCGTCAGCGCGTGGCGGAGCGTGACCGGTCCGCGGAAGCGGCGGTCGTAGTTGACCGGTGCCCAGATCTGGCCGTCGCCCGCGGGCATCGACAGCGGCTTGTCGTCGACCACGTACGAGATCGGGAAGCCGTTCCGGACGGCCGCGGTGTAGACGAACGGCTTGAAGACCGATCCGGGCTGGCGCAGCGACTGGGTCGCGCGGTTGAACTTCGACTCCTGGAACGAACGGCCGCCCACCATCGCGACGATGCCGCCGGTCTGGAGGTCCACGGAGACCAGGACCCCCTGCAGGTACGGGGTCACCGGTCCGTCGTCCTCGTCCGGCTCGTGTAGCGCCGAGCTGTCGCCGGCCGCGATGGCCGCGGCGCGCGCGGCCTGCCAGGCGGATCGGCGCACCTTGTCGCCGGCGAGCGTCTTCTCGATCGACTCGAGATGCCGCTCGACGGCCTCCTCCGCCGCTCGCTGGAGCTCCGGGTCGAGGGTCGTGTAGATCCGGTATCCGCCGAGCCACACGGCGTCGGTGCCGAGCTGCTGCTCGATCTGGCGCCGCACGTGCTCGGTGAAGTAGGTGTCCGCTCCCTCGACGAGCCGGCGGGGGACGACCTCGATCTCGGTCGTCGCCGCGCGCCGCGCCACGTCGCGATCGATGGCGCCGACGTCGACGAGGTTTTGGAGCACGACCGAGCGCCGGGCGCGGGCCGCCTCCATGCTGACGCGCGGGCTCTGGCGCGACGGCGCCTGGACGATCCCCGCCAGCAGCGCGGCCTCGGGCAGCGTCAGCTCGGTGGCCGGCTTGCCGAAGTACATCCGCGCCGCCGACTCGATCCCGTAGGCACCGCTCCCGAAGTACACCTGGTTCACGTACATCTCGAGGATGCGGTCCTTGGGGTACATGACCTCGATCTCGTGGGCGAGGATCATCTCCTTGAACTTGCGCACGAACCGCTTCTCCGGAGTCAGGAACAGGTTCCGCGAGAGCTGCATCGTGATCGTGGAGCCGCCCTGCGCCTTGCTCCCCGACGTCAGGTTGTGCCACGCCGCGCTGAACAGCCGGCGCAGGTGGATCCCGTCGTGCTTGAAGAAGGCCCGGTCCTCGGTCGCGAGGGTGGCGCGGATGAACTCCTGCGGGACCCGCTCCAGCGGGATGATCTCGCGCCGCTCGCTGGCGAACTCCGCGATCAGCTCGCCGTCGGCGGCGTAGACCTTGGTGACGAGGTTGGGCTGCCATTGCTCGAGCTGGGCGATCGACGGGAGATCGGCGCGGAACCGCTCGTAGACGCCGAGGAACACCCCGACGCCGAGGCAGACCAGGAAGATCCCGATCAGCGCGAGGAGGTTGCCGCCGCGCCAGAAGCGGGGAGGAGGAGGG
>DATKCO010000064.1:0-17960 GCA_035513155.1 Gemmatimonadota bacterium | reverse complement strand
ATCGACCTCGCTTCGCCGACGGATCTCGACGAGCTGCTGCTTCTGATGCGGGAGTTCTACGCCGGCGAGCGGCTCCCGTGGGACGAGGACGTCCTGCGGCGGGCCCTCGGCGAGCTGTGGCGACAGCCGCTCCATGGCGCGGTGTGGCTGGCGCGCACCGGCGGTGAGGCGATCGGCTACGGGGTCCTGGGCTGCGGCTTCAGCCTCGAGCACCGCGGCCGCGACGCGTTCGTCGACGAGCTGTACGTGCGCCCGGGGTGGCGAAGCCGGGGCGTGGGCGGCCGCATCCTCGACGCGATGGAGGCGGCCTGCAGGCAGCAGGGGATCTCGGCGCTCCATCTCGAGGTCGACCACGACAACGCCCGCGGAAAGCGCCTCTACCGGCGGCGTGGGTTCGACGACCACGGGCGTCACCTCTTGACCAGACGGCTCGACGGATGATCCCGCCGGGGTGCCGTTCGCGCCCGCGAGCCTCTATCATGCGCCCATGCTGCGCGCCCGTCACCGGCTCCTCGCGCTCGCGCTGCTCGCCGGCGCCGCGGCGTGCGGCCCCCGGCCGGCGGAAGCCCAGGTCGAGATCGTCGACGTCGGCCGCTTCAACTTCACCGGCGGCGCAAGTGACGACCCGCGGCGCGTCGCCGAGGAGCTGAGCGGCCTCGCCCACATGGGGGGCGAGCGGTTCGTCGCCGTCAGCGACGAGCACGCCACCCTCTATTTCCTCGACATCGCGATCGATCCCGCCACCGGGCGCGTGCGCTCGGTCACGTTCGCTCCTCCGGTGCCGCTGGTGGACGACAGCGGCCGACCGCTCCCGGAGCCCCGCATGGGATCCGACCGCGAGGACGTGGCGTACGATCCCACGAGCGGCAACGTCTGGATCGCCGACGAGTGGGACGCCGGCGACCCCTCCCGGCCCTCGCTCGTCCAGGTCGACCCCCAGACGGGCCGCACCCTGTCGCGCGTGTCGATGCCGGCCGACGGACCGCTCTCGGTGTACCGCCACACGCGCCGGAACTACGGCTTCGAGGCGCTCGCCCGTCGCGCGCGGGACGGGGCCCTGTGGACGGGGAACGAGGAGGCGCTGACGATCGACGGCCCGCTGGCGACGACGGCGGCGGGATCGGTCGTCCGGCTGCAGGAACTCGACGACCGCGCCCGGCCCGTGCGTCAGGTCGCCTACGTCACCGACCCCGAAGGACGGCCGATCGAGACGCCACCCCAGGCGGTGGGGGAGGACCGGAGCGGCGTGTCCGCGCTGATCGCGCTGGACGACGGCCGCCTGCTCGTCCTCGAGCGCGCGCTGGTGGGGGATTCTTCCGGGATGGGGAGTTTCCGGATCCGCATCTACCTCGCCGACCCGTCCGACGCGACCGACGTCTCGGCGCCCCCCTTCCGCTCGGGACTTGCGATGCGGTCGGACTGGGTCCCGGCGACGAAGGCCCTCCTCTGGGAGGGCCGTTTCGGGCTGCCGGTCTCGAACTTCGAGGGCATGGCGCTGGGACCTCGGCTCGCGGACGGGTCCCGCTCCCTCCTCCTCGTGGCCGATAACGGGGCCGGGACCTGGCAGTCGATCTACGCGCTCACCCTGCGGGGCGTGCCCTGAGCCCTGGCCCTAGGGACCTTCCACGATCTCGATGTCCCACGCCGCGTCGCTATTCGTGTAGAACAGGCATGGCTCGGCGGAGACACGGCTCGTGACATGTGCCGAGCCGGCGGGGACGAACCAGTACTCCCCCGGTCCCATCTCGGGCGCTGACTCCTCGCCGGGGTAGGGGTTCGACACCGTGCCGGAGACGACCACCCCGTGATAGGCGTGGGTATGGGTGTGGACCGGTGACGCGATGCCCGGGGCAAACCGGACGAGCTTGCCGTCGGCTTCCGCCGACCAGTCGCCGTACAGCGCGCCGAACGAGACGCCGGGAACGATCTCCGTCCACTCGATCTCGGCCGGCGCTCGCGTGACGGCTCCCGCCGGCGCCTGGGCGAAGCCCGGCGTGGCCAGGGCGGCTAGCAGGAGGAGGGGTGCGAGGGGGCAGGGGATGCCGACCGCGAACGCCGGGTCGGCGGGAGACCGAAGGTACCATCAACGCGATCCGGCGGATGCCTGGAACCCGGCCGGCGGCGCCGCGGCTCGCAGGATCGGATAGGAGGCGCCCTCCAGCGCCTCGTCGAGGACGTTCCACGCGACCAGCCCGTCGTCGCCGCGAGGATCCAGCAGGTAGAAGGCGAGCCGACCGAGCGGCTGCGCGGACGGCACCACGACCGTTCCGGCGGGAAGCGTCGCCGTCGTCTGCTCCCAGCGCCCCTCCAGCGTCCGCTCCCGATGGCCCTGGAACTCCCGTTCCGCCTGGCTCGTCCTCGTGATCGCGAACGCCTCTCCCTGGATCGTCATCGGCTCGGGCAGCGCGCGCCAGCGGACCCCGTGGGCGGTCAGAAGCTCGATCGCGGCCTCCAGCCCCGGCGGGACGAGCCACACCGCCGGCACCCGCGAGGTCTCGGTCCCACGGAACGCCGTGCAGTCGGCCATCCTCACGGGCCGCTGCGCCGGGAGTCGGCGCAGCATTGTCTCGCCGGTGTAGGGATGGCGCAGGGCCTCGACCTCGCCCAGCAGGATCTCGACCTCGGGGCCGCAGTCATACTCGGCGCGTACCGGGAGCTCGATCCCCGTCAGATCGCGCGCGTCCGCCTCGCGGGCCCGCTGACGGATCTCCCCGGCGTGCGCGGCGGCGTAGTCCAGCAGCGTTTCGACGAACCGCCGCGTGACCTCGATCCGGTCCTCGAAGGGCAGATAGGCGTACGCCTCCGACAGCAGGCCGAACCGGTTGCGGAGACCGGCGTAGTTGCTCCCGAACCGCGGCTGGGCGCTGAACGTGTACCAGCCCCACTCCGCCCCCATGCCCTCGCGCGGCAGGTTCCCGTAGTGCCAGGTCGACCAGTCGGGCGCCAGATCGGCGGTCGCCGCCGGCAGCCAGCGGCCGCGCGCGAGCTCGACGATCGCCGGGTCCGTGCCCGGATGGAGCGGCGGAGAGTAGGTCAGATGGTAACCGTGGTGGGTGCCGTTCGTGGCATGGAGGTCGATCACCACATGGGGGTCGAACTCGGTGAACAGCTTGACGAGCGATCGCGCCTCGGGAGACTCCAGCTTCATGTAATCGCGGTTGAGGTCCAGCTCCTGGGCGTTCGGGCGCTGTCCCATCCCCCCGATCGGCCCCAGCTGGAACGGGCGGTTGTCGAGCCGCACCCGCTCGTTCCCATCGGCGTTGTAGATCGGCGCCACGAGGAGGACCAGGGAGTCGCGCCAGGCGGCGTGAGCGCCGCGGGAGATCTCGCGCAGGATCTGGAGCGAGGCCTCCTTCCCTTCCACCTCGCCGGCGTGGATGTTCGCCATCACGAGGACGCGGACCTTGTCCGTGGCTCGGACAGCCTCCGCGGTCGCGTTCGGCGCGCCCCACACCACCAGCGGCAACCGCCGGCCCTCGTAGGAGTACCCGAACCCGCCCAGGTGCAGATCGGGGCTCGCCGATTCGACGGCGGCCAGGAACGTCAGGATGTCGTCGTATGACGAAGTCTCGACGAAATCGGTGGCCTCGGCCCGGGTGAGGAGCTCTTCCGTTTGTGGCTGGCCGGAGGCCGTGGCCGGGAGGAGCACGAGGGCGAGCGCCAGAAGCCCGGGCGCCTGGGAGAAGGGCCGGGGAGCTCCCGCCGGACCCGACCTCGCCGCTCCGCGCCCCTCGCGCGACTTCACCGAACGCGGAGCTCCCCCTGGAGCAGCGTCAGCGGCCCGAACCGGGGCTCGCCGTAGCGGCCCGCCTCGACCGCGAACGTGCCGTCGAGGCGATAGTCGAGCCGCTCGCCGGCGATCGCCGCGCGGGCGATCCGACCGAGAGCCGGCAGATCGTCGAAGCCGATCGAAACGTCGAGCGGGATGATCGTGTCCTGATAGGCGATGAGCGGGAGACCTAGAGGGAACTCCACGCCGATCGAGCCCGCGTCGGCGATCGACAGGTCGCCGGCGACTTCCGTCAGCCGGAGCCCGAACCCGTTGGGATTCCCGACGTGCGCCCAGAGACGGAGCGCCGCGCCGCCGAGCGGGCGTCCCGCCGAAGGGCCGAGGACCCGCAGCTCCGTGCCCCGATCGTCGGCCGATTCGAACCGGAGGGGGAGGATCCCGAGCGACTCTAGCGCGGCGCACCCGGGTGCCGCCACCGCGAGCAGCGCGGCGATCCCCAGCGCCGCCAGGCGCGGCCGGTCGTTCCCGCGACGACATCGAGAGGCCGGCACGGCAGTCACGGGTGAGCGCGCGGCCGCGACGGCCGCGGTCCTCACGCCGGCAGCTCCCGGTCCAGCCGCTCGACCTCTTGCTCCGACAACTCGAGCCCCGCCGCCGCGACGTTCTCCTCGAGGTGCTCGACGTTCGAAGTCCCGGGGATCGGCAGCATGACCGGTGAGCGGGCGAGCAGCCACGCCAGCGCGACCTGCGCCGGCTTCGCCTCGTGCCGGATCGGGACGCTCCGAGCCAGCTTCCCGGTGGCGAGCGGGAACCAGGGGATGAACGCGATCCCGAGCTCCGTGCATCGGTCGAGGACGGTCTCCGACGTCCGGTCGCTCAGGTTGAACCGGTTCTGGACGCTGGCGACGTCGACGATGCCGCGGGCGGTCTCGAGCTCGTCGAGACCCACGTTCGAGACCCCGATGCGCCGGATCTTCCCCTCTTCCCGGAGCTCTTCGAGCGCGCCGATCGACTCCTCGTACGGGACCTCCGGGTCGACGGTGTGGAGCTGGTAGAGGTCGATCCGCTCCACCCGCAGCCGCCGCAGGCTCCCCTCGCACGCTTCCTTGAGATGAGCGGGCCGGCAATCCGGCTCCCATTCCCCCGGGCCGGGCCGCAGCAGCCCTCCCTTGGTCGCCACGACGAGCTCCTTGGGATAGGGGTGGAGCGCCTCGGCGATCAGCTCCTCCGAGACATCCGGCCCGTAGGAGTCGGCGGTATCGATGAAGTCGACGCCCAGCTGGACCGCGCGGCGCAGGACGCGGATCGCGTTGCGACGGTCGTCGGGCGGACCCCAGACCTCGTCCCCGGTGATCCGCATGGCGCCGAACCCCAGGCGGTGGACCGTGAGTCCATCGCCCAGATCCACGATGCCCGCCTCGTGGGCGGTGATCGTGCGATCGCTCATCGTTCCTCCTCGCGGGATGACATCGGCCCCCCGACGCGGGGTCCGGAACCCGGGATTGACCACCCACCGAATCCTCGACTATACTCGGTTCTTCGCTCCGCGGACCATATCGTGAGAGGTCGACGTGAGAATCATCCCCACGCGCATGAACATCCGGCGAACCGATCCGGTCCTGGATCGGGTCTTCGCCTAAGTCCGCGCGCGGGCGCTCACGGCCGGCACCATCCCCGTCTGACAGCACCGCCCAGGATCCTCTCCGAGAGGGTTCCCGTCGCATAGCCCGCGGATGAAGCGCTCCGGCGCTTCGCCTCCGTGAACGCGCGCGCGATCGTCGTCGTCGAAGCTCAGCGTTCACGAGGTCGTCATGCCGCATCCCGAAGAGAACGTCGCCCCCGAACCGGTGCCCGCCGCGCCCGGCGGCGTCCTGGCTCTCCTGCGCGAGGCCCTGCGAGGGTCGTCCCAGGACTACACGCGGGGACCGGTCGGCCGGGCGCTCGCCCTGCTGGCGGTCCCCATGGTGCTCGAGACCGCGCTCGAGTCGGTGTTCGCGCTGACCGACGTGTTCTGGGTCTCGCGCCTGGGCTCGGTGGCGATCACCTCGGTCGGGCTGACCGAGTCGCTGGTCACGCTCGTCTACACGATCGCGATCGGCCTCTCGATCGGCGTGACGGCCATGGTCGCGCGCCGGATCGGCTCCGGCGACCCGGAGGGAGCCGCGCGCGCGGCCGTCCAGGCGATCGCGCTCGGCCTCGGCCTGTCGACCGTCATCGGCGTGCTCGGAGTCGTGTACGCGCCCGATCTCCTGAGGCTCCTGGGGGGCGAGCCGGAGGTCGTGGCGGCCGGGTCGGGGTACGCGCGCGTCCTCCTGGGCGGCAACGCGACGATCATGCTGCTCTTCCTCCTCAACGCGGTCTTCCGCGGAGCGGGGGACGCGGCGATCGCCATGCGGCTCCTGTGGCTCGCCAACGGGATCAACATCGTTCTCGACCCGCTCCTCATCTTCGGCTGGGGCCCGTTCCCCGAGATGGGGCTCACCGGGGCGGCGGTTGCGACGACGATCGGGCGCGGGACCGCGGTCGTCGTCCAGCTGGCGACGCTGCTGCGGCCGGGCGCCCGCGTGCGGGTTGCGCGGCGGCACCTGCGCCTGGACGGCGCCCTCCTCGCGCGGCTCGTGGGGCTCAGCGGCACCGGCACGTTTCAGGTCTTCGTCGGCATGGCGAGCTGGATCGCGCTGATCCGCATCCTGGCGAGCTTCGGGACCGAGGTCGTGGCCGGCTATACGATCGCGATCCGGATCATCATCTTCGCGCTCCTCCCCTCCTGGGGCCTGTCGAACGCCGCCGCCACGATGGTCGGGCAGGGCCTCGGCGCCGGGAGACCTGAGCGCGCGATCGAGTCGGTGCGGCTGGCCAGCCGGTGGAGCGCGATCGCCCTGGGGGCGGTCGGCCTCGCGTTCATCGCCTTCGCGCCGCAGATCGTGTCGCTGTTCACGAGCGAGCCCATCACCACCCACTGGGCGGTCACGGGGCTCCGGATCGTCGCGCTCGGGTTCCCGTTCTACGGCTGGGGCATGGTGCTCGAGCAGTCGTTCAACGGGGCGGGCGACACCCGCACGCCGACCTGGATCAATATTGCGTGCTTCTGGGCGCTGGAGCTTCCCGCGGCGTGGTTCCTGTCACGCACGGGCATGGGGCCCGCCGGCGTGTTCACGGCCATCGCGGTCGCGTACTCGATGGTGCCGCTCCTCGCCGGCCGGGCGTTCAAGCGGGGGCGCTGGATGTCGGCGCGGGCCTGAGGCCCCGCGCCGGCTCCCTTGCCGCTTTGCCAGGAAGCCGGCTACTCTGATGTTCGTCATTCATCACAAGGAGTCCGTTTGAAGACGCCAGCCCGTTCCGTCGCGCTGATCGTCGCCGCGGGCGGGAACCTACATGTACCACACCCACTTAAACGACATCGATGTCGTCGCGGAGACGGCCTCTGCGTCTCCTTGGGGATACGCCCGCGATGACTCCCCGGCGATCCCTCACCGCGATCCTGTTCACCGACATCGTCGGCTCCACCCGGCGCGCGGCCGAGCTGGGGGACCGGGAGTGGCGCAAGCTCCTCGAGGAGCATCACGCCCGGGTCCGCCGGGCGTTGAGGCGCTTCGGGGGCCGCGAGGCCAACACAGCGGGGGACGGGTTCATCGCGGTGTTCGACCGTCCCGCGAGCGCGATCCGCTGCGCCGCCGCAATCCGCGAGTCGATGGAGGACCTGGGGATCGAGATCAGGAGCGGCGTCCACGCCGGCGAGGTCGACGGGAAGGGACGGGACCTCGGCGGCCTCGGCGTTCATATCGGGGCCCGCGTGGCCGCCGCCGCCGCTCCGGGGGAGATCCTGGTGTCGAGCACCGTGCGCGAGCTCCTCGTCGGCGCCGGGTTCAAGTTCGAAGACAGGGGTGAGCGCGAGCTCAAGGGGGTACCGGGAACGTGGCGGCTGTTTGCGCTCTCCGAGCTTCCGCCGGGTCCGGGATTCCGCACCGGCCGCTGGGTCCCCGAGATGACGTACCGGCAGGCCGGAGTGCTAGCCGTCGGGATACTGGCGATCGTGGGTCTGGTCGTCACGCTCTTCGTCGGCGGCCGCTGGGGGATGCAGAAGCTCTCCCCAGGTCCCGTGCTCGCCGAGAGCGCGGCCCCGGGGATTGCCGTGCTGCCGTTCACGGTAAACGATCCCGGGCTCGATCAGTGGCGCGAGGGGATGGTCGATCTGCTCGGGACGAACCTGGACGGCGCGGCTGGCTTCCGCGCCATCGACAACCGCACGGTCCTCGCCCGCTGGTCGGAGGCGGTGCCCGAGGGAAGCCGCGCGGACCTGGCCACCCTGCTTGCCGTCGCGCGGAAGACCGGCGCCCGCTACGCGGTGGCGGGCGACATCATCACCATCGGCGACGGGATGCGGCTCACCGCCGACCTCTACGACATCGAGCGCGGCGAGCCCGTCGGTCGCGCCCAGGCAGAGGGCTCGCCGGACAGCCTGTTCGTGCTGCTCGACCGACTTTCGATCGATCTCATCACGGCCCTCCTGGCCGACGGCGGCGGAAGCATTCCGTCGCTGAATCTGAGCCGGGTCACGACCTCCTCGATACCGGCCCTCAAGGATTACCTCGAAGGGGAGGGGCACTTCCGTCGGTCGGACTGGGGAAATGCCGCGGCGGCCTACAAGTCGGCGATCGCGGCCGACAGCGCGTTCGCGCTCGCCCATCTCCGCCTCAGCCAGACGTACAGCTGGTGGTCGGAAACCCAGTTCAGCGGTCTGCCCGCGCAGGAGGCGGAGCTTGCCCGCCGCTATGCCGATCGACTTCCGGAGCGCGAGCGACTGCTGGTCGAGGGCGAAGACCTCTGGCACCAAGGGTCCCCCAGGACCATCGAGTTCGCGCGCGACCTGGTCAAGCGGTACCCCGACGACGTCGAGGCCTGGTACCTCCTGGGTGAGGTCCTGTATCACGAGGGCGGCAGACATCTGATCGACGGAACGGAGTCCGAGCGCGCCTTCTCCCGCGCGATCGAGCTCGATCCACGGTTCACCCCCGCCTACCTGCACCTCGTCCACCGCGCGTTCTGGGACGACCCGGACAGTGCGGGCGCCGCCGATCTCATCGCGCGGTTCCAGGAGCACGCCGCCGGATCCGAGGACGCCGTCGCCTTCGGCATCGACTTCGCTCTCGCGTTCGGCTCGTCGCAGGTCCGCGCGGCGGCGTTCCAGGCACTCGACACCCTGAAGGTCAGCTGCTTCCGCTGCAAGGTGATCGGCCTGCTCGGCCATCCGCGCCACCTCGACGCGCAGGAAGCGGCCATCCATGTCCTCCTCGACCGCGACATCGACGATGAGGAGCGTGGCATAGCGAGCCTCCAGCTCTTCTTCAACCAGCTCGACCGAGGAAAGGTCCGCGCCTGTGCCGAGCTCCTCGACGAGCGCCATCTGACGCCCGACCAACGCGTGGCGATGGCCTACGTCGCCAGGGTGGCGAGCGTCCCCGTCCCTGCGGGCCGATCGAGTGAGCTTTTGGCGCTCCCCGCCGAGCCAGGGGCCGACTACTCCACCTTCCTGATCGCCGCGGCCGCCGCCGACGCCGGGCGCGCGGAGGACTTCCGCCGCGCCGTGCGAGTCTTCCGGGACACGGCCGCCGTGCGGAGGACGGAGGGCGATTCCCTCGCTGCGGGGAACCTCACGGCCGTCGTCGACGCCCTCGAAGGATACGCGACCTGGCGGCGGGGGGATCCTGAACGCGCATGGACCCGCATGGCGAGTGCCCAGGAGCGGTTGGCCTGGGGCCGGGAGAACGCGTGGCTTCGCTGGTGGCTGGGGGGGGTCGCGACCGAGCTGGGCCGTCCGCAGGAGGCGATCCGGTACCTGGAATCTGTGCGTGCGCAATTCGGCACCACCGCACTCTACCCCCTGGCCCGCGCCTACGAGGAAGCCGGCCGTCGGGACGACGCGCGGCGCGCCTACGAGCTCCTGCTCGAGGCGTGGGCGGAGTCCGACGCGGAGTTCGGGCCCCGCGTGGCCGCCGTCCGCCAGCGTCTCGCCGGGCTCGGCATCGCTCCGCGGGGATAGACCACTCCTGACACGAGCCGCCGCCTGGCGCGCGACGATCGCCGCGCTCGAGCGCCTGCCGCACGGGGCGCTGTCGCGTCTCGCCGGCCGGCTGGCCGACGTCCCGGTTCCCCGACCCCTTCGACGGCCGGTGCTGACGGCGTTCGCCAGGGCGACGGGGGCGGACGTCGGCGAGGCCGAGCGATCGCTCGAGGAGTACCCGACCCTGGACGCCTTCTTCGTGCGCCGGCTGCAGCCGGGGTGCCGGCCCTGGCGCGCCGATCCATCGGGCGCGGGCTCCCCCGTGGACGGGATCGTGGGGCAGGTCGGCGAGATCGCGGGGGGACGGCTCGTCCAGGCGAAGGGGCTCGACTACACGGCCGCGGAGCTCCTGGCGGACGAGCGGCTCGCCGAGCACCTGGACGGCGGACCGTTCGTCACCCTCTACCTCTCGCCGCGGCACTACCACCGGATCCACGCCCCCTGCCGGGGGCGGGTGATCGGCGCCCGGCACGTTCCGGGAACCCTGTTGCCCGTCAATCCTCCGGCGGTCGCTTCGGTGCGGGATCTGTTCGTCCGGAACGAGCGCCTCGTCTGCGATCTGAACGGTGCCCCCGGCCGAGTCGCGGTGGTCGCCGTGGGCGCGACCAACGTCGGCCGGATCGAATCGGTCTTCGATCCCGGGTGGAACGGCCCCCGCGGGGGAGTCACGAATCGGCGGCGCGAGACGAACCGGCGCGGCCTGTCGGTGGAGTCCCGCCGCTACGACCCCCCGATCGAGGTCGGCGCCGGTGACGAGCTGATGGCGTTCCACCTGGGCTCCAGCGTCGTCGTCCTCTTCGAGGCCGGCCGCGTGATGCTCGACCCGCGGGTCGTGCCGGGACGCGAGGTGCGGGTCGGCGAGCCGCTCGCCAGCGCGATCCTCGCGGTGACGGACGACGTCCCGCGCGGCGAGGCATAGCGGGCTTCGGACGGCCACGCGGCCGCGACGCCTCAGATCCCGAGCCAGTGGCGCTTCGTGCCCTGACCGGCCGCCGGCGCGGAGCCCTCGCCCCGCATCGCGGCGCGGGCGTCAGCGCGCCTCCTCGACGAGCCGCGCGAGCCGGTCCGCCGGAAGCCACCGACCCGCCACGACGATGCCGACCGGATCGGCGAGCGCGCCGACGTCCTGAAGCGGATCCGCGCGCACGAGGAGGAGGTCGGCACGCGCGCCTTCGGTGATCGTCCCCCACTTCCGTTCCTCGCCGAGGAAGCGCGCCGGCGCCGCGGTCGCGGTCCGGATCGCCTCGTAGGGCGACAGCCCCGCCGCGACCAGGTTCCGGATCTCGTCGTGGAGCGAGGAGCCGGGGATCATGAGGGGGTTCGGCGTGTCGGTGCCGGCGAGGAGCGGGACGCCTGCCTCGGCCAATGCCCGAGTGAGCTCCCGCATCCGCTCGAGACCCTCGAGCCGACGCTCCGTCCGCTCGGCTTCGACGGGCTCCGCGAGCGACCGCCACCACGCGACGAGCCCCGCATCGACGAGCGCCACGTCCTCCTGCTCCAACCGCTCCGCGTAGGCGGGGCTCCCCGCCAGCGCCAGTGCCTCGAGCGAGGCCAGGGTCGGCGTGACCCACGCCCCAACCACCGAGATCCGGCGCGCGATCCCCTCGAACGACGCCGGGTCCGGCGGATGGCCGGCGACCTGGTTCGCGTGCTCGATCCCGGCCTGCCCCCCGTCGAGGACGCCGTCCAGCCCGACCGACGCGGGGACGTGGCCGACGAACGGGATCCCCATCTCGTTCGCGGTCGCCGCGAGGGCCGCATAGACCTCCGCCGACAACCCGTCGTACACCTTGACCGCGTCGTAGCCGAGACGGGCGTGTTCGCGCACGAGCGCCTCGGCCTCGGCCGGCGTGCGCGCGAGCGCGTGGCGCCAGCGCTGCTCCTCGCCCGCGATCAAGGGGCCGGTGACGACGAGTCGCGGCCCGAGCCGCTCGCCGGCGGCGATCTCCTCGCGCCACGCGAGGTGGTCCGGCGTGCCGTTCATCTCGCGGATCGTCGTCACCCCGGCGGCGAGGAACCCAGGGAAGTCCTCGGCCGACGCGTGGACATGCATGTCCGCGAGCCCGGGGAGGAGGAACGCCCCGCGGCCGTCGATCACCTCGGCGCCTGCGGGGATCTCCGTCTCCTCGTCGGGACCCATCCAGGCGATCCGCCCGTTGCGGACGACGACGGTGAAACCAGGAAAGACGTCGTCGGTCTCCATCGGGACCACGGTGGCGTGCATGATGATGAGGCTGTTCTCGGGAGGAGCGAAGCGAGGCAGGGCGGTCAAGACGACGGCGAGAAGCAGGGCGGGCATCGGGTTTCGCTCCCTCGCGGAGTGGATGGATACTTGACAACACTCTGCTCATGATACGTTATTTGTCAAGTGTCATCCAGTCCCACAGCACCGCGTCGCGGGCGCGCCGCGGCGCCGCGCGCCCTCCGTTTCGCGGACCTCCCGCGCCCCGCCCGCGCGGCCCTCTCCGCGGCGCGGACGAGTGAGTTCGTTTACTCGTGCATGAGCTTCTACGGATCCCGCCAGGGCGGGGAGCTGTCGGGCCCGTGGCTCGTGGCGGCCCTCGGCGCGATCGGCGTGAGGTCCAGCTCCGTACGCCAAACCCTGTGGCGGATGGAGCGGGACGGCGAGCTGGAAGCGCGCCGGCGCGGTCGCGCCAAGCTCTACCGCCTGACGCCGCTCGCACGGGCGGAGATGGAGATCGGAGCGGATAAGATCCTGAATCCCCCGGAGCCCGGCTGGGACGGGCGCTGGACGCTCGTCGTCTATGCCTTCGAGAGCGAGGATCGGCCGGACCGCCTGCGGCTCAAGGCGGCACTGGACGCCGAGGGGTTCGCCCCGCTCGCTCCCGGCATCGCGATCCATCCGCGCGACCGCGGCGGACGGATCCGGACCGCGGCCGATGAGCAGGGCTTCGGCGGGCGGATCGAGGTGTTCCGCGCCGACCGGTTCGCGCCCGGGGATGGTAGCCGGTTCACCCAAGATCTCTGGGACCTCCCCACCGTCGCGCGCCGCTACCGCGCGTTCCTGCACGACTTCGGGCCGCTGCTGGTGACGGACGTCCCTGACCCCGCCACGGCGTTCGCCGTCCGGTTCGCCGTCGTCCTCCGCTACCTTCGGGCGGCGTGGCCGGACCCCGAACTCCCCCCCGCCCTGCTCCCGCCCGACTGGCCGGGATCGGAGGCGCGGCGGGTGGCAGCCGCGCTCTACCGGCGGCTGCTTCCCGGGGCGCTCGCCTTCGGCGACGCGATCGCCTAGGCGAGCGCTCCTCCCCCGCCTCCGGAACGGCCGACCCGGATCGGGGTGTAGAAAGGACGGTGTCATGGCAAGGGGTGGACTCGATCCAGGGAGGACGGGATGGACGAAGTACGGGTGATGAATCGAGAGGTGGCGGTCTATAGCGAGGGCGTCGCCTGGAGCGCGATCCTGGCGGGGAGCCTCGTCGCGCTCGCCGCGCACCTCCTCCTCGCGATCCTGGCGCTGGGGCTGGGGCTCGGGGCGGTCGATGTCGTCTCGGGCGGGGAGGCCCGGTCCGGCGCGATCACCGGCGCGATGGGTGTCTGGTGGACGGTGTCGGCCGTGATCTCCCTATTCCTCGGAGGCTGGACGGCGGGGCGCTTCGCCGGCGGGCCCTTCGCCTCCCGCGGCGCCTTTCTCGGCGTCCTCGTCTGGGCGGTCGTGACCGTGGCCTCGTTCTACATCCTCACCACCGCGGCCAGCACCGTCCTGGGCGGGCCGCTCGCCGTGGCCACCGACAGCGTCTACGGCGTCCTGCGCGAAGCCGAGCTCCAGCCCGTGGAGCCGGCACCCGATCCCGAGAACGAGGAGATGGAGGAGATCCGGTCCGCCGCGGCCCGGCGCCTGGCGTCCCGTGCGGAGGGCGCGATGGAGGCCGGCCTGTGGGCGGCGTTCACGCTGCTCCTCGGTGGCGGGGCGGCGGTTGCGGGAGCCTGGATCGCCACCGAGCCGCCTCCCTGGTCCCGCCGCCGGATCGTCCTCTGAGACCGACGGGGCCAGCGCGTCGCCCGCGGGCGCGCCCGCCGCGGCGCTACTCCGCGCCGCGGCCGAGCGTATCGATCGTCCGGATGTGATCGCGGGCCGTGTTCAGCGCGCTATCCACCTTCGCGGTGGTGCGCTGGATCCGGCCCGCGTCCGCGGGGTTGGTGTCGGGATCGCCGGTGCTGCAGGCGGCGGCGATCGCGATCAGGACGAAGCCTGCCATCGGGTAGAACAAGCTTCTCGGCATCGGTTCGATGATCGCGGTTACCCTCCCGGTTTGTAAAGCCCCCGCGTGGTGGAATATGCTGTCGCGGTGACCGTTGCCCCGCTCTTCCCCGCGCTCCTCGACTTCGCCGACCTCGCGCTCTTCCTGCTGCGCGTCTGGATCGCGATCCTGTTCGGCTGGAGCGGGTGGGCCCACCTGCGGAAGCCGCGCGAGCGGGGTGAGAGCATCGGGATGCCGCCGGCGGCGACCGCCGCGCTGGGCGCGGTCGAGCTGGCCGGGGCGATCCTGCTCGTCACGGGCCTCTGGGTCCAGCCCGCCGCGGCCGCGCTCGCCGCCGTCATGCTCGGCGCGATCTTCCAGAAGGCGTTCGTGTGGAAGTCCGGCTTCTGGGGCGACGACTCCCAGGGCTGGTACTACGAGGTCCTCTATCTCCTCTGCAACCTCGTGATCCTGACGACCGGCGGCGGCTCGGTCGGGATCTGAGCGCGGAGATCACGGATCCCGTTCAGAAGAACACCACCCAAACGGGCACGTCGCTGTCGGTATGGGTGCCGTCGCCCAACTGGCCTTCCATGTTCCGACCCCAGCAGTAGGGCCTACCGCCGGTCGTCAACCCACAGCTGTGCTGCCCGCCGGCGCTGAGGATCGTCAGGTCGTGTCCGCCGCCGACGATGACCGGCGTGCTTCGGTTGACGTTCGAACCCTCGCCGAGCTGGCCGAAGAAGTTGTTCCCCCAGCAATAGGGACCTGCGGAAGCCGCAGCACACGTGTGATCGGTTCCCGCGCTGATGTCCGTAAACGTGTGGCCACCCACGACCAGGGTAGGTGTCCCCTGATCCGCGGTGAACCCGTTGCCCAGCTGCCCGAGATCGCCCAGGCCCCAGCAGTAGGCGTCGCGTCCCGTCGTTACGGCGCAGGTGTGGTCGCCCCCGGCGGCGATCTTCGTGAAGGTCCGTCCGCCCACGACTCTACCAGGCCCGGTGTGGTGGACTTCTGCGTCCCAACCGGGACCGAACCCCAGCTGTCCGAACTGATTCCTGCCCCAGCAGTACGCCTCCCCCGTCGAATCCAGCGCGCAGGTGTGGTAGGCCCCGGCGGCGATGGCCCTGAACGTGAGCCCGAACACGACCGAGACCGGGGTGTTCCTGTCGTCGTTCGTGCCGTCGCCCAGAGGCCCGAATTCGTTTCCACCCCAGCAGTAGGCATCTCCGGCGGCCGTCAGGCCGCAGGTATGATCCCACCCCGCGTCGATCGCCGTGAAGAGATGCCCCCCGCCGACCATGACGGGGTGATCCCGTTGGGTGTTCGTGCCGTCGCCCAGCTGGCCGAAATTGTTGAAACCCCAGCAGTAGGCCTGTCCGGCGGCCGTCAGGCCGCAGGTGTGGGTCCCGCCGGCGCTGATCCGCTCGAAGGAAAGGCCGCCGGCCACGGGGGCGGGACGGGGGCTGTCGTTCGTCGAGCCGTCGCCCAGCTGGCCGAAGTCGTTCTCGCCCCAGCAGTAGGCGGTGCCGGTCTCGAACAGCCCGCAGGTATGGGATCCACCCGCGCTGATGGCGGCCAGAGGACGGCTCAGCCGGCCAATCACCTCGCCGAACAGGCCGATGTCCGGTGGCAGGTTGAAGATCGGGTCCGGGGCGAACAGGGCCTGGAGGCCGAAATCGACGCAGAGTATGCCACACGGCTCGAAGAAGGACTCGCCCTTGATCGGGACCATGAGACCCTCCGCGAGATCGAAGATCAGCGTGCCGGTGATCCGTTCGGTCCCGTTCGGGGTCGTATAGACCCCACTGACCCGGACCTCGATCTTTCCCAGCCCGAAAGGCCCGTTGGGCGTCTGCTGGATGCGGCCCCCGCCGTCGATCACGTTCGGATCACCTTCAGACGCGTTCCCGGGAACATGGATGAACTGGAGCCACTGTGTCCGGGGCTCCCAGTTCGGGCCCGGGACGAAGTCCGGATGGGGCCAGTACCGCGCGGCGATCCCCTCCAACGTCAGCTCGTACGCGGTCTGGCCGCTCTCGTCGATCCCGCGGAAGCGGAGAGAGGTCAACTCGAGCCAGGGGAGATCCGGGTCCGCGGCGAGCCCGAGAGCTCCCGAGTCCGCGGGGTCGACCCCGGCGGGCGAGCGTCCACAGCCGAATGCGGCGAGCCCGGCCACGACCATGAAGAGACCGACGCGATGTCTCATGGAAGCCTCCTGCGTGCGTATTTTCGGTGCCCAGCCACCGGTGGATCCACGGCCGGCACGATGGATCCGCCCCCGTCGTCATCCGCGGCCTCTCCGATGGACACTACCGGAGGTCGGGAACCCCCGGTATCGCATGATCATGCGAGTCATCAGGCGTAGCGGAACGTCCGGGTCGCGACCGCGCGCAGGTTCTCCTCCGCCAGCAGGTCCTCGTAGAGCGCGACTTCCTGGGGCACGATGCCCATGCCCGACTTCGCCGCCCGCGGCTCGCGCGCGACATCGTGGCCCTGCACGCGCACCCGACCGGCGGTCGGAACCAGGAGGCCGGAGATGCAGCCGATCGTCGTCGACTTGCCGGCGCCGTTGGGACCCAGCAGGCCGAAGATCTCCCCCGGGTGGGCGGTGAACGACACGTCGTCCACCGCGACGATCCCGTCATACTCCTTGCGTAGATCCTCGACGGCGATCACGCGATCTCGACCCCGTTCGAATGCGATTGTGGTCCGGAGGCGACTCATAGCTAGCTTGGAGCGATCACCCACGCCAGAGGCGCCGCGGCGCCGCGGTCCTCGACTCCCGGGTTCGGCACTCGATCGAGGTGTGTCATGATCATCGACTGGAGGGAGTGGATCGAGCGGTACGTCCACGAGGTCGTGCGCCGGATCCCGCGCGATCGGCGGGTGGAGGCCGCCGACGATCTCCGGAGCCGGTTGACGGCGGAGGTGGAGTCTCGTCTCGAGGCCAGCGATCGCGAGCCGGAGCGGGTCGCCCTCGAGCGACTGGCCGAGATGGGAGATCCGGCGGATCTCGCCTACCAGCTCGCTCCCGAGCAGACCGTGCTGGTGGGGCCGCGCGTCCTGCCGTTCTTCTGGAAATGCGTGGCCGGCGTGCTGATCGTCCATCTCGCCTTCACCGCGCTGTGGGTGACGGGCTTCCGGACCGACATCTTCCTCCTGCCCTTCCGCTTCGTCTTCCTCGGGGCCACCAGCTGGGTCGACGTCCTCTACCAGGCGATCGCCCACGTGGGAGTCGTCGCCCTCGTGTTCGCCGCCGTGCAGCGGTGGTTCATGGGTCCGAGCGGTCCGTTCCCGCAGCGCTGGGATCCGCGCGAGCTCCAGCCGGTGCCCGCCCGGCGCGCGGAGTCGCGGCCCCGCCTCGCCCTGCGGATCGCGATCGTGGTCTACGTCCTCTTCGGCCTCCATTTCGCGCCCGGGCTGTTCCCCTATCTCGCGCTCGAGGACGGGACGCTGTGGCGCTATTCGCTGCTCCATCCGGTCTACCACGTCTACCTTCCCTGGATCGACCTCTGGTTGATCCCCACCGCGGTCCTCCTGCTCTGGGAGATGGAGCGCGGAGAGACCGGCCTGGCGGAGCGGTGGACGATGGCGGGCCTCGACGCGCTGGGCGCCATCGTCCTGTTCGGGATCGCGCTTGGCGGCCCGTTCACGGTGGTCGACAAGGTCTTCGATCCCCTGTTCACCGTGCTGGGGATCTGGTTCGCGATCGCTGCGGTCCGGTTGTTCCTGAAGAGTCCCGAAGAGAAGGAGGTGAGCGAATGATCCGCGGCGTCCACACGATGTTCTATACGTCCGAGCCCGAGGCCCTGCGGGCGTTCCTGCGGGACGCGCTCGGCCTCGAGGGCACGGACGTCGGCGGCGGCTGGCTGATCTTCGACCTTCGCGAGGCCGAGATGGGGTGCCATCCGGCGGAGACGGGAGAAGGTCATGTGCTCGAGTCCGGCACCCCGCACATCTCGTT
>DATKCO010000063.1:0-4847 GCA_035513155.1 Gemmatimonadota bacterium | reverse complement strand
GATGCCGAACAGCGGAGGGATGTAGGCGATGCCGAACTCGAACACGACCCAGGCGACCACGAGCACCAGGGCCGACTGCCAGAACGGATGCCTCAGGAAGCGGCTCACGAGACGACCCTCATCGCTGCTCCGCCAGGTATTCGACCAGGACCTCGAGCTGGGCGGCCGTCAGGCGCTCGCCGAAGTTCGGCGGCATGACCCCCTCGAACTGCTCGTAACCGGGGGTGATCTCCGCGGCGGGATCGAGGATCCCGCGGCGGATCTGTTCGCGATCGAGTCGACCGCCCATCCCGTCGAACGGGGGCCCCACCAACTGGCCCTGGTCTCCCAGCTGGTGGCACGCCAGGCACCCGTACTGGTCCATGATCTCGACCGGATTGGTGGCCGCGGGCGCGGCGGCCGCCCCGGTATCGGTCGCTTCGGCGGCGGGCGTCGCCAGGTCCTCCGCGGTCACCGTGACGTCTCCGCCCAGGTTCTGGAGATACGCCACCACGGCCCAGATCTGGGCGTCCGACAGGGTGCGCCGCATGTCCGGCATGATCGGCTGGAATCCCTCGACCAGGTAGGCGTTGGGATCGATCATCGAGGCATAGAGGTAGGCCTTGCAGTCCATCCCCGAGACGCGATCGGCGCAGCGCGCGCCGATCGGCCCCTCGCCGGCCTCGCCGGTCTCCAGGTTGGGCGCCCGGGTGCCGAGCCCGTGACACGCCGTGCAGCCACCGGCTCCCTCGTAGAGCTCGGCCCCCGCCTCGACCATCTCCGCCACCGTGACCTCACCGCTGAACGAGAGCTCCTGGGGCACGTCCGACTCCACCTGCGGGATCGCGTTGGCCAGCAGCGTGTAGAGGCCGATCGTGCCCAGCACGATCCCGAGGATCTTGAGGTTGGTCGCCCACATGTCAGCGCCCTCCGGTGGCCGCGGCCACGAGCCGCGTGTCGTCGGGGGGATGCCCGACCGGGTCGGGAGCCGGGACGAACTGCGGCTTCTCGACCAGCCCGCCGAGCCAGAAGATGAAGGCGATCATGCCGAGGAAGACGATCACGCACACGCTGATCATCTGGGCCGCGTATCCCAGCGCGGGCGTGGCCGCCCACTGGCTGGTGTCGCGCATGACCTCCCACACGTGCCAGTGCTGCCGAATGCCGCTGCGGGCGAACCCCATGAGCCCCATGAGCCAGGTGAACGTCACCACGAGCACGAACAATGCGTACTGCGACCGCGGCGGCATCTGTCCCCAGCGGATTGCGCCACGCGACTCGGATCCCCGCAGCATGAGCACGTCGATGACCATCACGCCCACGATCGTGGCCAGGACGGCGAGCACCTGATAGACGCTGAAGCCGATCCTCACGATGGCCGTGACGAAGTACCCGTACACCCCGTAGAACAGCACCACCACGGCCGCGATGACGAACAGCCCTCCCTGGACGATCGTGCCGGTCCGGGCCCAATCCACCACCGGTCGCCGGTTCGCCCTCCGATACAGGAGGAACGAGAGGAACGTCGTCAGGATCATCAGATTCACGGCCGTGTTCTTGGCGCTCATGACGCCCAGGACGCCCAGGAACGGATGGTGCGAGCCGCCCATCGCCTCCAGCTCGGCGCGATCGGCGATCATGGTGTGGGGGGTCGACCACACGATGACGCCCAGGATCAGCACCAGCAGCATCCACTTCGTGTAGGGCAGGAACCGCTCGGCGCCCGGAATGCGTCCCATCCCGACCCACAGGTAGTAGTTCCCGGCCAGGAAGAGGACCCCGATGAGAAACGCCTGGATGATCCACAACCAGGACATGAACCCGCCCATCATCGTGATCCCCATCTGCTGGTTGTACTCGTAGATCTCGCGGCCCAGATAGTAGCCCGCGAAGGGAAGCACGATCAGGGCGCCGATGGCGATGAGGTTGCCGACGTAGCCCATCCAGTCATAGTGAGCGCGCTCCTCGTCGCTCTTCGCCGACAGGAACCGGTAGCCGGCATAGGCGGCCACCACCGCTCCGCCGAAGACCACGTTGGCGATCAGGCGATGGATGTTGATCGGCATCCAGGTCGCGTTGGCGAACGCGCTCCAGAACTGCACCATCGCCGGCGAGGTATCCGGCGTGACCTCCGCCGGCGGGCTCATCATGTACGTGAGCCAGCTGTCGGCGATGAACAGGACCGCTGTTCCCCAGACGTTGAGCAGGATGCCCAGACCCCAGTGGCCGATCTTGGCCCGGCCCGTCTTCCACCGGTCCCAGCCGTAGTAGTAGAGATACAGGGTGAAGGACTCGATGAAGAACAACCCCACGTAGATCCACATCGAGACCTCGAAGATCTCGGTCAAGTGGGCCCAGAAACGCGGGTACAGGGTGGTGAGGAAGAAGACCAGGACGGCGCCCCACATCGCGGTCGCGCTGTAGGCGATGAGGAGCAGCCGGGTGAATTCCTTCGACAACCGGTCGTAGCGCTCGTCGCCGCCGAAGATGCCGATCCCTTCCGCGACTACCGCGAACATCGGCACGCCGAGGACGAAGGCGGCGAACATGAGGTGGACCTGGGCCGCGATCCAGACCGCGGCGCGGCTCCCGATCCAGGGGAAGTTGCCGTACTCCCGCGCGGCGGCGGCCACTTCCTGCCCCGCGCCCGGAACGACACCCGCGAGCACGAGCGCGACCGTCGCGAGGGCGACCACACCGATCCGAGGCCGGCAGGCGGAAGATTCCCGTGCAGTCACGCTCTCACGACTCTCCGCCGCGGAGGAAGAAGGGCCGGACCTTGGAGAAGTCGACCGGCATCGTGGATCGGACCTCCTCGAGGACGGCGCACGTCACGCGCTCGTAGCCGCGCTCGGTCGCGTACCGCTCCACGCGGGCGGTGACGACCGCGCGCACGAAACCGGGCACGCGCCGCATCCTCTCCTCGGCGTCTTCGCTCCAGGCGAGCGCCGGAGCGGGCGCCGAACCGTAGGAGACCGCCCGCGGCTCGACCAGCGGGCGCTCTCCGCTCGGCTGGTACGCGCAGGCGGGGTCCTCCGCCAGCCAGTCGCCGGTCTCGGCGTATGCGCGCGCACGGCAGCCGCCGCATACGGCACGGTACTCGCAGCGGCCGCAGCGGCCTCCCAGGCCGTCGCCTCGCAGCCCGCGGAAGACCCGCGACTCGCGCCAGATCTCCCCGAAGCTCCGGCTCGACAGGTCCCCCGCCTCGACCGGCATGTACGGACAGGGCGTCACCTTCCCCTCCGGCGTGATGCGGCAGTACTGGACCCCGCAGGGGCAGCGGGTCGCGTAGTCGAGGAGCCCGGACTCGGGATCGGCGGCGTGCGCGTGGCGCATGATCTGGGGCTGGCACTTCGAGCGCACCATCATGCGGCCGCGATACTCGGTACCGAGCCGGACGAGCTCGCGCAGGACCTCGTCGTTCTCCTCCGGTGCGAGCCCGCGCATCCCCTCCGCGCGCCCGGTCGCGACGAGGAAGTAGCAGTTGAACGACACGGCCCCCCGGTCGGCGGCCCAGGCCGCCAGCCGCGGGATCTCCCGCCGGTTGCCGCGGGTGACCGTCGTCTGCACGACGAAATCGAGCCGGGCCTCACGCAGTCGCTCGACGGCCGCCAGCGTCTCCTGCAGCGACCCCGTCCCGTGGCGGAAGCGGTCGTGATACCCGGGGTCGAGGCTGTCGATCGAGATCGCCACCCCGCGCACACCGGCTTCCAGGAGGGACCGGATCCGATCGCGGGTCAGTCGCGTCCCGTTCGTGCCCACGACCACCGTGGCCCCACCCGCGGCCGCCCGGCTCGCGATCGTCTCGAGGTCGTCCCGCAGGAGTGGCTCGCCACCGCTCAGGATCAGCATCGGGGCCGGGCTCGTGGCGAGGATCTCATCCACTACGCGCAGGCAGTCCGCGGTCGTCATCTCCCCCTCGGCGGCGTGCCACGATCCGGCCGCGATGTAGCAGTGAGCGCACTGGAGATTGCAGCGCCGGGTGAGATTCCAAGCCACGACGTGGGGTACGGGATCGGGCCCGGCGACGCGTGATGCCGCCTCCGCCTCCCAGTCCCGCGGAGTCGCTGCACTCGTGGCCACGCCCGTGCCGGGGGTCGTCGTCACGCCTCCGTGGCGCCCCCTTCGGCCGCGTCGCCTTCCCGTATCAGAGCCTCGACCGCGGCCCTGGCCTCTTCGGGAGTGGCGCCCTTGAAATCGACGGGGCATTCCCCCATCTGCTTCTCGATGTCGCGGATCGGGCAGCGGGAGACGCCCGCCGCCTTGGCCTCGTCGATGAAGCGCCGCATCTCGGGCGTCAGTCCGTCGACCCCCTCGGCAGCGGCCTTGAGCTGCTTGGTTTGGAGCTCCTTGAACATCACCAGCATGGTGTCCACGTCGAACTCGTCGGCCTCGATCATGGCCTGCTTGTTCTCGTCCATCACCAACGTCGTCACGCGCCACAGATCGTGCTCTCGCGCGAACCGCTCGACCGTGTTCCGTGCCAGTGGCCGGGCGATCAAGGGCACGAGCCGCAGTCGGCCGAACGCTTCCTCCGTCCAGACGATCGCATCCGTCGCGTTCCGCGGCCGGAGCTGGATATGGGCGGTGAAGGGACATTTTGCCTCGACCATCGGGGGTTCGAGATGGACGTCCGCATCGCTCCCCTGAACCACCGTCCGTTTCATCGCCTCCGTCGCTTTGATCTCCGCGAGCGCCAACTCCTCTGCCGTGCCGATTCCCATGATCAGCTGCATGTGGGTCGGGAGCAGCCGGCGGATGGCCTCATCCAGACGCTCATTGGTCACCACCGGCAACGATTCGCGGCCGGGCAGAACGTTCGCAACCGCGGAATCGGCACCGGGGGCGGGTACGTGAGCGCCCCCATT
>DATKCO010000062.1:0-34768 GCA_035513155.1 Gemmatimonadota bacterium | reverse complement strand
CGGAGCGGCCGCGTTCGCGCTGGCGCTGCTCGCGCCCGGCGCGCGGGCCCAAGAGGCGGAGGTCTGCCCCGGCGGCCGGGAACCGATGGGAAAGCTGGGTATCAAGGAGATCCGGTGCGGGTCGGGCGTGTGCCTGCGCGGTTTCGCGTGGGAGGACGGACGACTGATCACGACGTTTACGACCGAGCCGCGCGTGCACGCAGTCGAGCCCCCGGCCGCAAGGATCCTCGAACTGGGCGACGTGATCGTGGCGGTCGACGGGAAGCTCAGCACGACCCGCGAGGCCGCCCGGCGGCTGGCGAGGGTCGAGCCAGGGGACCGGGTACGGCTGCGGATCCGGCGCGACGGGACCGAGCGCGAGGTCACGGTGACCGCGATCCCCTCCTGCGACCGGGTCCAGGGATGGGTGTTCGCTCTCGACCCCGAGGCCGTAAGGCACAAGGCGATAGGCGAGCTCGCCAGAAAGCATCTGGAGTCGTTCGACTGGGACGGCCTGGCTCCGCCGCTCGGCGAGGGCCAGGTGGGCCGGGAGAGGAAAAGCTTCACCTTCAATTTGAATGACTTGGCCGAGGCTTTGGAGCGCATCGGTCGCTCCGAGGGCTTCGGTTTCCAGTTCGACACCCTCGACTTCCGCTTCGACTTCCCCGGCCGCGTGGAGCCCCCCTTCGAGCTCGGCCTCGATCTCACGTGCGGTTTCTTTTGCGGCTGGCGGAAGGGAGCCGACGGCGAGCCCGTCTGGCGGGGCCAGCATCCGCCCAGGGTCGCGCGCGTGATCGAGGGCGGGCCGGCCGATCGCGCCGGGATCCGGGCCGGCGACGTCCTGCTCGTGCTCGACGGCCACTCATTCGTCGGCGAGGAGGGAGGGCAGGCGCTGGGTCGCCTGCGGCCTGGCCGCGCGCTCGCGCTCCAGTACCTGAAGGATGGCGAGACGCTGACGACGACGACGATCACCCCGCGGGCGCCCA
The DNA here is from genome assembly GCA_035513155.1 of Gemmatimonadota bacterium. Classification (GTDB taxonomy): domain Bacteria; phylum Gemmatimonadota; class Gemmatimonadetes; order JACCXV01; family JAHWKZ01; genus JAICNR01. The sequence continues at coordinate 33,803 of DATKCO010000062.1, read as the reverse complement.
CGTCCCGATAGGGGTCCGCCATGGACCAGCTGGAAAGGGGAGTGGGCCTCAGGACGTGCGCACCCAGCGCCATACGCGCCGGAGGCTCGGCCGCTGCCCCGTCGCCAGGATCGTCACCCGGTACACGCGTCCGCCGATCCACAAGGTCGCCCAACAGGTCGCCGCGAGGAGCGCCGCGGAGGCGAGCGTCTGGGTCCAGGGGATCGCCCCCAGGATGGCGCGGAGCGGGACGACGATCAGCGAGGTCAACGGGATCAGGCTGCCCACCACCGCGAGCTTGCCCTCGGGGTCGTTCATCACCCCGAACGCCATGAAGAAGGCGATCATGAGGGGGAGCATGGCGGCGAACTGGAGACTCTGCGCGTCCTGCCCCGAGGTCGCCATGGCACCCAGCGCCGCGTAGATCGAGGCGTAGAGGAAGAAGCCCCCGGCGAAGAACCCCAGATAGATGAAGGCCGCCGAGGCGGGCAGTCGCGGGATCGTCGGGACCTGCCCGCCGATCGACCGGACCAGGTCCTCGCCCACGGCCGAGACGAGCACGGCCACCGCGACCCAGATCGCCACCTGGAGCAGACTCGCCCCGCCGATGCCGAACACCTTGCCGGCCATGAGCTGCTCGGCCCGGATCGAGCTCAGCACGATCTCGACGACCCGGTTCTCCTTCTCCTCGCGCACGGCGCGGAGCACGTTGTTCCCGTAGAGGAGGATGACGAAGTAGATCACGAACACGGCGATGATCGAGACCAGGACCATCGTCTCGCCGGAGTTTGCGGCGCCCCGCCCCCCGGCATCCACCTCGTGGGCCACGAACGGAGCCGGGGCGAGCGCCGCGGACAGGGTCCCGGGGTCGATCCCCGCGGCCTTTAGCCGGGCCTGGCGGACCGCGTCGTCGACGGCGGAGCGGACCCGTCCCACCTCGCGCATGTTCGTCGCGTGGCGCGCCTCGTAGCTCGCGTTCTCGCCCGCGGGGAGTCCCGGCGGAAGCCAGACGTAGCCGTGGATCTCCCCGGCCACGGCGCGGGCGGCGAACGCCTGCCGGACCGAGTCGGCCGTGCCCGGGGCCGGGGCGACGACCCGCGCGCGGAACGCGAGGTCGCCCGCGTCCTCCGCGAGCCGCGCGGCGACGGCCTCCCCCAGCCCGGTCCGGGTGCCGTCGATCACCACGACATCGCGGGTGCCGCCGCCCTCGGCGAACAGGGCGGGCAGGAGGATCCAGGCGGCCAGGATCGCGGGCCCGAACAGGGTGCCGAAGACGAATCCCTTGGTGCGGGTCGTGGCGACGAACTCGCGCTTGACGATCGTCCACGTCCTAGACAAGCGTGCCCTCCTCGATCGGCTTCGACCCCACCCGCTCGATGAAGACCTGCTGGAGCGACGGCTCCACCACCTCGAAGCGGAGGAGCCCGACACCAGCCTCGACGAGACGCACGAGCAGCGCGCGCGGATCGGCGCCGTCGGCCAGCACCAGCTCGAGCCGGTTCCCGTCCTCGTGGAGCCGGGCCGTCTCGGGTGCGGTCCGGACCGTCGTCACCGCCTCCGGCGTCCACGGGTCGAGCGTCAGCCCCACGTGCCGGCCGCCGTGGTTCCGCCGGACCGCGCCGAGCTCCCCGTCGACCACGGCACGGCCGCGGGACAGGATGCAGACGTGGTCGCACAGCCGCTCGGCGTGCTCGATGATGTGGGTCGAGAACAGGATCGTGCGCTCGGCACTCCGGATCTCGGCCACGATCTCCCGCAGGGCCTGCTGGTTGAGCGGATCGAGGCCGCTGAACGGCTCGTCGAGGATCACGAGATCGGGCTCGTGGACGACGGCCGCGATGAACTGGAGCTTCTGCTGCATTCCCTTCGAGAGCGCGTCGACCCGGTCGTCGGCCCGATCGGCGAGCCCCACCCGCTCGAGCCACGCCTCGATCCGCGGGCGCGAGACCTTCGGCGGCATCCCCTTGAGCTCGGCCAGGAACGTGAGCACGTCGTGCACCTTCATGCGGGGATAGAGACCCCGCTCCTCCGGCAGGTATCCGATGCGGTCGCGGACCGCCGGACCCGGCTCCTCGCCCAGGACCCGGACCTCGCCGGCGTCGGGCTCTTGGATTCTCAGGAGCGTCCGGATCGTCGTCGTCTTGCCGCTGCCGTTGGGCCCGAGGAGCGCGTACGTCGAGCCGCGGGGGACGACGAGGTCGAGCCCGTCGACCGCGACCGTGTCGCCGTACTCCTTGCGGAGACCGCGGATTTCGATGGCGGGGGAAGTCATGGGATCGGCCGCGCCGGGGCCGGCGGGCTCAGGCGCCGGGGGCCGCGGGCTCGATCCGGTAGGCCGCGCCGGCCGCCTCGAACGCCCGGGCGAACGCCTCGGCGACGCCCTCGACCGGGGGCTCGAGGAAGACGTTGACCTGGGGCCGCGGTCGATAGGCGCCGTGGACGCCGCTCTCGGCGGCGTCGAGGAACGGTGGGCGGACGGGGACGATCACGCCGGCGGATTCGAGCAGGAGCACGAGGTCGGGATCGTCGCTGTGGAGGCAGACCTGGGAGTGCCATGGCAGGTCGTAGAGGGCCCCCGCCTCGCGGGGCTCGCCGTCGCCGCCGTGGCGGACCACATATCGGGGGGACTCGGGCATGTCGGACGCGAAGGTATCGTTTGCGGGAAACCGCCGCAAAGCGGAGATTCGACCGGTCATGAAGCGGCTCCTCGTGGTCCTCGTGCTGGTCGGGGTGCTGGCGATGTTCGTCTACGCCCTCACCCGCGAGCCGACGCTCGCCTCCCCGCTCGTGGGGAAGCCCGCGCCGGCCTTCTCCATGCCGCTCTACGCGGCGGATTCGTCCCTCTCCCTGGCCCAGCTCGAGGGGACGCCGGTGGTGCTGAACTTCTGGGCCTCGTGGTGCCTGGCGTGCCGCGACGAGGCGCTGGTGCTGGAAGAGGGTTGGCGGGAGCACGGTCCCGACGTCGCGTTCCTGGGGATCGCGGTCAACGACGAGGAAGGGCCGGCCCAGGCGTTCATCCGCCGGTACGGCAAGACCTATCACCTGGGCTCCGACGACGACGGCTCGGTGGCCGTGGACTACGGGTTGTACGGAGTGCCGGAGACGTTCTTCATCGGCCGCGACGGCCGGATCCTCTCGCGCCACATCGGCCCCCTGTCGGGGGCCGACCTGGAGCGCCGGATCGCCGAGCTGGCGGCCGGGGTGGCAGGCGACGCGAGCGGGGACCCGGCGGCCGTCCAGCCGCTGAGGATCGAGGAACGGTGAGACGCCGTCGGATCGCCGGCGTCGTGACGCTCGCCGCGGGGATCGTCGCGGGACCGGCCCTCGCGCAGGAGACGGGGTCGCCGGCGGAGCGGGTGCCGCCCGCCGCGGACGCGCTCCCCGCCCCCGTCCAGCTCACCCCCGAGCAGGAGGAGCTGGCGGCCGAGATCGAGAGCATGCTCAAGTGTCCCGTCTGCCGCAGCCAGTCGGTGCGCACGTCGCGCTCGTTCATGGCCGAGGACATGAGCCGCCGAATCCGGCAGATGGTCGCTGAGGGGAGGACGAAGGACGAGATACGGGAGTATTTCGTGGCGCGCTACGGCGATTACATCGTGCTGGCGCCGCGGAAGGAAGGGTTCATCTGGACGGTCTGGGTCCTCCCCTTCGCGCTCGTCCTCGGCGGTGCGGCCGGGATCGTCCTGGTGGCGCGGCGCTGGAAGGGCCGCGCGCCACCGCCACCGCCGGGGCCGCCGTCGTCGTCCACGTCGAACTACATGCAGAAGCTCGAACGCGAGCTGGAGGAGACCCGATGAGCACGGAGAGCACGACCCCCCCGACCCGACACCGGCCTCGGTTCGGCCGCCTGGCGATCGGCATCATCCTCGTGGCCGCGGCGCTGGGCTATCTGGTCTATGCCGGCACGAAGGACAACCTGGTCTACTACTACGAGGTCGACGAGGTCCAGGCCGCCGCGGCGAGCAGGGACGGGAAGCTCCGCATCTCGGGCGACGTCGTGGAAGGGTCCATCACCCGGGACGAGCAGACGCGCGAGATCCGGTTCTCGATCCAGGGGACGGCGGCCGGCGCGGGAGGCGGGACGATCCCGGTCCTCTACGGCGGAACGGTCCCCGACATCTTCCGCGAGGGTATCCAGGTCGTCGTGGAGGGCCGCATGAGCGAGGACGGCACGTTCGAGGCCGAGACGTTGCTCGCGAAGTGCCCGTCCAAGTACCAGGAAGCCGGACAGCTGAGCGGCGATCCGGCGCCCGTCCCTCGAAGCTGACGATCCGCGGCGCGGAGTCGTGACCGGGACCCGAGCTCGGCTCCGCGTCGAGGGGCTGACCCGTACCTACGGGCCGCGCGTGGCGCTGGAGGACGTGACGTTCTCGCTCGCCGCGGGGGAGTACCTCGTCGTGCTCGGCCCCAACGGGGCGGGCAAGACCACGCTCCTCCGGACGCTCGCCCGGCTGATCCGGCCGACCGCGGGGCGGGTGTGGCTGGACGAGGAGGACTGGCTGGCGGCGCCCGCGGACCGGCAGCGCGAGATCGGCGTGCTGTCCCACGCGACCTTCCTCTACGACGACCTGACCGCGCTCGAGAACCTGCGCTTCTTCGGCACGCTGTACGGGCTCTCGGACCCCGCGGGCCGCGGTCGCGAGGCGCTGGCCACGGTCGGGCTCGAGGCCGCCGCGGACCGCCGCGTCGGCCACCTCTCGCGCGGGCAGGCGCAGCGGGTTGCGATCGCGCGGGCGGTTCTCCACGATCCCGGGCTCCTGCTCCTCGACGAGCCGTACGCGGGGCTCGATCCGCGGGCGGCGGGACGGCTCTCGGAGGCCCTGGCGGGCCTCGCGCGCGCGGGCCGCACGGTCGTGCTCACGACCCACGACCTGGCTCGGGCGCCGGTCGCGGCCACCCGCTACCTGATCCTCGTCGAGGGACGGACCCGATCCGCGGGCGCGCTCCCGGCGGGAGACCTCGACGCGCTGTACGAGCGGGCCGTCGCGGCGGCGGGAGACTGATCGGTGGGATGGAGAGCCGCGGGCGCGATCCTCGCCAAGGACCTCCGGCTCGAGCTGCGGCGGGTCGAGACGGTCGCCACGATGGTCGTGTTCGCGGTCCTCGTGGCGCTGATCTTCGTGTTCGCGGGCGATCCGACGCCGGCGGACCTTCGCCGGCTCGGTCCCGGGGCCCTCTGGGTGAGCTTGCTGTTCGCGGGCGCGATCGGCTTCGGTCGCTGGTTCGCGCAGGAGGAGCGGAACCAGGCGCTCCAGGGGCTGCTCGTCTCGCCGATCGACCCGGCGGCGCTGTTCGCGGGGAAATGGGCGGGCGCGACCGTGTTCCTGCTGGCGCTCGAGTGCGTGCTCGTGCCGGTCACGCTGACCCTGTACCAGCTCGACGTGCGCGGCGCGTGGGGCGAGCTGGCGCTCCTGCTCGTGCTCGTGACGCTGGGATACGCGGCGCTGGGGACATTCTTCGCCGCGGTCGCCGCGCGCACGACGGCGGGCGAGCTGCTGCTGCCGATCCTCCTGTTTCCGCTCAGCGTCCCGCTGGTCCTGGCGGGAGCCGAGGGCGGACAGTCGCTCATGGAGGCGGGGCCGACGAGGAGCTACTGGGACTGGGTTTCGCTTGCCGCGGCGTTCGATGTCATCTTCGGGACCGTCTGCACGCTGGCGTTCGAGTACGTGATCGAGGAGTGAGGAGACCCGCGCGATGAGATGGTGGCCCCGCTCGTGGCGACAGTTCTGGTCCACGCTGGACGGGCGGACATATCACCTCATGCTGGGAGCGCGCCCGTGGATCGGCTGGCTCGCCGTGGGCATGATGGTGGTCGTCTTCGGGCTGGTGTTCTGGTGGGTCCCGCTGGAGGCGATCCAGGGCTATCCGCAGAAGATCTTCTACATCCACGTGCCCTCGGCGTGGGTGATGTACGGGGCGTTCGGCGTCGTCTTCGCGGCGTCGATCATGGTCCTGTGGAAGGGGACCTCGCTGTGGGACATCTTCGCCCGCTGCGCGGCGGAGGTCGGGTTCCTGTTCACGACACTGACGCTCGCGACGGGGATGCTCTGGGGGAAGCCGATCTGGGGGACGTTCTGGACCTGGGACGCCCGGCTCACCACGACCCTGATCCTGTGGTTCATCTACGCCGGGTACCTGCTCGTGCGCGCCTTCGCCCGGCCCGAGGCGAACGTGGCCCGGCTCGCGGCCGTGGTCGGGATCGTGGGATTCCTCGACGTCCCGATCATCCACATGTCGGTCCAGTGGTGGCGCACGTTGCACCCCGAACCGGTCGTCCTGATCCTCGACGATCCGGGCGGCGGGCTGCCGGCGTCCATGTTGATTACGCTGCTGGCCTCGCTGGCCGCGATCTCTCTGGTCTTCGCCTGGCTCTGGATCCAGCGGGTATGGCAGGAGCGCACGGCCGAGAACCTGGCTCTCCTCGAGGCCCTGCTCGAACGCAAGGAGAGGAGCGCCCGATGACGTGGTACCTGACCGCCTATGTGATGTTCTGGGCCGTCCTGTTCGGCTACCTGATGGGGGTGTCCAGCCGCCAGCAGCAGCTGGTCGAGCGCGCCGAGGGATTGACCCGGCGGCTCTCCGAACGCGCCCGCGACGAAGAAGGGGGAACGGCATGAGCGTCTACGCGTTGGGACCCATCGCCCTGTGGGTCGGGCTGGCACTGGCCCTGTACGGCGCGGTGATCGGCCATCTGGGAGGTCTGAGGCGCAATCCCCGCATGGTCGAGGCGGCGGTAGGGGCGGTCCACGGGACCTCCGCGTGCGTCGTCCTGGCCTACGCGCTCCTGACCGCGGCCTTCGTGACCGACCAGTTCCAGTTCTCGTACGTCGCCACCAATGCCAGCCGGGCGATGCCGGTGTCGTACAAGGCCGCGGCGGTGTGGGGCGGGATGGCCGGATCGATGCTCCTGTGGGCGCTGGTCCTCGCCGGCTACGCCAGCGCCGCGATGTGGGTCACGCGCCACCGCCTGCCGCGGCTCGTGCCCCACGCCGCCTCGGTACTGCTGACGATCATGGCCTTCTTCCTCGTCGTCATGGTGTTCAGCTCGCAGCCGTTCGAGCGGCTCGACTTCACGCCGGTCGACGGCCAGGGCCTGAACCCGCTGCTCCAGAACCACTGGATGGCGGCCCACCCCCCGAGCCTCTATCTCGGATACGTCGGCTGGTCGGTCCCGTTCGCGTTCGCGATCGCCGCGCTGATCACCGCCCGGCTGGGCACCGAGTGGATCACGGCGATGCGGAAATGGGCCCTGGTGCCGTTCATGTTCCTGACCATCGGGAACCTGATGGGCTCGCACTGGGCGTACATCGAGCTCGGCTGGGGCGGCTACTGGGGCTGGGACCCGGTCGAGAACTCGGCCATCCTGCCGTGGTTCGTCGGCACCGCCTTCCTCCACTCGATCATGATCCAGGAGAAGCGGGGGATGCTGCGGATGTGGAACATGGTGTTGATCGTCCTCACATTCTCGCTCACGATCCTGGGGACCTTCGTCACCCGCAGCGGGATCATCGAGTCCGTCCACGCGTTCGCGTCGACCAACGTCGGGGTCGTCTTCCTGAGCTTCCTGACCCTCGTGGTCGCCGTCTCCACCGCGCTCATCTGGTGGCGCGCGGACCTCCTCACCACCGAGAACCGGCTGGAGTCCTTCGTCAGCCGCGAAAGCGCGTTCCTGTTCAACAACCTACTGCTCCTCGGGATCGCGTTCGCGATCTGGTGGGGGACCTTCTTCCCGTTCATCTCCGAGGTCTTCACCGGTCAGCGGATCTCGGTGGGGCCGCCCTTCTTCAACCAGGTCAACGCGCCGCTGTCGATCGCGCTCCTGCTGCTGGTCGGGGTGGGACCGGTAATCGCCTGGCGGCGCGCGTCGCGTTACAACCTGGAGCGGAACTTCCGCATGCCGCTGGCCGTCCTCCTGCTGGCGGGAGTGGCGGCGGTGGCGCTCGGATTGACGGCGTGGTACGCGGTCGCGGTCGTGGCCTTCAGCGCGTTCGTGGCGGCCACGATCGTCCAGGAGATGTGGCGCGGCACCCGCGCCCGGATGCGGTCGCAGGGGACCGGGGCGGCGTCGTCGCTGGTCGGCCTCGTCGCCAAGAACCGGCGCCGCTACGGGGGGTACATCGTCCACATCGGCGTGCTGTTCGTCTTCGCCGGGATCGCGGGCTCCATGTTCCAGGTCGAGCAGAGGGCGCGCCTGTCGCCCGGTGACGAGGTCGCGATCGGCGATTACCGGATCACGTACCGCGGTGGCGACATCGAGCAGGGGCCGAACTATACCGCGACCGTCGCGAACCTGACCGTCACCGAGCGGAACGGGACGCCCTACCGCGTGCGGCCCGAGCGCCGCTTCTATCCCACCGGCCAGGAGCAGACGACCAGCGAGGTGGCGATCTGGTCGCGCCCGTTCGAGGACTTCTACGCGATCCTCGAGGCGTTCGATCCCGCGACCGGGACCTCCGACATCACCCTGATCGTCAACCCGATGCTCCTGTGGATCTGGATCGGGGGCGGGGTGATGGTCGTCGGCACGCTGATCTCCCTGTCCAGCCCACGGCCGGGAACGGTGCGCCGCGAGGAGGAGATCACCGCCCCCGCCGCGGCGGCGAGCGCGTGACCGGTCTGATCCTCTCGTTGCTCGGGTTGTGGGTCCTGCTGGGAGCGATCTGGCTGGCGGTCTGGCCGCTCCTCGGAGACGGGAGTGCGTTGCGCCCCGAGGCGGAGATCGATCTCGCCGAGCTCGAGGCCGAGAAGGCGCGTCTCGTGGCGGAGATCCACGAGCTCGACCTGGATTACGAGACGGGCAAGCTCTCCGACGAGGACCACCGGGAGATCGAGTCCCGGCTGAAGGGTCGGACGGTCGAGGTCATGCGGAGAATCGAGACCGCCCGGCCTACAGCGGGTCGGACGTCCGGATGACCCGGTAGTCCTCTCGTCCCCGCAGCGCCTCCACCGCCTCCTCCAGCCCCAGCCGGGGCGCGTCGGCCCCGCCCCGGCGCTCCGACACCGGCATCGGCTCCGGCCGCATGATCGCCATCCGCGGATCGTGCGGCGCGTCGGGCTCCACGTCGAGCATCCAGGCGAACCGGCGCTTTGCGAAGGCCGGCTCGCGCTTGAGGAACTCGCGGAACTCGTCGTCGTACACCTCGAACACGACGGCGTCCAGTTCGGGGTCGGAGTAGAACCGGCTCACGGTCATCGGCGGGCTCTTCCGCCGGTCGAACACCTGGTAGCGGGGCGGCACCCCGTACAGCGAGGGCGGCCGTCGGACCATCGTCAGCGTGCGCGGGCTCATCGTGCCTCCAGCCGGGGGTCGGGCGCCGGCGCCGGTTGCCGGCGGCGGTAGCGGGACGCCAATATAAGCCGCCGATGCGCTCCCGCTCACCTCACCGCGCCGTCTCGACCCTGGCCCTGGCTGCGGGACTCGCCCTGGGGTGCGAGGCCGAGCTGCGTCTCGACCGCCCCGGGCAGGCGGGCCGCGAGCGCGTGGACTCGGTCGTCGCCACCGCGATTCCGACCGACACCGTGTTCCGGCCCATGCCGATCGACAGCGCCGCGGCGAGCTTCGCCTGGGTGGTGGAGCGCCCGTCGCCGCTGGTGACACGCGAGCGACCCTACCCCGACAACGCGGTCGAGGCGGCGCGCCAGTTCCTCCGAGCCCTGGCCCAGACGGGCTCCAGCACGAAGGGCCCGATCGGGGTCGGCGCGGTCGGTTACGAGCGCGCGTTCACGTACGTGCACCCGCGCGTGCGGCCGGGAAGCCCCGAGCGGTGGCGCGCGGGGCTGGCGGGCATCGTACGACCGGCGGTCGTCCGGCTCGAGCCGGTGCCCGGGGACTCGACCCGGGTGTTCGCCGAGCTGGTCGTCCTGCGCGAGGTCGATCGGCAGTCGCTGCTGGGCCTCTACTACGGCCACTTCCGCGCCGAGCCGGGCGACAACGGCTGGCAACTGACGGGAGCGCGGTTCGCGGCCGAGGACTGGGAGTCGCCGCTCGGACCGCGCGTGCCGTTGCGGTACGACCGCGCCGGCGCTGCCCGCGAGTACGCGGCCGAGGACCCCGTGCACGCTCTCAACCTGGTCCGTCTCCACAGCGGCGAATGGGTGCCGCTCACCCGGCCGGCGCCGCGGAACGACTTGCGGCTCGGCCTTCCATCTCTCTGACCCTTCAGTGGAGGACCGCTCATGCGCCTCGTGCTCCTCGGCCTCGCCAGCCTTCTTGCGGCTCCCGGACTCCCCGCCCAGGAGGCGGCTCCCGCCGACACCTTCGAGATCGGCTGGACGACGACGCTGGACGACGTGCAGACCGACCTCGACATGCCGATCGGGACCGCCTTCGTCGCCACCTGTTCGTCTCACGGGTCGGTCGAGGGAGTGGTCTGGGGGACGGGGACCTACACTTCCGACTCCTCCATCTGCCAGGCCGCCGCGCACGCTGGCGCGTTGACCCTCGCCGAGGGTGGACACGCGGCCGTCGAGGTTGCCGCCGGCCAGTCGGAGTACATCGGCACCGTCCTCAACGGGATCACGAGCAGCTCCTATCCTGCCTGGCACGCGAGCTTCCGGTTCCCGCACGCCGCCCCGGCCGACACCCAGGATTCCCTCCCCCACCAGTATTCCGGAGACTGGTATACGCAGGCGCGCCAAATCCACGGCGCTGTCGGCTCGCGCGCCCGGCTCGCCTGCAGCGCGGGCGGCACGGGCGGCAACGTCTGGGGAACGGAAGTGTACACGGACGACTCCTCGGTATGCGAAGCCGCGGTGCACGCGGGTGTGATCGAGCGCGCCAGGGGAGGGACCGTACTCTTCGAGCTGACCGGCGCGCAGTCCTCCTTCCGGGGAAGCGAGAGGAACGGGGTCTCGTCAATGGGCTACCCGGCGTGGCCGGGAAGCTTCCGATTCGTGGAGGAGGAGCCCCGCTCCTAGAGGCGCCGGCCTTCGCCCGGGCCCCGGCGGCGGTCCGTCTTGGGACGGGAGATCGTCCGCGCCGGCTCGTTGGACGGGACTCGAGGCAGGAGAGGGGCGTCGCTCCCGACCCAGTCCAGCCGGCCCGAGGGATACGTCCCGAGGATGCGAGCGAACCCCGTGCGATCCAGGAGGGCGACCACCGCCTCTTCCCCCGGCGATTCCAGCGGCGAGCCGAGGAAGTCGAGGTAGAACAGGTATTCGAAGGGCTTCCCGCGGACCGGACGGGACTCGATCCGCGTCAGGTCGATCCCGCGGCTCGCGAACTCCCCCAGGGCGTCGTACAGACTCCCCGGAGCGTTCTCCACGTAGAAGACGACCGAGGTCTTCGTGGGACCGATGCGATCGGGGACGAACTGGCGCGTGATGTCGTCGAGATCGGCGTCGGCCAGCGTCAGCAGGAAGAATCGGGTGTAGTTCGCCGGATCGTCCTCGAGTCCCTCGACGATCACCTTCGCGCCGTAGTAGCTGGCCGCCGCCTTGCCGGCGATCGCCGCGGCGCCGGGCTCCAGGTGCGTGACGAGCTCGTGCACGCTGCCGGCCGTGTCGTAGGTGGAGACGGTTTCCAGTCCTGGATGCCGGCGGAAGAACTCCTGGCATTGTTCGAGCGCGATGGGGTGGGAGTAGACCCGCTCGATGTCCTCGAAGTAGGTGCCGAGGGGGGCGATCAGGCAATGCGAAACGCGCAGATACACCTCACCGCGGACCACGAACCCGTACTGGAGCAGGAGGTCGTAGTTCTGGTAGATCGAGCCGACCAGCGAGTTCTCCATCGGCGCGAGGCAGGCGTGCGAGCGATGGCGGGCGACCGACGAGAACATGTGGGGGAAGTCCCGTGTGGGCACGGTCTTGACCCGGCTCCCCAGCAGCTGCAGCGCGGCCTCCTCGCTGAACGCGCCGCGCTCGCCCTGGATGGCGACGCGTAGGGGACGGGGGAGGGCCATGGGGACGACAGTCTGTCGATCCCTACCGTTTCCCGTCAAGCGCCTGTCGGCCACCCACTCCGAAGTCACGATTTCATCACACATTCCCGGTATACTCGTCGCACTTCCGACAAGGAGCGGTCGATGGGTCGTCGAACCATGGTCATGATCGTCGCGGTCATCGCGGCGACGCTCGTCCCGGCGCGCGCGCGATCCCAGAGCGTGAAGGTGAAGGGAATCGACAGCCTGCAGATGCGGGCGAACGTGCAGGTTCAGCTCAACACCACCTCGGTGGAGGACGAGCCGGGTTCGGAGTGGCTCCTGCGGCGCGCGCGGGTCGGGGTGAGGGGGTGGGCCGGGGGCTGGATCCGAGGCGACCTGGAAGCGGACTTCGGCAGGGGCGGCGCGAAGCTCACCGACGGCTACCTGGCGCTCGGGTTCGCGCCCGCCCTCGCGCTCCGTCTGGGCCAGTTCAAGAAACCGTTCGACGCACTCGAGCTGATCTCGAGCCGGGAGCTCCTCGTCGCCGAGCGGGACGGGTCCCCACGGGGCGCCGGCGGCCCCACGCCCACCGGGCTGGTCGACGGCCTGGGCTACTCGAACCGCGACATCGGCGCCGAGTGGAGCGGCCGGAGCGGCCGCCTGGGCTGGGCCGCGGGGTTCTGGAACGGAGCGGGCGACAACGAGGCCGAGGACGACGATGGCAAGCAGCTCGCGGGCCGGCTGAGCGTCGCCGCCGTTCCCGGCTGGAGTGTGAGCGGAGCCTGGACCGGGAAACGCGTCAGCGAGCCGCCCGACGCTGAGGACCCCGCGTGGGTCCACGCGGTCGAGGCCGCGGTGACGGGCGGCCAGTACGGGGAGCCGGGGTGGAGGGCGCTGGGCCAGGTCATGGCCGGGGACAACTGGCACCCGGATCAGGGGGGCGGCGGGGAGATCTCGTTCCTCGCCCTGCAGGGCGTCGTGGGGTATCACGTGCCCGTGTTCACGATTCCCTACCTGGTGGGGGTCGAGCCGGTCCTCCGGATCGGCTATACCGATCCCGACACCGACGGCGGCGACGACGAGGCGACACTCTCGACCATCGGGGTCAATCTGTACCTCCACCGCCAGCTCAAGACCCAGATCCAGGTGGACTTCCTCTCTCCCGCCGAGAGGGACGGGGAGGTCGCGCTCCGGGTCCACACGGTGCTCGAGTTCTGATGGTCACAATTTGGCAACAAGCGCGCAGTACACTTATCGACCTACTCCATCGAGGAGCGACGACGATGACCCACGATTCGATCCACAGACGGTTTCTGAGCGCGGCGGGGCCACTGGCGCTGGCCGCGGTCCTGGCATGCGGCGGCGGCGGGCCGGCCGAGGAGGGCGCGCTCTCGGGCCCCATCGAGATCGACGGCTCAAGCACGGTCTATCCGATCTCCGAGGCGGTGGCGGAGGAGTTCCAGCGCGAGAACCGCGGTACCCGTGTCGCGGTCGGCGTCTCCGGGACGGGCGGCGGCTTCAAGCGGTTCTGCGCCGGCGAGACCGACATCTCGAACGCCTCCCGGGAGATCAAGGAGTCCGAAGCCGAGGATTGCCGGGCGAACGGCGTCCAGTACACCGAGCTGAGCGTGGCGTGGGACGGCCTGTCGGTCGTGACCAACCCCGCGAACGACTTCGTTCAGTGCCTCACGACGGACGAGCTCAAGCGGATCTGGGAGCCGGGCAGCACGATTCAGAACTGGAGCGAGATCCGGAGCGGTTTCCCGAACAAGCCGCTCAAGCTCTATGGTCCCGGCACCGACTCGGGCACGTTCGACTACTTCACCGAGGTGATCGTCGGCGAGGAGGACGCCAGCCGTCCCGACTACACGGCCAGCGAGGACGACAACGTCCTGGTCGGTGGGGTGGCGGGCGATCCCAACGCGCTGGGCTACTTCGGATACGCCTACTACGAAGAGAACCCCGACAAGCTCAAGCTGCTCGGCGTCGACGGCGGGACGGGCTGCATCCAGCCGTCCGTCGAGACGATCGAGAACCAGACCTACGCGCCGCTCAGCCGGCCGCTCTTCATCTACATCAGCGACGTCGGCCTCGCCAAGCCGCAGGTCGAGGCGTTCGTCGAGTACTACCTCACCGAGGGGCCGGCGCTCGTCCGGTCGGTGGGGTACATCCCGCTGAGCCCCGATATGTACGAGGAGGAGCTCGCAGAGGTCCGTCGGCTGGCTGGCGGGGGTTCCGGCGACGGAGCGGCGGGGGACGGAGCGCCTGAGGGTAGTGCGCCCGAGGACGGCGCGCCGGCCACGGAGGACACGACCGCCGCCCCGTGAGCGAGCCGTCCCTCCTCGAAGTCCGGACCCGCCCGCGGCTGCCGGCGGACGCCAGGGGCCGCGGCCTGCGGGGAGCCCGCGCCCGGACCGCCAAGGAGACCACAATCGGCGGGATCCTCTTCGCCGCCGGCGCGGTGTCGATCCTGACGACCGTCGGAATCATCGTGGTCCTGGTGTGGGAGTCGGTCGCCTTCTTCCAGCGGGTGTCGATCGTCGAGTTCCTGACCGGCACGACCTGGACGCCGCTCTTCGTGCCGCAGCACTTTGGCGTGCTGCCGCTCCTCGGCGGATCGGTGCTGGTGGCGGTCGTCGCGGCCCTCATCGCGATCCCGCTCGGTCTCGGCTCGGCGATCTACCTCAGCGAGTTCGCGCCGTCCCGACTGCGCGACTGGCTCAAGCCCGTCCTCGAGATCCTGGCCGGAGTGCCGTCCGTCGTATACGGCTACTTCGCCCTGACGTTCGTGACTCCGATCCTGCAGGTGATCGTCCCCGGCCTCGACATGTTCAACGCGCTCTCCGCGGGCATCGTCGTGGGCATCATGGTGTTGCCGCTCATCGCCTCGCTGTCCGAGGACGCGATGAACGCGGTCCCGAGCGAGCTCAGAGACGGAGCCTACGCGCTCGGGTCGACGAAGTTCGAGGTCGCCACCAAGGTCGTGACCCCGGCGGCGCTGTCGGGGATCGTCGCCTCCTTCATCCTGGCGATCTCGCGCGCCATCGGCGAGACGATGGCGGTGGTCCTCGCGGCGGGCATGACTCCCAACCTCACGCTCGACCCGCGCGAATCGATCCAGACCCTGACCGCGTACATCGTGCAGGTGAGCCTGGGCGACACGCCGTTCGGCTCGATCGAGTACCAGTCGATCTTCGCGGTCGGCCTGCTCCTGTTCACGGTGACGCTGGTCATGAACATCTTCGGCCTGTGGTTCCTCAGGCGATATCGCGAGGAGTACGCGTGAGCGGCAAGCGGCACTATCTCGAGGCCCCTCCCGAGCTGATCGCCCGGCGCCGGCGGGGCAAGGTGTTCCAAGGACTCTGCCTGGCGGCCACGCTGGTGGGGGTCGTGACGCTCGTGGTGCTGCTGGCCGACATCCTGGTCGACGGCGTGAAGTGGCTGAGCCCCACGTTCTTCACCGAGTTCCCGTCGCGGCTCCCGGCCAGGGCGGGGATCAAGTCCGCCCTCTACGGCACCGTCTGGCTGATGGGGCTGGTCGCACTGATCTCGTTCCCGCTCGGAGTCGCGGCGGCGGTGTGGCTCGAGGAGTACGCGCGGAAGGGGTGGCTCCAGACCGCGATCCAGACGAACATCGCGAACCTGGCCGGGGTCCCGTCCATCGTCTACGGGATCCTGGGACTGGCGATCTTCGTCCGCTGGATGTTCGCCATCACCGGTGGTCGCAGCGTCATCTCGGGCGCGCTGACGATCTCGCTGCTCGTCCTGCCGATCCTGATCATCGCGGGTCAGGAGGCGATCCGCGCGGTGCCCAGGTCGATCCGCGAAGCCTCGTACGGGCTGGGCGCGACCAAGTGGCAGACCGTCCGCCACCACGTCCTCCCCAACGCGATGCCCGGCATTCTGACGGGAACGATCCTGGCGCTCTCGCGCGCCATCGGCGAGACCGCACCCCTGATCATGATCGGCGCGCTGACGTTCATCGCGTTCGTGCCCGATAGCCCGCGCGACCAGTTCACCGTGCTCTCGATCCAGGTCTACAACTGGGCCAGCCGGCCGCAGGACGATTTCCGGGGTCTGGCCGCGGCGGCCATCATCGTGCTGCTGGTCCTCCTGCTGTCCATGAACGCGCTCGCGATCTGGCTCCGCAACCGATACCGGAAGGAGTGGTGAGGGGATGCCGACGATCCGAGTGAAAGCGGACGGCGATGCCGCGCTGGAGACGCGCGACGTGCACGTCCACTACGACGACGCGGAGGCGATCAAGGGGATCACGATGGAGATCCCGCGGAACCGCGTGGTGGCGCTGATCGGCCCGTCCGGTTGCGGGAAATCGACGCTGCTGAGATGCTTCAACCGGATGAACGACCTGGTGCCCGCCGCGAGGGTGACCGGGGAGGTCCTGTTCCAGGGCGAGAACCTGTATGCCGACCACGTGGATCCGGTCGAGGTCCGGCGCCGCATCGGGATGGTGTTCCAGAAGCCGAATCCGTTCCCCAAATCCATCTACGACAACGTCGCCTTCGGGCCCCGCCTGTACGGCAGGCCGAAGGACCTCGACGACATCGTCGAGCGGTCCCTGCGGCAGGCGGCCCTGTGGGACGAGGTGAAGGACCGGCTGGGCCACAACGCCCTCGGGCTCTCCGGCGGCCAGCAGCAGCGGCTCTGCATCGCGCGCGCGCTGGCGGTCACGCCCGAGGTGCTGCTCATGGACGAGCCGGCCTCGGCGCTGGACCCGATCGCCACCGCCAAGATCGAGGAGCTGATCCAGGAGCTCGTCGAGCACTATACGATCGTGATCGTGACCCACAACATGCAGCAGGCCGCCCGGGTGTCGCACTTCACCGCGTATCTCTATCTGGGTGACCTGGTCGAGTACGACGTCACCGACACGATCTTCACCGCCCCCAACGAGAAACACACGGAGGACTATGTCACCGGCAGATTCGGCTAGGGCGTCGCGTCATTTCGACCATGAGCTCCAGGAGCTCCGCGAGCTGCTGCTCCGCATGGCGACCCGTTCCGAGGAGCAGGTCCGCGACGCGCTGACCGCGGTCAAGCGGCGGGATGCGCAGGCCGCGCAGCATTCCATCGAGCGCGATCGCGAGATCGACGCGCTGGAGCTGGACATCGAGGAGCGGGCGATCAACCTGCTGGCGCGGCGCCAGCCGATGGCGACCGATCTCCGCACGCTCGTCTCGACGCTCAAGATCTCCAACGACCTGGAGCGGGTGGGAGACCATGCGGTCAACATCGCGCAGTGCGCGCGGCGGCTGGCGGAGGCGGTGCCCCTGCCGAACCTCTCCGAGCTGGATCGGATGGCGGACGTTTCGACCGAGATGCTGCGCGACGCGATCGCCGCCTTCATCGACCGCGACCCCGACCTGGCGCGCGACGTGTGCCGGCGGGACGACCAGGTGGACCGCTACAACGACTCCGTCTTCCGGGTCATGCTGGCCGAGATGTCGCGCAATCCCAACACGATCGTGGCGGCGGTCCAGATGATGCTGGTGGCGCGGAATCTCGAGCGGATCGCCGACCTGGCCACCAACCTGGGCGAGGACGTGATCTACATCGTCGAGGCGCGCACGGTGAAGCACCACGCGGAGGAGCTGAGGTCGGACCAGGAAGGTGAAGGTGAATTCGACCAGTAGCGAGACCACGGAAGGCGCGAGGGTTTCCGAGCCCATGCCTGGCGCGACGCCCGCGCGCATCCTGGTGGTGGAGGACGAGCCGGACCTGCGGAGCCTCCTCGACCGCTCGCTGGAGCGGGCGGGGTATCGGGTCGTGCTCGCGGAGGACGGCATCGAGGCGCTCGAGAAGGCGGTCGGCGAGCCACTCGACCTGATCCTTCTCGACCTGATGATCCCCCACGTGGACGGGATCGAGGTGTGCCGGCGCCTGAAGCGGGACGATCGCACGGCGCGGATCCCGGTCATCATGCTGACAGCCAAGCAGGAGCCTGTGGACCGGATCGTCGGGCTCGAGCTGGGCGCCGACGACTACATCACCAAGCCCTTCAACCTGCGCGAGCTCGTGCTCCGGGTCGGCGCGGTGCTGCGCCGCTCGCGGGGGGAGCGTGGCCGCTCGAGCGTGCTGGGACACGAGGGGCTCAAGCTGGACCCCGCGGCGCGGATCGTGACCGTGGACGGCGAGGAAGTCCACCTGACCGGCCGCGAGTTCGACCTCCTCCATTACTTCCTCACGCACCCCAACCGGGTCTTCACGCGCTCGGAGCTCCTGCGCCAGGTGTGGGAGTACGACTTCGAGGGGTACGACCGCACGGTGGACGCGCACGTGGCGCGGCTCCGGCGTAAACTGGGCGGGGGGGGGGAGTGGATCGAGACCGCGTGGGGGATCGGCTACAAGTTCCGCCCGCCGCAGGGCTGACGGCGCGGGTACCCGGCGGGCGAGGGAGCCACCCCATCGAGGCCGCGTTCAAATCGATTGGATGATCGTCCGCCGGAGCTGGATCATCGGGCGCGTGCTCGTCTTCCAATCGATTTGAACATCGGGCTCCGCGTGGTGGCTCCCTCGCCCGCCCTGGAAAGGCTCTCATGCGGATCCGGACGCGCATCTTCGGGACCTATCTGGTGCTGGCCGCCGTCCTGGTGGGATCGACCGCCGCGCTCCTCTACGACTCCGTGGGTGACGAGGCCCGGGGGGGGATCGAGTCGCGGGTCTCGACGGGAGTCCGCCTGGTCGCGGGATGGCTGGAGGGGTGGGAGGGAGCCGTCGACGAGGTCCGGCTGGACGAGCGGATCGACGCACTGGCGGCGGCCGCCGACGCGCGGCTGACCGTCGTCGCGCCCGACGGCAGGGTGATCGCGGACAGCGAGTTCGACGGACCGGCGCTGGCGGCGCTCGAGAACCATGCGGGGCGAGCGGAGGTCCGCGAGGCGGCCGCGACCGGCGAGAGCGCGAGCGTCCGCTACTCCCGTTCCGTCGACGCCGATCTCCTCTACCGCGCGCGGCGGATCGGCGGGGGACCGTGGACGGGAGGGGTGGCGCGGATGGCGGTCCCGATGACCCGGGTGTCGAAGGCCCAGGCGGAAGCCCGCCGGGAGCTGCTGGCGGCGGTCCTGGTCGGTCTCGCGCTCTCGCTCGCCGGGGCCGGAATCCTCGCGCGCTATCTGAGCCGCCCGATCGGCGAGCTGCGGTCGATGGCCCTCCGGCTGACGGAGGGGGATCTGGGCGCCCGCGCCCGGGTCCATACGGGCGACGAGCTCGAGGATCTGGCCGCGACGCTGAACGCGGCGGCCTCGGAACTCGCTGGGCAGCTCGCGCGGGCCGAGGGGGAGCGCGACCGGGTCGAGGCCGTGCTCGATGGGATGGTCGAGGGCGTGGTCGTGACCGACTCCGCGGGCCGGATCGCGCTGGCCAACGCGGCGCTCCACCAGATGTTCGCGCTCGCCGGCCCCGCCGAGGGACGGACGCCGATCGAGGCGCTCCGCAACCCCGCGGCCGCGGACGTGATCGAGGAGGCCGCGGAGCGGCGGGAAGTCGTGGTCCGGGAGATCCGCGTCAGCTGGCCGCTCAGGCGGACTTTCTCGCTCCACGCGTCCGGGCTCGCGGCCGGAGGGGCGGTCGCCGTGTTCCACGACGTGACCGCGCTCAAGCGCGTGGACGAAGTGCGGCGCGACTTCGTCGCCAACGTGAGCCACGAGCTCCAGACCCCTCTGGCCACGCTGGCGGGATACGGGGAGGCGCTGGAGGAGTCCGCCGGCGATCCCCGGCGGGTCGCGGAGATCGCCGAGGTGGTCCGCCGGCAGTCGGCCCGCATGTCGGCGCTGGTCCGGGATCTCCTCGACCTGTCGAGACTCGAGTCGGAGGGGTTTGCCCCGGAGCGAGAGGCCGTGGACATCGAAGCCCTCGTGCGCGAGGTCGCCGACGCGTGGGCGGAGCGCGCCATGGAGCGGGGTCTCGCGCTCGACACCGACCTGGAGCCCGGGCTGGAGGTCCGCGGCGATCGCCGACTCCTCCACCAGGCGCTCTCCAACCTCGTCGAGAACGCGGTCAAGTACGTGCCGGCGGAGAGGGCGGTCCGGATCGGGGCCCGCCCGGTGCCCGACGGCGTCGAGCTTCGCGTCGCCGACACGGGAGAGGGAATCCCGGGCGAGGACCTGTCGCGGATCTTCGAGCGGTTCTACCGGGTCGAGAAGGGCCGCGCCCGATCGCGCGGTGGGACAGGTCTCGGCCTGGCGATCGTCAAGCACATCGCCGAGGTCCACGGGGGGCGGGTCGAAGTCGAGTCCGCGCCGGGACGCGGCGCGACGTTCCGGATCATCCTGTCGGGTTGAGACAGGACGTCGCGAGGAGGGGCGCGCTCCCCCGCGAAAAATGCTTGCGCGAGAGCGGGGTAAGAACGCAAACTAGTCCAGAGCGCGTCAAGCTCCGGTCACACCGGGAAGGTACCTTGACGGTAACACTCGAAAAAAGCCGAACCGCCCCACGCACCCACACCTCGAAGGTGAACATGAGGCTCAAGCGTTCGCTCGCCGGTCCGGGGATCGCCGGTCTGGTCGTCGTGCTCGGCCTGCTGA
The DNA here is from genome assembly GCA_035513155.1 of Gemmatimonadota bacterium. Classification (GTDB taxonomy): domain Bacteria; phylum Gemmatimonadota; class Gemmatimonadetes; order JACCXV01; family JAHWKZ01; genus JAICNR01. Next base: position 13,423 of record DATKCO010000062.1, on the reverse strand, counting down.
CCATCGCGCCGGAGATCTTCGCGCAGGGGGTCACGACCGCGGCCGTAACGGGCCGGGTCACGGACACCCAGAACGCCCCCATCGAGAACATCATCATCCGCATCATGAACCAGGCGACCGGCATCGTAAGCGGCAACGTGACGAACGAGGACGGCCGCTACTTCGTGGCCGGGCTGCAGGTGGGCGGTCCCTACATGATCGAGGCCAGCGGCCTCGGGTACGCCGCAGAGTCCACCGTCGTCCCCCGCCTCACCCTGGGGCAGCGGCTCGAGCAGGATTTCCAGCTCGCCCAGCAGGCAATCGAGGTGGAGGGGATCATCGCGCGCGCACCGACCGTCAACCAGATCATCAACCCCAACCGCACCGGGCAGGAGCAGCTGATCTCCGAGCACGCGATCGCCAACCTGCCGTCGCTGGGGCGCAACTTCACCGACTTCGTCGATCTCTCGCCGCTGTCCGGCGCGGGCGGCGGATCCACCTCGGTGGCCTCGTCGAACAACCGGTTCAACAGCATTCAGCTCGACGGCGTCGTGACCCAGGACGTCTTCGGACTCGGCGCGACCGGCCAGCCGGGCGGCCAGGCCGGAGCGCGCTCGATCTCGATCGAGGCGGTCAAGGAGTACCAGGTGGTCGCCGCGCCGTTCGACGTTCGGCAGAGCGGCTTCACGGGCGGCCTCATCAACGCTGTGACGAAGACCGGCGCAAACGAGTGGCAGGCGGCCGGGTACTACTACCACCGGGACGAGAGCCTGGTCCGCGACGAGCTGCTGGGCTCCCAGTTCGGCGAGTTCACGAACCGGACCTTCGGCGGCACGCTCGCCGGCCCGATCATCCGCGATCGCGTGCATTTCTTCGCCTCCGTGGAGACCGAGAAGGACGAGCAGCCGGGAGGCGACGTGATCGTGGGCCGCGAGGATCCGGCCATGACCCACGTGGCGGTGGCCGACGCGCAGGAGTACGTGAACCTGCTCGAGGCGAAGGGAGTGACCGCGGGGGGCTTCGGGCCATTCACGGTCCACAACCCGAACGACAACATCTTCGGCCGGATCGACGCCCAGCTGAACCCGAATCACCAACTGACCCTGCGGCACAACTGGGTGAAGGCCGAGGACGACGTGGTCGTCAACCGCGGCGGCTTCAACACCTACTCCCTGGACTCGAACTTCTACTTCTTCGAGTCGACGACGAACTCCACCGTCGCCCAGCTGAACTCGACGTTCGCGGACCGCTTCTACAACGAGTTCACGGCCGGCTACACGCGGATCCGGGACCGCCGGACCCCGGTGGTGACGTACCCCGAGATCAACGTCATCGTGGCCGACGCGGACGGCAGTGGAACGAGCACGCTGCGCGCCGGCGCGGAGCTCTTCAGCCAGGGCAACGAGCTCGATCAGGACAGCTGGGAGATCCAGGACGCCTTCAGCTTCAACGCGGGTGACCACCGGCTCACCTTCGGGATCCAGAACCAGCGGTTCAAGTTCCGTAACCTGTTCTTCCCGGGTAAGACCGGCTCTTGGACGTTCAACAGCCTGGCGGACTTCGAGGCTGGCACGCCGAGCTCGTTCACCCGCAGCGTGCCGTTCTCTGCGGACTTCGATCCCAACGCCCGCTTCACGATCGACAACCTCGCGTTCTTCGGCCAGACCGAGTACCGCGGCATCGAAAACGTCGTCCTGACGGCGGGCCTGCGGTTCGACGAGCCCTTCGTCAAGGACCAGCCGATCGCGAACCCGGCGGTCGAGCAGGCGTTCGGGATCGCCACCGACGAGGTCCATGCCAACGGGACCTTCTCGCCCCGACTCGGCTTCAACTGGGACGTGGGCGGCGAGCGGACCACCCAGGTCCGGGGCGGCGTGGGACTCTTCACCGGCCGCCAGCCGTTCGTGTGGCTGTCGAACCTCTACTCCAACACCGGTCTCGCGACGGTCTCGTTCACCTGTCGCGCGTCGGACGGGAACCTGCCGGTGTTCACGCTGGACCCGGACAATCAGCCTGGCAGCTGCTCGGGCGCGGGCATCCCGGCTCCCCCCAAGGCGGTCCTCAACGTGATCGACCGCGATTTCGAGTTCCCCAGCGCCTGGCGCTTCAACGCGGCGGTGGACCGCGAGCTTCCGTGGTGGGGGATCGTGGGCACGGCCGAGGTGGTGTACACGAAGTACCGGAAGCAGATCTTCCTGCAGGAGATCAACGTCGATCACACGCCGGTCTCGACCACACAGGGCGGCCGGCCGGTGTTCGGCACCCACAGGCCGGGCCTGGACACCGGCAACAACAACGACATCGCCCTGCCGAACTTCATCCACGACGAGTTCTGGCAGACGGTCATGCTGACGAACAGCGACCAGGACAGGTCCCTGAACGTGGTGCTGCAGGCGCAGAAGCGGTACTCGGACGGGGTGGAGTTCAACGCCTCGTACACCTTCAACGACGCCGAGGACATCAGCGGGCTGACGAGCTCGATCGCCACCTCGAACATCGGGTTCAACCCCGTGCCGGGGGATCCCAACAACCCGCCGCTCTCGACCTCGAACTACGAGCAGAGACACACGGTCGTGCTGGGCGGGTCCTACGACGTGGCGGACTGGCTCACGTGGTCGCTGTTCTACGTGGGCAACTCGGGCGACAAGTACACGTACGTGTACGACGGGGACGTCAACGCCGACGCGTTCGAGTTCTTCACCGCGAACAACCGGCAGAACGACCTCCTGTACGTGCCGACCGACGCCTCGGACATCACGCTCCTCGATCCGGCGGACTGGGCCGAGCTGGATGCGTACATCGGGAGCGAGGCGTGCCTCCGGGAGTCCCGCGGGCGGATCATCGAGCGCAACGTGTGTGACTCGCCGTGGAGGAACCGGATCGACACGCGCTTCACGTTCAAGATCCCGACAATCGCTGGCCAGCACGGCGAGCTCGTGTGGGACATCTTCAACGTCGGCAATCTCCTCAACCAGGACTGGGGCCGGAGCTCGGGCGTCACGTTCGGGACGATCGAGCTGCTCCAGCTGCGGGGCTGGGACGAGGAGAACAACCGCGGGATCTTCGACATCAACAACCTCACACTCGGGCCCGGCGGCTCCGCCGATCCGTACACGGTGTTCGACACCGCGTCACGCTGGCAGATGCAGGTCGGTGTGAGGTACCAGATCAACTAGGAAGGACGCGGCCGAGGACGCGCCGCGCGACATGGCCGGCCCCCGCGCTTGGACGAGCGTGGGGGCCGCCGTATTCTGGGGGTCCTCGTCGTCCCGCATCCGGGAGAGCCCTTGATCCTGAATTCGCGGAATCGTGCGGTCGGCGCGTGCTTGGCCCTGGTCGTCGCCGCCTGCGCGGGCACGGCCCAGCGCACCGCTGCGCCGCCGGCGGGCGTGGCCCCGGGTGCGCCGCGCATCCTACTGGGCCCCATGGTCGGCCACGTCACCGACGAGTCGGCCCAGATCTGGCTCGAGGTCGACCGGCCCGGACGGCTCGAGATCGTTTTGACGGCTGCGGACGGGGAACAGAAGGCGGGCGCCGTCGATCTCCGCGATGCGGCCGGAGGGATCGCGATCGCCGAGGTGGGCGATCTCGAGCCGGCGACATGGTACCGCGCGCGCCTGCGCCTGGACGGCGCGCCGCTCGCGCCCGACCCGCCGGTGGAGTTCCACACATTCCCGCGGCCGAGCGCGCCGTCGAAGCTCCGGATCGCGCTCGTCTCGTGCGCGCGGGTCCCGTGGGACTCGATCCAGAGCTCGTGGCTCGCGGTGGCCGCCGAGCGGCCCGACGCCGTTCTCTGGCTCGGCGACAACGGGTACCTCGAGCACGCGGACTCGACGCGCCCCGCGGACTATGCGAGCGCCGAGCGGATCGAGTTCCGCTATCGCGAGATGCGGGCGCTACAGACGGTTCAGCCGGTCCTCCGGACGACGGCCAACTACGCGATCTGGGACGACCGGGACTACGGCGGCAGCGACAGCGACCGCACGACCCCCCTCCGGCTCGAGGTCGCGGAGATCTTCGAGCGGTACTGGGCGAACCCGGCCTACGGGCAGGAGGCCGGCCCGGATGGCATCTACAGCCGTTTCCGGATCGGCGGCGCGGAGGTGTTCCTGCTCGACGACCGGTTCTGGCGCGACCCCGACTCGTTGCCCGACTCGCCGACCAAGACCGTCCTCGGCGCGGCACAGAAGGCGTGGCTCAAGGACGCGCTCGCGGCGAGTGACGCCCCGCTCAAGGTGATCGCCATCGGCCACCAGGTGCTCGCCGACTACCACTCGTGGGAGTCGTACGCGATGTTCGACCACGAGCGGCGGGAGCTGATCGACTGGATCCGGGAGCGGCGGATCGAGGGGGTCGTGTTCGTGGACGGTGACCGGCACCTCTCCGAGCTCATGCGCGCCGAGCCCGACGGCCTCTATCCGCTCTACGAGCTGACGGCTTCCCCGATCGCGAACCGCCCGTTCACGACCGGCCTCGAGCTCGAGAACCCGATCCGGATCGCCGGCTACGGTGCCGGCTACAGCTACGGCATCCTGGAGCTCGACACGACCGTGCCGCCGGGTCGCCTGACGTTCCTCGTCAAGGACGCCGACGGCCGGGAGGTCGTGCGCCACGAGGTGTCCCTCGACGAGCTCCGCTTCGGTGACGGACATGCCGCTGACGGCCGGTGACCGGGCGCCGGCGTTCGCGCTCCCCGCGGCGCCTGGCGAGACGGTGGACGTAGGGGAGCGGATCGGCCGGCGGCCGGTCGTCCTCCTGTTCTTTCCGCTGGCGTTCAGCTCGGTCTGCACGGAAGAGCTGTGCGCGGTGCGGGACGACTGGTCCGGCTGGGAGGCCCTGGACGCCGACGTCTACGCGATCTCGGTCGACAGCCCGTTCGTGGCGCGTCGGTTCCGGGAGGAGCTGGGGCTCCCGTTCCCGCTCCTGTCCGACTTCAACCACGACGTCGGGGCGGCGTACGGCGTGCTGTACGAGGATTACTTCGGCCTGAGGGGCGTGGCCCGCCGCGCGGCCTTCGTCATCGGCGCGGACGGGCGCGTCGCCTACGCATGGGTCGGCGAGCGGGACGACGTCCTGCCCGACTTCGACGCTCTGCGTGCGGCCGTTCGGGGTGCCCTGGAGCGTGGTTGACCACCTGGCCCGGCACGAGGTTGACCCGCCGGCCGGCCGCAATTTACCTTCCGGACAAGGTAATCCTGCAGGCTTGAAGAGTTGCCCTGCAGGATGCAGACTTCCACCAGCGCTTCCTTACAGCCTCACCCCGCGGAGCCGGGCGCGAACGGCGGCGGGAACCGAAACGGCATCCCCGGATGCCGCCATCGAAAGGACCCCCATGCTGCGACCGTTCGTGCGTGCGGCGGGATTCGGGAGCGTCGCCCTCGCGGCGCTGGCCCTGCTCGCCCTTCCCGCCTCGGCCCTCGCCCAGCAGGGCTTGACGACCGGGGCGATCAACGGCCAGATCACCGACAACACCGGAGCTCCGCTCGCCCAGGCCACCGTGATCGTGCGGAATGCCGAGACCGGCATCACACGCGAATATCAGACCAACTCTCAGGGCCGGTACGCGGCCGGCTTCCTCCAGCCCGGGCGCTACCTCGTGGCCGCGCAATTCCCCCCGCTGACGGAAGTCGAACGGGGACCCATCCAGGTATCGCTGGGGGACGATAGAGTCGTAGATATCGCGCTTCAACCCGTCGAGGTCGCGGGCATCACGGTGCAGGTGGCGGCAGAACAGGTCGACGTGTCGCAGGGCGGTGTGGTCGCCCTCATCGACGAGCAGCAGCTCGAGAATCTGCCCACCCTGGGTCGCGACTTCACGGACTTCATCAACCTCTCGGGACTCGTGAGCGTGACTCCCGAGGTCACCACCGGCGGCCAGTTCTCGCTGGGGGGTGGCCGCACGTCGGCCACCAACGTCACAGTCGACGGCGTCGACGCCAACAATGCGTTCTTCGGCGAGAACCGCGGCAGCTCGCGCATCCCGTTCACGTTCTCGCTGGAGTCGATCAAGGAATTCCAGATCGTCACTAACGGCTTCGACGTGGAGTACGGGAATTACACCGGCGGCGTGGTCAACGCGGTGACCAAGGGTGGAACCAACGAGTTCCACGGCTCGGCCTTCGGGTACTGGCGTGACCAGGCCTTTACGGCGAACGACTTCTCTGGCCTGGAGCCGGAAGAGTTCTCTGTCAAGCAGTTCGGAGCTCGCCTGAGCGGGCCGATCGTGCGCGACAGGGCTCACTTCTTCGTCTCGGTCGACGGGCAGCTCAAGGACCAGCCGGTGTTCTCCATCGTTCCCGAGCGGTGGTGCCCGGCCGTCTTCGACGAAGCCGGCACTCAGATCGAGTGCGTGGGAGCGGCGGACAGCATCGCCCGCTTCAAGGACATCCTCAACCAGGTCTACGGAGAACCGCTGGAGGAGCTGGAAGCCAACATCGGGACCTTCGAGGAGACCGAGGACGAGATCGCCGTCTTCGGGCGCGTCGATTGGCAGCTCAACGACCGCCATGCCCTGATCCTGCGGCACAACTACACGTTCCTGGAATCCCTCAACGACCGGCTGACGGACGAGGAGGCGCGCACGTACGGGTCCACGTTCAAGAACGAGGCGAACTCGTTCGTGAGCGAGCTGACGTCGGTCTTCGGCGACCGAGCGCAGATCTTCAACAACTTCCGGTTCCAGTGGTCGGAGGAGGACCGGCCCCGCCCGGCCAACAACTACCTGCCGGAGATCGACGTCCAGATCCATGCGGACGCGGCCGACGTCGAGTACTTCGGTGACGGGATCGTGTTCCGGAACCGGCTCGAAGAGTCGAAGATCCAGTTCGTCGACAACCTGACGTGGCAGCTGGGCGAGGCGGGAAGGCACATACTCAAGATCGGCACCAACAACATCTTCACGAACATCCAGAACACCTTCTGGCTGTTGGGCACGGGGAACTTCAACTTCGACAGCCTCGAGGACCTCGAGAATCGGAACGTCGACAGCTACACGCGGTTCGTGCGTGAGGACCGCGGGACACCGTTCGCGAACTTCGACATCTCGGAGTACTCCTTCTACGCGCAGGACGAGTGGCAGGTGTCCGACCAGCTGCTGCTTGCACTGGGGCTGCGTTACGACACGAACGTGTTCGAGACTCCGGCCGCGCTGGCCCCCGAGCTCGTGGACGCGTTCGGGGTCGAGACCTCCGTGGTGCCGGAGGACCGCAACAACATCAGCCCGCGGGTCGCGTTCACCTACGACCTCCGGGGCGACGAAACCGCGATCGTGCGCGGCGGGGTGGGGCTCCTCTATGGGCGCTTGCCGTTCGTGCTCCACGGCAACGTGATGCAGTCGGCGCCCCCGGTGCGAAACCTGTTCTGCCCGGGCGGCCTCGCGCCCGAACCCGACTACGACTTCTTCCGCCAGTCGCCGGACGGGTCCAACAATCCGTTCGAGTGCGGCGTGCCCAGGGAGGCGGATCCGCCGGAGTTCGCCGTCTGGGATCCGGATGTTGAGAACCCCGAGTCGTGGCGCTTCAACCTCGGCTACGAGACCATCGTGGGCGACGGCTGGCGCCTCTCCGTGGACGGGCTCTACGGCCGGACCTCGAAGAACTTCAACGTCAACCAGATCAACCTGAACGAGGAGATGTTCCGCACGGCGGTGGACAACCGGCCGGTGTTCGTCGCGGAAAACCAGTTCTTCCGCAACAACTTCAACTTCCGCAGCGAGCCGCGCGCGAACACCGACTTCGCCGGCGTCTACTTCAACGAATCCACGGCTGAATCCGAGTCCTGGAGCCTCGACTTCAAGGTGGGCAAGCGGTGGTCAGCGCTCGGATTGCGGACGGACGCCTCGTACACGTACAACAACACCCACGACAACTCGTCGTTCTTCTGCTGCACGTCGAACGAGGGGTTCCGCACCAAGCCGACGTCCGGCAACCCGAACTTCATCGGCGACCCGGGCGACGACACCGACGGTACCTGGGGCCATGCCGACTTCGAGCGGCAGCACGTCTTCATCTTCAGCGGGACCTTCGAGGGCCCGTGGGGGATCGACGTGAGCGGCATCTGGCGCAGCCAGAGCGGGACGCCATGGACGGTCACCGTCGACGGCGACATCAACGGCGACGGCGAAGCTTTCAATGACCGCGCGCCGATCTTCGACGGGCTCCTGTTCGGACGGGTGTCGGGCGGAGCGATCGTGGCGGGCTCGACGGCCGAGGAGGCCGCCCGGTTCCAGGCCTTCCTCGACGAGGACAGCCAGGCAGGAGAGTGCCTGCGCGAGAACCTGGGCCGGATCGCGGAGCGCAATTCCTGCCGCAACCCATGGTTCCATTCCGTCGACCTGCACCTGTCGAAGGCGTTCGGCTTCACGGGGGGGCACGAGATCGAGCTGATTGCCGACATGTTCAACGTTCTCAACGGCATCAACGAGGACTGGGGGCAGTTCAAGGCGATTTTCGGCTCGGCAAGCGAGGTGTTCCGCAAGCAAGGCTACGACGCGGACTCGAACCGGGTCATCTACTCGGTCGAGGGGGGCTTCGGCCGCGAGGGCGCGGTCGGCTTCAACCCGCTCCAGTTCCAGGCGCAGCTCGGCGTGCGCTACCGCTTCTAAACCGGGCCACATCCCCGGTCGAGTCGAAGCCCCCGGCCTGCCGCCGGGGGCTTCGCTATATTCGGACCTCATGGACCTCATGAGGAAGCTGTCCATGGAAATCCCGCGTTCCTGGATGCTCGCGTCCGGGCTCGCTCTGGCGCTGACGGTGGCGTGCGCTCCGGCGGCGACGACAGACCGGGCGCTCCCCCAAGACGCCCAGACCGCCGACCGCGTCGAGATCACGGTCCTCGGGACGACGGACCTCCACGGCCGGATCGTCCCCTGGGACTACTACACGGCGACGGTGGAGGAGCGCGGGCTGGCTAAGGTCGCCACGCTGGTCGACTCGATCCGGGCGGCGAACCCTCACGTCCTCCTCGTCGACTCGGGGGACCTGCTCCAGGGGAACCTGCTCGACTACTACTACGGGGTCGTCGAGCCGGCCGACGTCCACCCGCTGATCCGCGCGATGAACCACCTCGGATACGACGCCGCGGTGGTCGGCAACCACGAGTTCAACTACGGAATCCCCGCGCTGGAGCGGGCGGTGGAGAAGGCGGAGTTCCCGTTCCTGGCCGGGAACGTGACCCGGGCGGGGACCGGGGATCCCGCCTTCCCCCCCTACGCGGTCGTCGAGCGGGGTGGCGTCCGGATCGGGATCCTCGGGCTGACGACCCCGGGCTCGGCGATCTGGGATCGGGCGAACGTCGAGGGTCGGCTCGAGTTCGGAGACATGGTGGAGGCGGCCCGCCGCTGGTGGCCGGAGCTGGCGGAGGAGAGCGACGTCCAGATCGCGGTGGTCCACTCCGGGCTGGGACCGGGTTCGTCGTACGACGAGGCGATGTCCGGCGTTCCGGCCGAGAACGCCGGGCGGGCGATCGCCGAGGCCCTGCCCGGGCTGACGGCGATCTTCCTCGGCCACTCCCACCGCGAGATCCCGTCCGAGACCGTCGCCGGCGTGCTGGCCACCCAGGCGGGACGGTGGGGCGAAGCGCTCGCGGTCCTGCGGCTCGTCCTGGAGCGGGGCGAGGAGGGCTGGCGGGTGATCGACCGATCCGCGACCACGCTCCCGACCGCGGGCGTCCCGCCGCAACGCTCGCTGATGGCCGAGATGGAGCCGTGGCACGAGAAGGTCGTGGCGTACGTCGCCGACACGATCGGGTTCACGCCGGACCAGTGGTCGGCCGCTGCGGCGCGGCTCCAGGACACGCCGATCCTCGACCTCGTCCAGCGGGTCCAGCTCGACGCCACCGGGGCGGATCTCTCGGCGGCCTCGGCGTTCAACACCGGAGTGCGGCTCGGGCCGGGCCCGATCACCCAGGCCGACGCGGCTGCCCTCTACCTCTATGACAACACGCTCAAGACGATCCGGATCACCGGCCGCCAGCTCCGGGAGTACCTGGAGTGGTCGGCGAAGTACTTCCACCGCACGACCCCGGATGGGGAGCTGGTCGGCGCCGGGGTCGACGACGACCTCGAGGTCGACTCGATACCCGGCTACAACTACGACGTCGTGGCGGGGGTCGAGTACGCGATCGACGTGACCCGCCCGGTCGGCGAGCGGATCGTCGAGCTGACGTTCGCCGGCGAGCCGGTAACGGACGAGCGGACGTTCACGCTCGCGATCAACAATTACCGTCAGGGTGGCGGGGGCGGCTACTCGATGATCCAGGACGCGCCGGTCGTCGACGACGGCCGCCAGGAGATCCGCCAGCTCCTGATCGATTGGATCGCGGGGCGGGACACGATCCACATCGGAGAGGTGTTCGAGCCGTCGTGGCGGATCGTGCCCGAGGCGGTCGCGGCGCGCTACCTGGCCGACACCAGCGACCTGCGCCCGGGGCCGGTCACGGCGGACAGCGCGGGGTACGCGGAGCTCGCCGAGCGCGAGACCGCGCGGATCGAGGGCGATGCGCGCGCGCGGGATCTCGGCAGGACCGCGGCCCGTGTCCCGCGCGATCCTCCCGGGCTGGCCTCGCTCCCGCCCCCGCTTCCCGCCGAGAGCGACTCCGTGCGGATCGTGGTCCTCGCCACCAACGACTTCCACGGGGCGCTCGAACCCATGACGCCCACGTGGGCGGGCGGCGACACGATCGGGGGGGCGGCGGCCCTCGCGGCCTATGCGCAGGCGGTCGAGCGCCGCTATCGCGACGCCGTCCTGACGCTCGACGGAGGCGACCAGATGCAGGGGACCGTGGTCTCGAACCTGACCGCCGGCCGGGCCACGATCGACGTGCTGAACGCCCTCGGGATCGACGCCGCCGCGATCGGGAACCACGAGTTCGACTGGGGGGTCGACACGCTGCGGGCCCGCATGGCGGAGTCGGCATACCCCTGGCTCTCGGCGAACACGTTCGTCAAGGCGACCGGCGCGCGGCCGGACTGGGCGGTCCCGTACGCCTGGATCGAGCGGGCCGGGCTCCGGATCGCGGTCATCGGGGCGACCACCGTCCTCACGCCGGTCACGACGCTGCCCCAGATCGTCGAGCCGTACGAGTTCCGGGACATCGCCGATGTCGTGAACGGTCTCCTCCCCGAGATCGAGGCCCAGGGCGCGGACCTGATCGTCCTCGCCGTGCACGCGGGGGGGATCGAGGAAGGGCACGGCGGCGTGGTGGGCGAGATCGCCGACGCCGCGCGCCGGATCACGGGGCGGCTCGATCTGATCGTCTCCGGGCACACCCACACCCGGGTGAACACGGTGGTGAACGGGATCCCGATCGTGCAGGCCGCCTCGAGCGGGACCGCGATCGGGGTCGTGGTCCTCACGTTCGATCGCCGGTCGGGCCGGGTGGTGGACGCGACGACCGAGGTCTGGACGACCCGGGTCGCCGACGTGGACCCCGATCCGTCGATGGCCGCGCGCGTCGAGCGGTGGGTCGAGGAGCTCGCGACGATCGCCGACCGCCCGATCACCGAGCTCGCCCAGACGCTGGTCCGCGACCGCCGCGGCGAGAGCGCGCTCGGGGACCTGGTCGCCGACGCCCAGCGCGCCGCCACGGGTGCGCAGATGGCGATGACGAACGCGGGCGGGATCCGCGCCGACCTCCAGGCCGGGCCCGTGACCTTCAGCGACGTGTTCGCGGTGCAGCCGTTCCAGAACGTCCTCGTCCGGCTCACGCTGAGCGGCGAGCAGGTGCGCCAGTCCCTCGAGGCCGCCGTCACCGGCGCCGTGGGTCAGGTGTCGGGAGTGCGGTTCTCCTTCGATCCGACCCGCCCGGTCGGCGAGCGGGTGCGGGACGCCTGGCTCGAGGCGACCGGTGAGCAGCTCGTGCGGGACGGACACGCGGTCCGGCCGGAGGCGACCTACACGATGACGGTGAACAACTTCATGGCCTCGGGAGGGGACGACTACGGGGTGATGACCGAGGCCTTGAACGCCACCAGCACGGGTCTCATCGACAGCGACGTGCTGGCCCACTATCTGGAGAGCCTGCCCCGTCCGATCGTGTACCAGGTCCAGCGCCGGATCGAGCAGCTCGCGCCTTGGCCCCCGGTGGGTGAGTGAGCGGCCGCAAGGTCCGCGTGTGCGTGAACGACACGCCGGTGCGGGTGTGGTCCTGGGCGCGCTGGCGGGACGCCGTCACCACGTGGAGCGCGGCGGCGGGGGCGGCCCTGTCCCGCGGATCCGGCGTGGTGAGCGACGCGGCCGGCCAGCCCGTCGATCCCGACGGTCGGGTGGTCCCGGAGGCGAACATCCGGTACCGGGATGCGCCGCCATCGGCGTCCTCCGGCGAGTCGGCCGCGCGGTGAGCGTCGACCGCGAGCTCCTCGAGCGACTCCCCAAGACCGACCTGCACGTGCACCTCGACGGCTCGCTGCGGCCGGGCACGATCTGGGAGCTCGCCGAGGAGCAGGAGGTGGAGCTCCCCGCCGGCTCCGCGGAGGGGGTGCGGAGCTGGTTCACGCAGCAGCTACCCGAGCGCGACCTCGTCGCCTACCTGGCCCGGTTCGACGTCACGACCTCGGTCATGCAGACCGAAGAGGCGCTGGAGCGGATCGCCTTCGAGCTGGTCGAGGACGCGGCGGCCGAGAACGTGTGGTACATGGAGGTGCGCTACGCCCCGATCCTCTCGACCAAGCGCGGGCTCTCACCCCGGCAGGTGGTGGACGCGGTCGAGCGGGGGCTGGTTCGCGGCCGGGAGGCCCACCCCCGGACCCAGGCCCACCAGATCATCTGCGGGCTGCGGCACTTCGAGCCCGAGCGGGCCGTCCGCATGGCCGCCCTGGCGGTCGAGTACAAAGGCCGCGGCGTGCTGGCGTTCGACCTCGCGGGCGCCGAGGTCGACAACCCCGCCAAGCGGTTTCGCGAGGCATTCTACCTCGTCCGACACGCGAACCTGAACGTGACCGTGCACGCGGGGGAGGCGTACGGCCCGGAGTCGATCCATCAGGCCCTCCACTGGGCGGGCGCGCACCGGATCGGCCATGGCGTCCGGCTGCGGGAGGACGAGGACCTGCTCGAGTACGTGCGTGACCATCGCATCGCGCTCGAGATGTGCCCGACCTCGAACGTCCAGACCGGCGCCGTCGAGTCGATCGAGGCGCATCCGATCCGGGAATACTTCGATCGGGGTCTGCGGGTCACCGTGAACACGGACAACCGCCTGATGTCCGACACCACCATGACCCGGGAGCTGGGACTGCTCGTCGACCACTTGGGATTCGACCTCGAGGAAATCAGGAAGCTGCTCCTCAACGGGTTCAAGAGCGCGTTCCTCCGCTACCCCGAGCGGAAGGCCCTGATCGGCGAGGCGAGCGAGGCGCTGGAGCGCGTCTCGTAGCCCCGGGGGCGCGGCCTCCCGCCCCCGCTTGAACGACCCGCCTTCCACGAACGTCCCTCGGAACGAGATCCAGCCC
>DATKCO010000061.1:0-8030 GCA_035513155.1 Gemmatimonadota bacterium | reverse complement strand
GGACCCAGTCGTCCTGGCTGACCGCGATCCCCACGCCCGGGGTCAGGCCGAGGTCGACGACCCGCTGGGCGAAGCGGGCGACGTCGTCCCGCCACTCGCCACCGATCGTGGCCTGGGCGCGGGCGGGGAGCGCGGAGAGGAGCAGGGCGAAGAGAGCGGCTGCGGACGAGCGCATGGAGGGCCTCCTGGATTCGAGCCGGGTTCGTCGCCGAGGGGTCGTGCGGCGGCGCTTCGTCCGCTTGAACGGACGGGACCGGCCGGGGTTAACGTCCCGCGTCCCGGTTGCCTCCCGCGCGGGGCTGATCTACGCTGGACGCGCCGGCCGGCCGGCCGACCTGTTCCCCGAGAGAGGAGACCCCATGGCCCGGAGCAAGGCGAAGACGGTGAAGGAGTACCTCGACGATCAGCCGGCCGACCGGCGGAAGGAGATCGCCAAGGTCCGCAGCGTGGTGCGGAAGAACCTCCCGAAGGGATACCGGGAGGGGATGAACTTCGGGATGATCTCCTACGAAGTCCCGCTCGAGCGGTATCCCGACACCTACAACAAGCAGCCGCTCTGCTATGCCGGCCTCGCCGCGCACAAGAACTACAACACGCTCTATCTGATGGGCGCGTACGCGGACCCCGAACTGCGCCGGCGCCTCGAGGACGCGTTCGACGAGAGCGGGCTGAAGATGGACATGGGGAAATCGTGCCTCCACTTCCGCACGGCCGACGACCTCCCGCTCGACGCGATCGGGGAGGTCATCGGCGCGCTGCCGCCCGACGAGATGATCGCCCGCTACGAGGCGGCGCGGAAGAAGCGGTAGGGTCCCCGGTGGCCTACCCCGACGCGCGCGCCTCGACCACGCCGCGCGCCCACTCGGCCTCGGGCCGCCCCGGGTCGGCCCGGTCCATGAGCTCGAGAAGCTCGGCGGCGTAGCGCGCGGCGTCGGTCTCGTTGCCGGTCCGCTCGGCGGCGCGGCCCGCTCCGTAGAGCGCGCGCGCCCGGCGCGGCTCGCGCGTCAGCGTCGCCTGGTATTCGGTGAGAGCGCCGGCGGCGTCCCCGGCCTCGAGCAGCATGTCCGCATAGAGCTCCCGCGCCGGCAGGAGCGGCCCCGGCGTCACCGGGTGCTTCTCGACCGTCTCCTCCATCGCGGCGGCCCGCCGCGCCAGGTCGAGCGCGGCCGCGCGGTCGCCCTCCGCCCAGGTCGCCCACGATTCGGCCGCCAGCCGCTGCGCCCCGACCCGCACGGCCCAATCCGTCTGGCCGGCGGTCGTCAGCTCGGTCTCGAGCTCGCTCATCCGGGCGACCTCCACGCGCGCGGCCGCGGGGTCCCCGCTCTTCGCCGCGCCGATCGCGCGCGCGAACCGGGGGACCGCCTCGACGAAGGGGACCGCCCCTTCCGGCGCCGGCAGCGCCGCCGCCGCGGACCAGTCGCCTCGCTCGAGCGCGTAGCGGGCGGGCATCGCGAGCGAGTTGTAGCCGAGCAGTCCGCCGTAGTAGCGATCACGCGCCTCTGTCGCCCGCTCGACGACCTCGCCGGCCGCCTCGTCCCGCCCCTGCTGGAGATAGGCGTAGACCATGTAGTCGAGCGGATGGACGGCCGCGTCGGGGACCGGCTCGGCCTCCGCCGAGCGGCGGTTCGTCTCGATCGACTCGTCCCAGTAGCCGAGCCGCGTGAAGATGTGGGACGGCATGTGGAGCGCGTGCGGCGCGGCCGGGGCGATCTCGGCGTACCGCTTGGCCGCCTCGAGGCCCTCCTCGGCGATCGGCGGCGCGTCGAAGGCGTGGATGATGTAGTGGGCGAGCCCCGGGTGGTCGGGCTGCGCCTCGAACAGCGGGAGCAGGATCGCCGCGGCGTCCTGCTGCCGCGCGAACGTGAGGTCGTCGGGCGAGGCGTTGGCGACCATCATGCGCGCGGTGAAGATCCTGGCCTCCGTATCGTCGGGGCTCGCCTCGGCGACCGCCCGCATCGCCTCCTCGTGCCGCCGCATCCGCTCCAGGTGACCGACCGTCTCGTGCTCCCGCCAGAGCGCGGCGACCGCCTCGATGTAGGCGCGCTCCCGCGGGGTGGCGCCGCTGGCGAGCGTCTCGGCGCGGTCCAACGCCGCGAGCGCCTCCAGCGTCCGATCGGCGGACGGCGCGCTCCGCGCCATCGGGTTCCCCCACAGCGTCATCGCGGTCCCCCAGTGCGCCATCGCGCAGTCGGTGTCCGCCTCGGCGGCCGCGGCGAACTCCCCGTGGGCGCTCTCGAACCAGAACGAGTGGAGCTTGGCGACCCCGCGGTCGAACGCCGCCTGCGCGGCGGGGTCGCACGACGTCGGGAGGTGGACGGACCCCACCTGCTCGTGCGCGCCGGCCGGGTGGTCGTGCTCCTGCGCGTGGAGGGGGCCGGGGAGGGCGAGAAGCGCCGCGGCGACGAGCGTCGCGGCCAGGGCGGCGCCGGTCGAGGCGCCGGGACGGAAGGCGGAGTGGACGGGCATGGCGGACCTCTCTCGGATGGGATGTCGGTCTCTCTCGTCGGTCCCTCCGAGAGTAGAGCCGCCGGGCGGGCGCGACAAGATCCGGGGGGTCGCGCAGGCCCCGCCACCGCGTAGCTTCCCGCCCGTCATGACCGAGGTCGACTATTCCCGGAAGTGGTGGGTCATGCTGGCGGTCGCGATGGGGATCTTCCTCGGGACGATCGACGGCAGCATCGTCAACGTGGCGCTCCCCACGCTGGTCGCGGACCTCGACACCACGTTCCCGGTCGTCCAGTGGGTCGTCCTGGCGTACCTGCTCGTCCTCGCCACGCTGGTCCTCGGCGTCGGGCGGCTCGGCGACATCGTCGGCAAGAAGCCGATCTACGCCGCCGGGTTCGCCGTCTTCACGCTGGGCTCGGTGCTGGCCGGGCTCTCGCCCTCGGTCGGCTGGCTGATCGGCTTCCGCATCTTCCAGGCGGTCGGCGCGGCGATGGTGTTCGCGCTCGGATTCGCGATCATCACCGAGGCGTTCCCGCCCCACGAGCGGGGCCGGGCGCTCGGCCTGAACGGCGCCATCGTGTCGGTGGGGATCGTCCTGGGGCCGACCCTCGGGGGGATCCTCATCGATACGCTCGGCTGGCGCTGGATCTTCTTCGTGAACCTGCCGATCGGGATCGCCGGCACGCTGACCGCGATCCGCTACGTCCCCGACGTGCCGCCCCGGGGCGGCGAGCGGTTCGACTTCGTCGGCGCGGGCGTCTTCCTCGTCATGCTGCTCGCGTTCATGCTGGGCCTCACGTTCGGCCAGACGCGCGGCTTCGGCGACCCGCTCCCGCTCGGCCTCCTGGCGCTGGCGGCCGTCGCGCTCCCGCTGTTCATCCGGATCGAGCGGTTCGTCGAGCACCCGGTGCTCGACCTCTCGCTCTTCCGCGACCGGCTCCTCAGCGTCAACCTGTTCGCCGGTTGGGCGAGCTTCGCCGCCATCGGCGGCGTCTTCATCCTGCTCCCGTTCTACCTGGAGAACGTCCTCGGGTACTCGCCGATGGCGACCGGCCTGCTGCTCGCTTCGGCACCGCTGGCGCTGGGCGTCTCGGCGCCGATCAGCGGCTCGATCTCCGACCGCGTCGGGCCGTGGCCCGTGATCCTGGTGGGACTCTCGGTGCTGCTCCTCGGCTACCTCCTCATGATGACGCTCGACACACGGACGACCGCGATCGGGTATCTGCTGACCCTCATCCCCGTCGGGCTCGGGATGGGGATCTTCCAGTCGCCGAACAACAGCGCGGTCATGGGATCGGTCCCCGGCCACCGGCTCGGCGTGACGTCCGGGCTCCTGACGATCACGCGGATCACCGGGCAGCTGTCCGGGATCTCGGTGTTGGGCGCGGTGTGGGCCGCGCGGGTCGCCGCGCACGCGGGGGCGCGGGGCGAGCCGAGCGCCGCGTCGGCCGCCGCCCAGGCCGCGGGGCTGCGGGAGACGATGATCGTGTCGGCGGCGCTGGTCGGGATCTCGCTGGCGCTGGCGGCGTGGGGGCGGCTCAGCCCCCGCTCACGGCCTGGACGATCGCCAGTCGGTCCCCGTCGGCCAGCGGGATCTCCCGAAGGTCCGTCCCGCGGGTGAGACGGTCGTTGTGGAGGAGGAGGACGTGCGGCCGGATCTCGCCGCTCTCGGCCCAGACGTGGGTCGCGAGGACGGGCCAACGCTCACCGACGACTCCACGGATCGCGTCGAGGCGGTCGGCCTCGAGGTCGAGGGGCGAGCGGCCGTTCGTGCAGTCCCGGAGGATCCGCGGGACCTCGAGTGTCACCCGCGCCACGGGCGCCTCAGGCGTAGGTGAGGGCGCGGACGCTGAGGATGCGCGGGAGCCGCCCGGGGAGCCGTTGCCAGGAGTCGCCCCCGTCGGGCGAGGCCCAGACGTCCCCTCCGGTCGTCCCGAAGTAGATGCCGGTGGGCTCCGTGCCGTCGAGCGCCATCGCGTCGCGGAGGACCCCGGTGTAGACCGGCGCCTCGACCGGCATGTCGAGGCGGTCCCACGCCCCGCCACCGTCGCGCGAGCGCCAGACCGTCGGGCGGCCCTCGTCGAAGACCCGGTTCTCGTCCCCCACGAGCGGCGCGACAAAGAGCTCGCCGCGCTCGGAGAGCGCCATCGGGAAGCCGAACTTCCGCGGCAGGTCTCCGTCGATCGCGGTCCACGACGCGGCATCGTCGTCGCTCCGGAAGACGCCGCTCGAGCGCTCGCCGTCGGGCGTCATCGTGTGGGCGTGGAACTGCATGAAGAGCCGCCCGTCGGCCGGGTCGCGCACGATCCGGTGGATACAGAACATCGCGTCCTCGTCGGGCGAGCCGGTCGTCGTCATCGGTGGGAGGCCCGCGTTCATCGCCGTCCAGGTCTCGCCGCCGTCGGTGGTGCCGAAGACGCCGACCGCGCTGATCGCGACCCACATCCGGGTCGGATCGTCCGGGTCGAGGAGGATCGAGTGGAGGCAGAGCCCACCCGCGCCCGGCATCCAGTGCGGGCGCGACGGATGGCCGGAGAGGCCCTCGACCTCCGACCACGACGAGCCGCCGTCCCCGCTCCGCCAGAGGGCGGCCTCCTCGACGCCGGCGTAGAGCGTGTCGCCGTGGGGACTCCGCACGAGCTGCCACACGCGCTTGAGCGGATGGGGCGCCTCCGTCTCCGGCGGGCGGAGCGCGGTCTGGCTCCACGACGCGCCCCGGTCGCGGGTCTCCCGCACCGTGGCGCCGTACGCGTAGTGGGTCGTACCGGTCAGGAGCCGGTCCGAGTCCTCGGGATCCATAAGGAGGGTCGAGATCTCCCACTCGGGGAGCAGCGGCTCGTGGAGCCGCCACTCCCGCCGCCCCGCGTCGGACTCGAAGGTGTAGAGCCCCTTGACCGTGCCGATGTGGAGGAGGGTGCGGGCGGGCATGGCGGGAACGGTAGGGGAAGGGGCGTAGATGGGCAAGGTGGTGACCTCCTCACTCGTAGTGCGTCCACATCCGGATCACCTTGATCGTCCGCGCGTCGGGGAGCACCTGGTAGACGAGCCGGTGCTGGACGTTGATGCGGCGGCTGAACGCGCCGGCGAGGTCGCCGACGAGCTTCTCGAACGGAGGCGGGCTGCGCCAGGGATCTTCCCGGAGGAGGTCGAGCAGATACTCGACTTTCGGGCGCAGGCCGGCCGACGCGATCCGCTTCGCGTCCTTCTGCGCCTGGCGGGTGAAGACCACCCGCCAGCGGCTCACCAGTCGAGCTCCTCCACGCACTCCTCGAGGGGGGTCTCGAGCCCCTCGCGGATCGACTCCCGCAGGCCGGGGATCGAGAGGAGATGGACGGTCTCCTGGAGCGCCTCCCAATCGTCCCGGGCGATCAGGATCGCGCTCGACCGCTTGCCCGAGATCTGGATTGGCTCGCTGGTCACGGTGACCTCGTCGATCAGACGGTAGAGGGTCTTCCGCGCTTCGGTGGCGGTGAGGGACTTCATGTCGATAGCGTACGGGAAAGCGTACGTCAGGTCAAGGGCCCGGCCGCGCGAGCGTCTGGACGGGCGGCGGCAGCCCCAGCCGCTCGATCCGCTGGCGGAACCGCGGGTCCTCGCGGAACGAGCCGAAGAACGGCCAGCTGCGGAGCCATGGGACCCAGGGGTGGGGTGGCTCGAAGTCGAGCCAGCGGGCGGCCTCGTCGTCCTCGCCGAGCGCCGAGTGGATGATGACGAGGGCGAGGGCGGCGAGCGGATCGGGATCGGCGGCGAGCTCGGCCGCGATCCGGCGCGCGTCCGCCTCGCGGCCAGCGGCCGCGTAGAACTGCCCCAGGGCCAGCATCCGGTAGGGCGTCGGCGGCGTGCCCTCGAGGATCTCGATCGCCCGCTCGAACTCGCCCTGCGCCGCCAGGGCCACGGCCAGGGAGGCGTGGCTCCAGGGGAAGTCGGGGTCGACCTCGAGCGCCCGCCGCGCCGCTGCTTCGGCGCCCTCGAAGTCGCCGCCGAAGGCGTGGATGTCGGCGAGCCACGCGGCCCAGAGCGGGGTGAGCGGGTCGACCGCGACCGCCCGCTCCATCTCCGCCACCGCCTCGTCCTGTCGACCGAAGAGGTTGAGGTACCAGGCGTAGTGGGCGTGGGTCCCGGGCAGGCTCGGGTTGAGCTCCAGGGCGCGCCGGAAGGCCGCCTCGGTCCCCTCCCAGTCGTTCTCGAGATAGAGCTTCCGCTCGGCCACGGCCGCGTGGGCCTCGGCGAAGTCGGGGTCCAGCTCGATCGCGCGGTTGTAGGCGTCCCGCGCCCGGTCGAAGGCGGTGGGTGGGGGATCCGGCGTGTGGCTGGCCAGCAGGCTCCAGCCGCGCGCGAGCCCGGCGTAGGGCAGCGGATTCTCCGGGTCCCGCTCGACCGCCTCCTGCAGGAGCGCCAGCCCCCGCTCGAACCCCTCGGGGGTCATCTGGTTGATGGAGAAGTTGCCGCGCAGGTACGCCTCGTACGCCACCGGATCGACCGGCCGGGCGGACGCGAGCCGGGCCGCTTCGGCGGGCGTCAGCGCGATCTCGATCTCCCGGGCGATCGCGCTCGCGATCTCGCCCTGGACCCGCAGGATGTCGGCGAGCTCGCTCTCGTAGCTCTCGGCCCAGAGGTGGGTGTCGGTGCCGGCGTGAATGAGCTGGGCGGTGATCCGCACCCGGCCCCCGTCGCGCACGACCGACCCCTCGACGATGCCGGTCACCCCGAGCTCCGCGGCGATCTCGGGGAGCGGGCGGTCGGTGTCCTTGAACCGCGTCGAGGATCTGCGCGAGATCACCCGCAGGTCCCCGATCTTGGAGAGCTCCGTGACCAGCGCCTCCGTCATCCCGTCGGCGAAGTACTCCTGATCGGGATCGCCGGTCAGGTTCGCGAGCGGGAGGACGGCGACGGAGCGGATCCCGCTGGCGAGCGCGGCCTCGGGGGACGCCGAGCGCCAGATCGCCCAGCCGCCGACGAGGAGGAGCGCGGCCACCGCCGCGACCGCGGCCGCGCGCCGGATCCCGACCTTCCGGCCGAATCGCTCCCAGGTCCCCGGCGCGAGCCCTCCGACGTCGTCCGGGAGCGCGGTGACGCGGAAGAGCCGCCACTCGCGGTCGACGCCCTTGAGCGCCCGGCGCCCGAGATCCTCGAAGCTGAACCCGCTGCCCGCCTCGGCGTCCCGAACCGCGCTGGTCACCAGCACCTCGCCCGGACCCGCCTCGGCGGCGACGCGCGCCCCGACGTGGACGGCGATCCCGCCCGCCGAGCCGTCGGGCTCGCGCTCGAGCTGTCCCATGTGGAGGCCGCACCGGATCTCGAGGCCGATCTCGCGCACGCGACCGCGGGCCGCGTGGGCGCAGGCGATCGCGCGCGCCGAGCTGCCGAAGAGCGCGAGGAACCCGTCGCCCGCCTCGGTGACCTCCTCGCCGCCCCAGCGGCGGATCTCCTCCCGGACGATCCGGTGGTGGCGGGCGAGGATCTCCCCCCAGGCGCGGTCCCCCATCCGGGCGGCCTGCTCCGTCGAGCCGACGATGTCGGTGAACAGCACGGTGGCGAGGGTGCGGCGCGGCTTCATGGAACCCGCTTCATTGTTTCCGAAATCG
>DATKCO010000060.1:0-19668 GCA_035513155.1 Gemmatimonadota bacterium | reverse complement strand
CACCCGCCGGCGCAGCTCCTCGAGGTGCTCCAGAAACGACATCGTGGCTTCGGGATGGGGGCGGGGAACGACCGGCACCGACCTGCTCCTCTACTCCTCGTCCGGTTCACGGAGGCCGCGCAGCTCGTTCATGAACTCGGTCACGTCCTTGAACTGGCGATAGACGGAGGCGAAGCGGACGTAGGCCACCTCGTCGACCTCCTGCAGCTCCGCCATCACCTGCTCTCCCAGCCAGCGGCTCTCGACTTCGACGCGCCCCGAGTCCTCGAGGCGCTGCTCGATCCGATCGACCGTGGCCTCGATCGTGTCGATGTTGACGGGGCGCTTGGTGCAGGCCGTGACGATCCCGAAGAGGAGCTTCTGGCGGTCGTAGGGCTCGCGCCGGCCGTCCCGCTTCACCACCTGGCGCGGAAACAGCTCGACCGACTCGTAGGTGGTGAATCGCTTGCCGCAGGCCTCGCACTCGCGGCGACGCCGCACCGCGCGCCCCTCCTGGCTGGAGCGCGTGTCGACGACGCGGTCTTCATCGGCTCCGCAGAAGGGACAGCGCACGGTCGCGGCCCGTCAGGTACCCAGCTGGCGTCTCGCGGCGTCCGCCTCCGCCGAGTTGGGGTATTTCTGGACGAGCTCCTCGTAGGCGGCTCGGGCGCGGCCGGCGTCCCCCTGGGCGCGGTAGGCGTCACCGATCTTGCGCAGGGCGAGCGGCGCCTTGGAGCTCTCCGGCCAGCGCGCGGGAACCTTCCGGAGCTCGGTGACCGCCGAGTCCCAGCGGCTCTGGTCGTACCACGTGATCCCCAGCCAGTACTGCGCGTCGCCCGCGCTCAGCCCGTCGGGGAAGCGCCGCAGGTACTCGGAGAACCCCTCGCGCGCCAGGTCGAGGCGCCCCTGCTGGTAATCGGTGATCGCGGCGTTGTACAGCGCGATCGGGTCGACCGCCCCCACGGCCGCGGCCGAGTCGGACGGCACCGGCGCCGGGGGCGGGGTGTAGCGCCGCAGCTGATCGATCCGGGTCTCGGTCCCCCGCAGCGCGCTCTCGACCGCGTTCATCTGGGTCCGGACCGCGCCCAGGTCGGCCTTGAAGTCCGCGCGGATCTGGGTCAGGAGCTGCTCCAGCCGGGCCAGCGTCTGCTGGGCGGCGTCGAGCTGCGCCTGGAGGTCGTCCTGGCGCTGCATCACCCGCTGGTGCTCGACCATCAGCGCGTCGATGTCGCCGCGGGTCGCGCACGCCGTCCCCGCCAGGGCCAGCGCGGCCACCGCCGCCCGAACGGCCCGGCGTGACGCTCCCGCCACCTTAACCCCCCAGGATCACGAACTCGTCGCGGCGGTTCTGCGACCAGGCCGCTTCGTTCTGGCCCTCCACCAGGGCCCGCTCCTCGCCGTAGCTGATCGTCGTCATGCGATCCGGATCGATGCCGAGGTCGATCAGGTAGGCCCGCGCGGCGTCGGCCCGGCGTTCCCCCAGGGCGAGGTTGTACTCCACCGTGCCACGCTCGTCGGCGTGGCCTTCGATGCGGATCCGGATGTCGGGGAACTGGCGCAGCGCTTCGGCCTTGCGTTGCAGCGTCGCCCGAGCGTCCTCGCGGAGGTCGGAGCGATCGAAGTCGAAGAAGATCATCTCCTGGATCGAGCCGAAGGCGCGCTCCCGGGCCAGTCTGGCCTCCTCCTCGGCGCGCCGCGCCGCGTCGGCGTCGGCGCCGGAGGTATCGGTCGCGGGAGGGGGCTCGACCCGGCCCCGGTCGTCGGTGGCGGGCGGCTGCTTGCGGGAACAGCCGGCCGCGAGACCGATCGCGAGAGCCGTGACCGTCAACAGCGTGAGCCTTCTAGCGAGCATGGGCCCTCCTCGGGCTGGCGTCGGGGGTTCGTGGTCGTTTCTCATCGAATCTGATCTCTGCCACAAGATACTCCATCCCGCCGGTGGAGGCCGCGCAAAACGCCTCACCGGGCGCGCAGCCGCGGCGACCAGCTCGGGCTCAGGTACCCGCCGCCACGCGTCACCTGCCGGATGTTCCCGCCGTCCCAGCTCATCGTATAGATGTCCGACCCTCCCCCGCGGGTGGACGAGAACGCGATATGGAGCCCGTCGGGGGACCAGGACGGATCCTCGTTGTCGCCCGTCGAGGTCAGCACGGTGCCGGCTCCTCCGTCGGCCGGGATCGTGACGATCTGGAACCGCCCCCCCACGCGCTCCACGTACGCGATGCGGTCCCCCTGAGGCGACCAGGCCGGGCTGTGGGCCTCCCCGCTGTACGCCAGCCGCCGCACGTTCGCCCCCTCGGCGTCCATGGCGTAGATCTGGCTCACGCCGCCGCGATCGGACTCGAACACGATCTCCCGGCCGTTCGGCGACCAGCTGGGAGCCGTGTCGATCCCCAGGTTGTAGGTCAGCCGCCGCAGACTGCGGGCGGCGACGTCGAGCACGTAGATCTCGGCGTTGCCGTCCTTGGTCAGCGTGAGCGCCAGCCGCCGTCCGTCCGGGGACCACGAAGGCGCCATGTCGAGCCCCTTGTTCGCGCTGATCGGCTGCGAGCGGCCGCCGCCGGCCGGGGCGCAGTACAGATCGGGATCTCCCGAGATGAACGTGGTGAAGCAGATCCGCGAGCCGTCGGGGCTCCAGTCGGGCGTCATCGAGATCGTGTCGAGGGAGGTGACCCGGTACGGGTTGTGGCCGTCGTAGTCGATGGCGTAGATCTCCTTGTCGCCCCGGCGCCGGCTGGCGAACGCGATGCGCGTGTCGGCGATCCCCCGCTCGCCGGTCAGCTCCTGGATGATCGCGTTGGAGATCTCGTGGAGCGCCATCCGGAAGCCGTCCGATCCGGGGTCGGGAAGCGCGTAGCTCTTCCGCGAGATGCTGCGCTGGAACGGGATGTGGTGGATGTCGATCTCGGCGCGGAAGCCGGCTCCCGTCGACGACACGTCGCCCGTGACCAGGTACTCCGTGCCGAAGATCGCCCACGACTCGTAGTCGGGTCCGGGGCCGGCGCGGCGCACCACCCCGGGGTTCCCCTCCAGCACGTTGAACCGCAGCGAGAAGTCGAGGTCGAACGCCAGCACCTCGGCGAGCGTCCGCGCGACCGGGCTGGACGGCGCCAGATCGTCGATCGCGATGTTGACCTTCTCGTCGATGTAGCCGCGGATGCCGAGCCGCACCTCCTCCTGGGCCCCGGCCGGGGCCGCCAGCATCACGAGGAGGAGCGCCGGGACGAGGAGCGACGCCCCGCGCCTCGGGCCGAGCTCAGCGGACACGGACGCGCGTATCGAAGTCGAAATAGACACCCAGATAGTCTCCTCCATACTCGTCGGGCAGCGGGGGCATGGGGGCGCTCGCCTCCACCGCCCTCCGTGCCGCCTGGTCGAACAGGAAGTTGCCGCTCTCCTCGGCGATCCTGATCTCGCTGAGCCTCCCGTCGCTGGCGATCCTGAAGTACACCGTGGCCTTGAGGGTGTTCGAGGACGGCCGCCAGTTGCGCTCGATCTTCCGGACCAGCTGCTCGAGGTACCACGGGAACTCGAACGGCCGCCCCTCCAGCGTGACCGGGAGGTCGGGGCCCGTCTCCCGATCGGACTCGGGACCCGGCCGCGGCGTCTCCCGGCGCGGCGGCTCCCGCGGCCGCTCCGGCTCCCGCTCCGGGTCCGGGATCCGCTCCTTCGCCTCCGGCTCGGGCGGCTCCTCCTCTTCTACCGGCTCCTCGGGCTCCGGTTCCGGCCGCCGCGGCTCCGGCGCGAGCGTCGCAGCGCTGACGAGGCTGACCTGGTAGACCGGGGGCATGGTGTGGGTCGATCCCCGCAACGAGAGCAGGAACGCGACCAGCAGCACCAGGGCGTGGAGCGCCACCGAGGCCAGCAGGGGGCGTCCCACCGCCTACCTCTCCCTGCGCCCGGGCGGGGGCTCGGTGACCAGGCCGACGTTCTCGAATCCCGCCTCCCGCAGCTGGCCCATCATCTCCATCACGCGCCCGTAGGGGTTCGCCGCGTCGGCCCGGACGTAGACGCGCTCGGTCCCCTGGCTCTCGCGGATCTGCTGCAGCACCTGCCCGAGCGCCTCGGGTCGGATCTCGGTCCGATCGACGAAGACGCGGCCCTCGTCGTCCATCGAGACCGTGATCGCCTCCGAGCTCGCCAGCGGAGCGCTCTCGGTCTGCGGCACGCGGACCTCGATGCCTCCCTGACTGATCGGCGCGATGATCATGAACATGATCAGGAGGACGATCGTCACGTCCACCAGCGACGTGACGTTGATCTGGGAGAGGAGCTCATTCTCGCGATGCAGGGGGGAGGGCATGCTATCCCCGCCGTTCCCGCACGATCACGTTGATCAGCTCCGACGAGAAGTGGTGGAGCTCGTCGGCGACCTCCTTGATCTGGCTCACGAACCAGTTGTAGGCGATCACCGCGGGGATCGCCACGGCCAGTCCGGCCATCGTCGTGATCAGCGCTTCCGCCACGCCCGGCGCGACGACACTGAGGTTGCCGGTCCCCCGCAGGCCGATGTTCAGGAACGCGTCCATGACGCCCCAGACCGTCCCCAGCAGCCCGAAGAACGGCGCCACGCTCCCCGTTGTGGCGAGGAACGGCAGCCCGCGCTCCAGCTCCCCCACCTGCTGGGCCGCCTCGCGCTCCATCGCCATGTGGATCGATTCCTTCTCGAGGATCGTGATCGCCATCGAGCCGCGTGGCGCGGGCGCCACCGAGCCGACGGAGCCGAGATCCAGCGACCCGCCGGCCGGTTCCTCGGGCGGCTGACGCTGGCTCAGGTGCTTCAGCTCGCGGGTGCCCGACTTGAACACCTCGGTCAGCGGGTTGTTCGAGATCGCCAGCGCGCCCTGGTACGCTTCCGCCAGGCTGGTACGACGCTCGAACGCCTCGAAGAACCGTTCCCGTTTGCCTCGCAGGCGCCGGAAGGCGAGGAGCTTCCTCAGGATAATGGCCCACGTCACCAGCGAGAATCCGAGCAGGATGATCAGGATCCCCTTCGCCACCCAGCTCCCGTAGACGACCATGTTCCAGATCGAGGGATCGGCGTACAGACCCCCGGGGTCCGCCTGCAGGATCCACGCGGTCATCGGCCCTCCTCGTTCAGGTGCCCCATCGTCCGGACCAGGCCGTCCTCGAGTCCCGTCTGCGGTCGCCAGCCGAGCTCGGCCGCGGCCCGCGAGCAGTCGAGCACGCTCCGCGCGAGCTCGCCGGGCCGCTCGGGGGCAGGCGTCCGGTCGACCTCGCGGCCCGCGATCTTCATCAGGAGGTCCGCCAGCGCGTTGACGCTCGTACCCCGCCCCGTACCGATGTTCCACCCGCGCGAGTCGATGTCGAGCGCGGCGGGGAGCGGGATCGTCGACGCCACCCAGTTGGCCTCGGCGACGTCCCCCACGAACACGTAGTCGCGCTCCTGCTCCCCGTCGCCGAAGATCGTGATCGGGTCGCCGGAGAGGATCCGGCGGCCGAAGATCGCCACCACTCCCGCCTCGCCGTGGGGATCCTGCCGCGGCCCGTACACGTTGGAGTACCGGAGAGCCGCGTACTCGAGGCCGTGGACGGCGGCGTAATAAGTCAGGTAGTACTCGCCGGCCAGCTTGGCCACGCCATAGGGGGAGAGCGGCCGCTTGGGATGGCTCTCGGGGGTCGGGATCCGCTGGGGCTCGCCGTACACGACCCCTCCCGAGGAGACGTATACCACCCGCGCCACCCCGTGGTCCCGCGCCCGCTCGAGCAGGGCCAGCAGCCCGGCCACGTTCGTGCGGGCGTCGCGCACGGGATCGTCTACCGACACGCGGACGTCGATCTGGGCCGCGTGATGGTTGACGGTGTCGAACCGGCCCTCCGTGAAGAGGTCGTCGAGGCCAGGGTCCTCGAGCCCCATCTCGACGAAGGCCGCCCCGTCGGGAACCCGCGCCCGGCGCCCGGACGAGAGATCGTCGAGCACGGTCACCTCGCACCCCTCCGCGAGGTAGCGATCTGCGACGTGGGATCCGATGAAGCCCGCCCCGCCGGTCACGAGGACGCGTTCGGGACGGTGAGAGTCAGCGGGCGTCATGGGGCGGTCCTCCGCGCGCAGGGCGTCATGGCAGGTATACAAACGGGACCGGATCGGGTAGGATGGGGAGTGACGGTAGGATAGGGTCACCCGGGGGGTCCCAGCAAGGGGGTGCCGTACGAAGGCCGCCTACACCGAAGACTGGATCGATTCGATCTACGGCACCGCGGACACCGAGGCGGTCGTGCGCTGCCCCTGGTGCACGGAAAGCGTGGCGATCGTGCTCGATCCCGGCAGCGGACCGGACCAGGACTACGAGGAAGACTGTTCGGTCTGCTGTCACCCGTGGCGGGTGCTCGTCCGCTACGACGTGGACGGCGCGGCCCTGGTCAAGCTGGCCCGCGAGGGCGGCTGAAGCCCACTCCTTGCCGCTCCGCCCGGCGCTCTGTAACTTCCTGTGCTCGTTGACATTCCGTCCGATCGTATCGACCTCATTCAGGATCGTCCCATGGCCAAGATCTGCGCGATCTGCGGCAAGACCCCCCAGACGGGGAACACCCGCA
The DNA here is from genome assembly GCA_035513155.1 of Gemmatimonadota bacterium. Taxonomy (GTDB): domain Bacteria; phylum Gemmatimonadota; class Gemmatimonadetes; order JACCXV01; family JAHWKZ01; genus JAICNR01. Next base: position 13,137 of record DATKCO010000060.1, on the reverse strand, counting down.
GCCACGCGAACAACAAGTCCCGCCGCCGCTTCCTGCCGAACCTGCAGAACGTGCGCGCGGTCGTCGACGGCTCCACCCGCCGGATCCGCGTCTGCGCCTCCTGCATCCGCGCCGGCAAGGTGACCAAAGCCGCGATCCGATAGGCTACCCGGCGGCCGCTCAGCGGCCGCCACCCGTCCTTCGCCTCCACACCGGATCCTCGAGCAGCAGGTTGTGGCTGAAGAGCGCCACCCCGGCCACGCCCTGCGCCGCGAGCCGGCGCCGGGTTTCCGCCAGCTCCGCCGGCCCGATGCGGTCGATCCGCACACCCACCCAGACCCGCTCGCGCGGGATCCCGTCCGGCCAGGCACGGACGACGCGCTCCACGGCATCCGGGGAGTCCCGGTAGACCATCGGCAGGACGGCGTCGACGAGCCCCTGCTCGAGCCACGCCTCCCAGTCCTGCCCGAACGTCTCGCGCGCGACCTGCGGGACCGGCATGACGGCCGCCGACAGCTCGATCCCGGGACGCACGGTCGTCAGGTCGGTCCGGACCAGCGCGACCAGACGGGTCACGTTCCCGGCGCCGCCGGCGGGCGCCCACCCGCTCGGATAGCGGATGTAATCGAGGTGCACGCCGTCGACCGGATAGCGGGTCGCCAGCTCGAGGAGGAACCGCCGGAGCTCGGTCCGGACCTCCTGCCGTCCGGCGTCGAGGAACCATCCCTCTCCGACCAGGCCTTCCCGATCGAGCTCCGCGCGGGACAGATCCCGCATCGACCCGCCGGCGCGCAGGACGAACCAGTGCGGGAACCGATGCCAGACGTGGTCGGCGTCCAGCGGCGGATCCGGAGCCGACCACGCCAGCAGGGCGTTGACCCAGGCGTGGACCTCGAGGCCGCGGGCATGGGCCTCGGCGAGCGCTCCCGCGAGGGGATCCTCCCATCCCCGCGGCCCGGCCGCCGGGGCGACGAACACCCGGCTCGGGAAATAGGCGTCCCAGCGGCCGGACACCTGCAGATAGACCCGGCTGCAGCCGGCGCGCTCGACCGCGTCCAGCGACCGGCGCCAGGCCTCCGGGCTCTCCAGAGCGTTGCGGACGACCCACACCCCGCACGGGCCCGACTGCGCGTTGACTCCACTCGGAGTCAGCGCCAGGGTCAACAGGGACAGGAGGATACGTCCCCTCAGCGTCCGCCCGAAGTGGACGTCCCGCCTCCTCGGAGCTATATTCTGCGTTTCCCGCAACTACCTATCTCCGGAGTCGAAGCGAAGATGCCTAACTACGACCTGCACAAGCTCCGCGAAGAGTACAACACCCGGAACATGCGCGTCCTCCTGAGTCGGTTGCTGAAGAAGAACCCGGAGTTCCGTGAGTGCACGATCGTGACCTACGAGGTCCGCGACAGCGGCGACATCCGGCTCCAGGTCTGTATCGATCGGGACGAGGTGCGGCAGGTGTTCCTCAGTCCCCACTGCCGCGAGGCGCGGACGGTGTGGACGGCCCCGGCGGACGAAGAGAGCAAGTCAGACGCCGCCTGACGCGGCGCTCCCCGTCACTCCCGATGCTCCACCGGCTCGAGCGGCCGCCGCTCGACCCGACCCTCGCGGAACGCTTCCAGCGCGAGCTCGAACACCCATAGGGGCGGCACGCCGACGAGCCGATATCCGTTGATGAAGAAGGTCGGCGTCCCGGTGACGGCCAGCGACATGCCCAGCTCCATGTCCTCGTGCATCCGCTGCTGGTGGATCCCCTCAGCGAGCGCCTTCTCGAACGCGGCGGCGTCCAGGCCCAGCTCGCCCGCGTGGCGCACGAGCTCGGCGTCGGCCAGCGCCGCCTGATTCTCGAACAGGAGGTCGTGGTAGGGCCAGAACGCGCCCTGCCGCTGCGCCTCGAGCGCCGCCTGGGCGGCGCGCGCCGCATGTTCGTGGATGGGGAGCGGGTAGTGCCGGAAGACGAGCCGCACGTCTTCGGGATGGGCCGCCACGAGCGCCTTCAGCACCGGAAGCGCCTGGGCGCAGTAGGGGCACTGGAAGTCGCTGAACTCGACGATCTCGAGGACCGCGTCCGCGGGGCCCATGGTCGGGGCGGGCTGAGCCACCGCGACCCGCGGCGCCAGCAGGACCGCCAGCAGGGCGAGCCCGACGCGGAGCCCGGCCTCGATCTTGATCGGGAGCTCGCTTACTCGGAGGGAGTCGTGTTCCGGGACCGCGGTGGCGCCGCCGTGCCGCCGTCGGGCCCGATCAGCTCGAGCAGCGCGAGCTCGGCCCCGTCGCCGTGGCGGAATCCCCCGCGCAGGATCCGCGTGTAGCCGCCCGGGCGGTCGCCGTAGAGCCCGGCCCAGTAGTCGAACAGGTTGCGCACGGTCTCCGGGCTCCGCACGTACGCGGCCGCCTGGCGCCGCGCGTGCAGGTCCCCCCGCTTGGCGAGGGTCACCAGCTTCTCGGCGACCGGCCGGGCGGCTTTGGCCTTGGCTCGCGTGGTCTCCACCCGTCCGTGATCGAACAGGCTGGTGACCAGATTCCGCAGCATCGCGCTGCGATGGGCCGTGTGGCGGCTGAGCTTGTTTCCCTTGTTCTGGTGGCGCATGGCTGCCTACTCCTCCTCGCCGCCGTCCTGGAACTCGCCTTCGAGCTCCTCCTCTTCGTCCCCGAGCTGGACGTCCGGAAGGCGTCGCAGCTCCTCCCGGTCCTGCACCTCGTAGTCGCCCGAGGCCGGGTTCCGGCGCACGCTCATGCCGAACGTGAGGCCGTGGCGCTGCAGGATGTCCGATATCTCGTTGAGCGACTTCTTCCCGAAGTTCCGGAACTGGAGCATCTCCGACTCGCTCTTCTGCACCAGATCACCCAGCGTCCGGATGTTCGAGGCCTTGAGGCAGTTGCCGGAGCGCACCGAGAGCTCGAGCTCGTCCACCGGGCGGGCGAACAGCTCCTTAAACCGGTTGTGCTTGGCCTCCAGCTCGCCCTCGAGCTCCTCGCCCGGCATCTCGAACGAGAGGAAGTACTCGAAGTGGGTCCGCAGGATCTCCGCTGCCTGAGCGATCGCGTGCTCGGGGTCGATGGCCCCGCTCGTCTCCACGTCGATCGTGAGCTTGTCGTAGTCCGTGCGCCGCCCGACTCGTGTGTTCTCCACGCGGAAGTTGGCCCGGGTCACGGGGCTGAAGATCGAGTCCACGGCAATGAATCCGATCTCCTTGCGCCGATCCTGGTCGTGCTGGTCCGACGGGACGTACCCCCGGCCCCGCTTGACGTACACCTCCATGGCGAACTTCTTGTTCTCGTCCATGGAAAGCAGGTGCAGGTCGGGGTTGAGGATCGTCACCTGCGCGTTGTCCTCGAAGTCCGCGGCCGTGATGTCTCCGCGCTCCTTGCGGCTCAACCGCAGCGTCGTCTCCTCCACGCCGTCCGGCAGCGTGAGCACGAGATTCTTGAGGCTCATGATGACCTCGGCCGTGTCCTCGACACCCCCGGGGATGGTGGAGAACTCGTGGAGCACGTTGTCGATGCGGACACCCCACACGGCCGCGCCCTCGAGCGACGAGAGCAGGACCCGCCGCAGCGCGTTGCCGAGCGTCAGGCCGAAGCCCCGCTCGAGCGGCTGCACGTGGAACTCCCCGTGGGTATCGCTCAGTGAATCGGGGTTCTTCTCTACACGCTTGGGGAGAATGAAGTTCTCCAGAGCCATTACTTCCTCCGTCATTTCATCGGATTCGCGGCCCGCGAGACCGATCGGTTCCCGCGCTACTTCGAATACAGCTCCACGATCAGTTGCTCCTCGGCCGCGATCGGGATCGTCTCGCGGGTCGGCAGCTCGACCATGCGGCCCGACTGGCTCTTGAAGTCGACCTCCAGCCAGGGCAGCGTGCCTTCCTTTCCGCGGCTCTCGATCGACCCGAGGATCAGCGGCATCTCGCGGCTCTTCTCCTTGACCTGGATCCGCTCTCCGGGAGACACCTGGTACGACGGGACGTCGACGACGCGCCCGTTTACGAGGATGTGCCGATGCCGCACCAGCTGGCGAGCGCCCTTTCGGGACGGTGCCAGGCCCAGCCGGTAGACGACATTGTCGAGCCGGCGCTCGAGCATGATCAGCAGGTTCTCGCCGGTGACGCCGGGCGTATGAGCGCTCTTGTCGAAGTAGTTCTCGAACTGCGTCTCGAGGACGCCGTAGATGCGCTTGACCTTCTGCTTCTCACGCAGCTGCGTGGCGTATTCCGACTGCTTGCGGCGCCGGCCGGCCATGCGCCCGTGGACGCCGGGCGGATACCCCCGACGCTCGATCGCGCACTTCTCCGTATAGCACCGTGTGCCTTTCAGAAACAGCTTCTGTCCCTCGCGGCGACAGAGCTTGCAAACCGGACCGGTATGACGCGCCATTCTCTCTCCTATTGCGACCGCTGGTGGATCCTCGTTGAGCTACACGCGCCGGCGCTTCGGCGGCCGGCAGCCGTTATGGGGAATCGGCGTCACGTCCTTGATCGACCGGATCGACAATCCCGCCGCCTGAAGCGCCTGGATCGCCGACTCGCGACCCGAGCCGGGACCCTGCACGCGGACGTGTACGCGCTTGACCCCGAGGTTCAGCGCCTCCTTGGCGCAGTTCTCGGCCGCGATCTGGGCGGCGAAGGGAGTCGACTTCTTCGAGCCCTTGAAGCCGCTCTTCCCGGCCGAGCCCCACGTGATCGCGTTGCCCTGCATGTCGCTGATCGTGATCAAGGTGTTGTTGAACGTCGCGGTGATGTGCGCGACACCCTCCGCCTCGATCACGCGGGACTTCTTCTTCGACTTGGGACCTGTGGCCATCTCGCTCCTTTCGCCGGCCTATCTCTTGGCCGTCGCCTTCTTCTTGCCCGGGATCGCCCGACGCGGGCCCTTCTTGGTGCGCGCGTTGGTGTGCGTGCGCTGCCCGCGAACCGGGAGGCCGCGCCGATGGCGCAGACCCCGGTAGCAGCCGATGTCCATCAGCCGCTTGATGTTCAGGTTCACTTCCTGACGCAGTGCGCCCTCGACCTTGCAGTCCTTTTCGATCACCTGGCGCAGCTTGTTGACGTCCGCGTCCGAGAGCGCGTGGATGCGGGTGTCCGGATCGACCCCCGCCTTGCGGAGGATCTTCTCCGCGGAGGAGCGGCCGATTCCGAAGATGTACGTGAGCCCGATCTCCACCCGCTTGTCGCGGGGCAGATCGACACCGGCGATACGAGCCATTCGCTACCTCTCTCCTGCGTTCGTGATGTTCGTCACGGTATCCGCGACCCTCAGCCCTGGCGCTGCTTGTGGCGCGGGTTCTTGCAGATCACCCGCACGACTCCGCGACGACGGACCACCTTGCAGTTCTCGCAGATGGGCTTGACCGAGCTTCTCACCTTCATCGTTCGCTTCCTTCCGTCTCACCCCGTCGGGCGGGGATCCTCATGCGACCCGCGTCAGTACGTCAGGGCCGTTCTCCGTGATCGCTACCGTGTGCTCGAAGTGCGCGGACAGCGAGCTGTCGATCGTCACGATCGTCCACGCGTCCTCCAGGGTCCGCACCTCCGCACCGCCCAGGTTGATCATCGGCTCGATCGCGATGACGAGCCCCGCCTCGAGCTCGAGGCCGCGTCCCTCGACGCCGAAGTTCGGCACCTGCGGGTCCTCGTGCAGGCGCTGGCCGATGCCGTGCCCCACCAGATCGCGCACGATCGAGAACCCGGCCGACTCGGCCACGGACTGGATCGCCGCCGAAACGTCTCCGAGGCGGGCGCGCGCGCGGGCGGCGTCGATGCCGGCCTCCAGCGCCGCCTGCGTCACCTCGAGCAGCCGACTGGTCTCCCCGGAGACCTCGCCCACCGCGAACGTGCGGGCGGCGTCCGCGTGATAGCCGTCCATCAGCACGCCGACGTCGATCCCGACGATGTCCCCCGATTCGAGCCGGCGGGACTCGGACGGGATCCCGTGAACAACCTCTTCATTGACGCTCGCGCAGATCGAGGCCGGGAATCCTCCGTACCCCTTGAACGCCGGCCGCGCTCCCTCGTACCCCCGGATGATCGACTCCGCCAGCCGATCGAGCTCGACGGTCGCGATCCCCGGGCGGATCTCCGCCCCCAGGGCATCCAGCACTGCGGCGACGACCTTGCCGCTGGCCCGCATTCTCTCGATCTCGCCGGCGCTCTTGAGCGTGACCACCCCTCGCACCGCTCTAGCCCTCGGCGTCGACCGTCGCCAGCTCGCGACGGATCGCCGCGGCCACCTCGTCCATGGGCTGGTCGCCGTCGATCGCCGATACGCCGGTCGCACCGGCATAGTGCTCCCGGACGGGAGCCGTCTCCTCGCGATAGACCGCCAGCCGGCGCATGATCGTCTCCGGCTGGTCATCCGGCCGCTGCACGAGCTCGCTCCCGCAGGCGTCGCAGACACCCTCCTGCCGGGGCGGGTCAAAACTTATATGATACAACTTTCCGCACTTTTTGCAAACCCTGCGGCCGGAAAGCCGCCGCACGACCTCGTCCTCCGGGACCTCGATGACGACCACCCGGTCGAGGGACTCGCCGCGCCGCGCCAGGAGCTCCTCCAGACCGCGCGCCTGGTCGACCGTCCGCGGGAAGCCGTCGAACACGGCGCCCCCGTCGCACGCCGGCCGATCGAGCACCTCCTCGACCAAGCCCAGGATCACCGGGTCGGGGACCAGTTCACCGGCCTTCATCGTCCGCTCGGCCCGCTTTCCCAGCTCCGTCCCTTCCGCCACCGCCTCGCGCAGCAGGTCGCCGGTGGAGATCTTGCACATGCCTCCCGCCTCGGCGACCCCGCTGGCCTGCGTCCCCTTGCCGGCTCCCGGAGGCCCCATCAGCACGACATAGCGCCGGGCGCTCACCGGTACCGCGGGCCGCGGATCTTCCGCCCCTTGGTCATGAAGCCCTCGTAGTGGCGCATCAGCAGGTGCGACTGCATTTGCTGGACCGTGTCCAGCGACACGCCGACCACGATCAGAAGTCCGGTCCCGCCGATGAACATCGGGATCGACTGGAACGGACTCCACGAGAAGATCAGCAGGGGCACGATCGCGATCGCCGCCAGGAAGATGGAGCCGGGTAGGGTGACCCGGGTCAGGACGTGATCGATGTACTCCGCCGTCCGCGCCCCCGGCCGCGTCCCGGGGATGAAGCCGCCCTGCTTCTTCATGTTCTCCGCCAGGTCGATCGGATTGAAGATGATGGCTGTGTAGAAATAGGTGAAGAACACGATCAGCAGGGAGAACACCACGATGTACCAGATCGACCCGAAGCTGAACGCGTTCGAGAACGCCTGCATGAACGGGATGTTCGGGAAGAACGTCGCGAACGTGGGCGGCACGAACATGATCGACTGCGCGAAGATGATCGGCATCACGCCCGCCGAGTTCACGCGCAGCGGCAGGTGGGTCTTCTGGCCCTGCCGGATCCGGTTCCGGCCCACGACCTTGCGCGGGATCTGGATGGGGATCTTGCGGACCGCCATCGTCATCAGGACCGTCCCCGCCACGATCCCGACCATGATCGCGACGAACGCGAGGATCGTGAAGATCCCGATCACGTCGGTCCGCCACAGGGTCCAGATCTGGGCCCCCGCCTGCGGGAACGCCTCGATGATCGAGAAGGCGATGATTAGGCTCATCCCGTTTCCGATCCCGTGCTCGGTGATCTGCTCCCCCAGCCACATGACGAACACCGCGCCCGTCGTCAGCGTGATGAGGGTCAGGATCTGAAAGCGCAGGCCGGGGAACAGCACCGCTTCCGGACTCAGGTTCTGGATGAAGACCGCGTAGCCGTACGCCTGCACGGCCGACAGCCCGACGGTCGCGTAGCGCGTGTACTGCGTGATCTTCTTGCGGCCTTCCTCCCCTTCCTTCTGCAGCTTCTCGAAATAGGGGAACACCGCCGTCAGGAGCTGGAAGATGATGGAGGCGGAGATGTACGGCATGATGCCGAGCGCGAACACGGTGGCGCGCTGCAGCGCGCCGCCGGTGAACAGGTCGAGCAGCCCGAAGAGGTTGTTCTGACCCCCGACCGCGAGCGTCAGCAACTCGCGGTTCACTCCCGGCACCGTGACGTGCGCACCCACGCGCAGCAGCACGAGCACGCCGAGGGTGAAGAGGATCTTCTTCCTCAGCTCCGGGATCTTGAAGATGTTCGGGATCTGCGGGGTCGACATCGTCTCAGCTGTTCTCCCGAGTGGTCACGCTTCCGCCGGCGGCCTCGATCGCCGCGCGGGCCGCCCCGCTGGCGGCGTCGGCCTCCACCGTGACGGCGCGGCCGATCTCTCCCTTGGCGAGCAGCTTGACCGGCCCCCCGTCCAGGTCGATGAGACCCAGCTCCGCCATCCGCTGGCGCGTGAACTCGCTCTCGCCTTCGTGGCGCTCGAGCTGACCGAGATTCACGACCTGGTACTCGGTGCGGAAGCGCGCGTTGTTGAACCCGCGCTTGGGTACCCTCCTCTGGAGCGGCATCTGCCCGCCCTCGAACCAGGCCGGGATCTTGCCGCCGCTGCGGGCGGTCTGCCCCTTGCCGCCCCGGCCGCTGTACGTGCCGTGGCCCGAGCCGTTTCCACGGCCCACGCGCTTGCGCGGCTTCTGCGAGCCCACCGGGGGCTTGAGATCCTGTTCCTTCATACCTCCTCCACCGCCACCAGGTGGCGGACCTTGCTGATCATCCCGCGTATGGCCGGATTGTCCGGCTGCTCCGCGCTCTTCTGATAACCCTTCAGGCCGAGCGCGCGCAGCGTGCGCCGCATGGTCGCGGGCTGCCGGATCTCGCTCTTGGTCTGCGTGATGCGAATGCGGTTGGCCATCGTCACTCCCCGGCGCCGGCGGTCGCGGGCTCGGCCTCGGGCTCCTCGCCGGACGCGGCGCGGGCCGCCTTGACCCCGATCAGCTGCTCCAGCGAAACGCCGCGCTCGCGCGCGACCTGCTCGGCGGTGCGCAGACGCTCGAGGCCGTTCATCGTGGCCTTGACCATGTTGATGGGGTTGTTCGACCCCAGCGACTTGGTCAGGATGTCCGCCACGCCGGCGCACTCCAGCACCGCGCGGACCGGACCGCCCGCGATTACGCCGGTCCCGGGCGAAGCGGGCTTCAGCAACACGCGGCCGGCACCGTACTCGCCGACGATCTCGTGCGGGATCGAGCTGCCGACCCGGGAGACCTTCTTCATCTCCTTGCGCGCCGACTCGACTCCCTTGCGGATGCAGTCCGCCACCTCGTTCGCCTTCCCCTGACCGATTCCGACGCTGCCGTCGCCATCGCCTACGGCGACCAGCGCGGTGAACGAGAACCGCCGTCCACCCTTCACCACCTTGGACACGCGATTGATGTGGATGACGTTCTCGACCAGATCACTGCGATTACGACCGTTCGACACTGTGCCTCCCCGGGATCAGAATCATGGACGTAGGAATCAAAACTCCAGCCCGCCTTCGCGCGCGCCGTCGGCGAGCGCCTGCACGCGGCCATGATAGAGATAGCCGCCCCGATCGAATACCACCCGGGTGACGCCCCGCTCCTTCGCCCGGCGGGCGATCTCGCGCCCGGTCTCCCGCGCCTGCTCGATCTTGGTGCCGGTGAGGCCGAGACCGTTCGAGGTCACGCCGAGCAGCGTCGACGCCGTCAGGTCGTCGACGAGCTGGCCTCCGATGTTCTTCAGGCTGCGGTGCACGACGAGCCGCGGACGCTCGGGCGTGCCCGAGATGCGCCGGCGGACGCGGCGGTGCCGCTTCACCCGCACCCGCTCCCTGTGGCTGGTCCTGCTCTTGAGGCTCATGAGAGTCCTTTCCGGAAGCCCCGGCTAGACGCCGGTCTTCCCCGCCTTCCTGCGCACGTACTCGCCTTCGTACTTGATCCCCTTGCCCTTGTAGGGCTCGGTGGGTCGCATCGAACGAAGCTCGGCCGCGACCTGCCCCACCACCTGCTTGTCGGCCCCGCTGACCTCGATCACCGTGGGCGACGGCGTCTTGACCTCGATCCCCGGCGGCACCGGATACTCGATCTGGTGCGAGTAGCCGAGGTTGAGCCGCACGATCTCGCCACTGGCGTCGGCCCGGTACCCCACGCCGACGATCTCCAGCCGCTTGGTGAATCCCTCGGTGACCCCTTCCACCATGTTGGCCACCAGCGACCGCGCGAGGCCGTGCATCGCCTTGTTCCGGCTGTCGTCGCCGGAGCGCTCGACCATCACCTGGCCGTCGTCGATCTTCGCCGTGATCTCGGCGGGCAGCCGGTTGCCGACCTCGCCCTTGGGGCCCTTGACCCGGACGTCCCGACCGTCGATCTGGATCGTGACCCCGTCGGGGATCACCACCGGCTGCTTTCCGATTCGCGACATGCTCCCTCCTACCAGACCTTGGCCAGGATCTCGCCGCCGACGCCCGCCTCGCGGCTCTGACGGTCCGTCAGCAGGCCCTGAGAGGTCGAGACGATGGCGATCCCCAGCCCGTTGCGGATCCTCGGCAGAGAGTCCTTGTCGCGGTAGACCCGCAGTCCCGGGCGCGAGACCCGCTCGATGCCGTGCACGACCGGCTTCTCGTCCACGTACTTGAGGTACACCCGCAGAATCCCCTGCCGGCTGTCGTCCAGCACCTTGTAGTTCTGGATGAAGTGGTTCTCCTGCAGGATGCGGGCGATCTCCACCTTGATCTTCGATGCCGGGATGTCGACGCGCTTGTGCTTCGCTCTGCAAGCGTTGCGGATGCGCGTCAGGCAATCCGCGACGGGATCGGTCATCACCATGGTCGGGACGCTCCTACCAGCTGGCTTTGCGGACGCCCGGGATCTCTCCCTTGAGCGCCAGCTCTCGGAAACAGATGCGGCACAGGCCGAACTGCCGCAGGAACGCGCGCGCGCGACCGCATCGGTTGCAACGGTTCACGTGGCGCACCTCGAACTTGGGCTTCTTCTTGTTCTTCGCGATCCAGGACTTCTTCGCCACCTTGCCTCCTCTTGATGATTCCTCAGCTCGCCTGCGCCTCGGCTGCCTGGCGCTGCGGCTGGCGTCGGAACGGCATGCCGAACGCGGTGAGCAGCGCGAGCGCCTCGTCGTCGCGGTCGGCCGTCGTCACGATCGTGATGTCCATCCCGTGGACCTGATCGACCTTGTCGTAGTCGACCTCGGGGAAGATCAGCTGCTCCTTGATCCCCAGGGTGTAGTTCCCCCGACCGTCGAACGAGCGCGTCGGGACGCCTCGGAAGTCGCGGATCCGGGGGATCGCCACGTTGACCAGGCGATCGAGGAACTCGTACATGCGCGTCCCGCGCAGGGTCACCTTCGCGCCGATCGCCATCCCCTCGCGGAGCTTGAAGTTGGAGATCGACTTCGTGGCGCGGGTGACCACCGGCCGCTGACCGGTGATCGCCGCCAGCTCCTCGACGGCGCTGTCGAGCCGCTTGGGGTTGTCGATCGCTTCGCCCATCCCGACGTTGACCACGATCTTCTGGAGCCGCGGCACCTCGTGCGGGTTCTTGTAGCCGAACTCCTTCTGGAGCTGCGACTGGATCGAGTTCGCGTATACGTCCTTCAGTCTGGCCATCGTTAGCTCATACCCTCGGCTTCTCGATCACTTCGCCACAATGAGCGCAGGCACGGACCTTGGACCCGTCGCTCAGCTCCTGATGGCGCACCCGCGTCCCGCGACCGCACTTGGTGCAGTACAGCATCGCGTTCGAGGCGTTGATCGGCGCCTCGCGCTCCCGGATCCCGCCCTGCGGGTTGCGCTGGGTCGGACGCGTGTGACGCTTGATGAAGTTCACGCCCTCCACGACCACGCGCTCCTTCTCGGGGAACACCTTGAGCACCTTCCCCGTCTTGCCGCGATCGTTCCCCGCCACCACGAGCACCGTGTCTCCCTTGACCAGTCTCGGCATCAGAGCACCTCCGGGGCGAGCGAGACGATCTTCATGAACCGCTTCTCGCGCAGCTCACGAGCCACCGGCCCGAAGATGCGGGTCCCGCGCGGCTCCATCTGATCGTTGATGATCACGCCCGCGTTCTCGTCGAACTTGATGTACGTCCCATCCTTGCGGCGCGTCCCCTTGCGGGTGCGCACGATCACGGCCTTGGCGATCTCGCTCTTCTTCACCGTGCCGTCGGGCAGCGCGTCCTTGACCGTCACGACCACGATGTCGCCGAGGCCGGCATAGCGGCGGCGCGTCCCGCCCAGCACCTTGATGACGAGCGCCCGCTTGGCGCCCGAGTTGTCCGCGATGCGGATGATCGATTCCTGCTGCACCATCGCGCTAGCGAGCCCTCTCGATCACACGGACCACGCGCCAGCGCTTCGTCTTCGAGAGCGGGCGGGTCTCCATGATCTCGACCAGGTCTCCCTCCTGGCTGTCATTCGTCTCGTCGTGCGCCGTGTAGCGCGTGGTCCGCTTGATCCGCTTGCCGTACAGCGGGTGCTTGACCAGACGCTCGACCGACACCACCACGCTCTTCTGCATCTTGTCGCTCACGACGCGGCCCCGAACCACCTTGCGCCGTTTGCGCTCGTCGCCGGCGACGCTCGCCGCCGCGCTGTTCCCGGTCTCGTTCTCAGCCATCAGGCCCCCCGTCGAGCGGCTTCGTTACGGATCGTCTTGCACCGCGCCAGATCCTTGCGCGCCATCCGGATGCGGAGCGGATTATCGAGCTGGCCCGTCAGGTTCTGAAGGCGCAGCCGGAACATCTCCTCTTCGAGCTCGGCGATCCGGTCCTCGAGCTCCTGGAGCGAGAGATCCCTGATCTCCTGGCTCTTCATTCGCTGGCTCCCGTCCGCTTCACGAACTTCGTCCGGATCGGCAGCTTGGCGGAAGCCAGGCGCAGAGCCTCGCGCGCGGTCGCCTCCGGCACGCCCTCGAGCTCGAACATGACCCGTCCCGGCTGGACGACCGCCACCCACCCTTCGGGATTGCCCTTCCCCTTCCCCATGCGGGTCTCCGCGGGCTTGGCGGTGACCGGCTTGTCCGGGAAGATGCGGATCCAGACCTTGCCGCCGCGCTTGATGTGCCGCGTGAGCGCTACGCGCGCGGCCTCGATCTGCCGGTTGGTGATCCAGGCCGGGTCGAGCGCCATCAGGCCGTACTCGCCGAACGAGACGTGGTTGCCCCGCTGGGCCAGGCCCTTGCGGCGCCCGCGGTGCTGCTTCCGGAACTTGATTCGCTTGGGCATCAACATGGTT
>DATKCO010000059.1:0-32707 GCA_035513155.1 Gemmatimonadota bacterium | reverse complement strand
GAGATCGAGGCCCGCGGGGGACGGGTCACGGGCTCGGTATCGAAGAAGACCGATTTCGTCGTGGCCGGCGAGAGCCCGGGATCGAAGCTCGAGCGGGCGGCCGAGCTGGGGATCGAGGTGCTCGACGAAGCCGGTCTGCGGGCGCTTTTGCGGACCCGCTAGGGCTGCCGGTGTATATTCGAGGGTCATGATGAGAGAGCGCGACGAGATCCGCGAGGTCCCCATCGACGATCCCGACCCGGGACGGGACGGGGATGACGGGGAGGTCCCGGCCGCCGGGGGTGCGGCTTCCGAGCCCGGCGTGGCGACCGAGGACCTCGAGCAGGAGCTCGAAGCGATCCAGGATCGGCTGCTCCGTCTCCAGGCCGAGTTCGACAACTACAAGAAGCGCGAGGCGCGCGAGCGGTCGGCCGCCTGGGCGCGCGCGAAGGCGGACCTGACCCAGAAGCTCCTCGGGGCGCTCGACGACCTGCAGCGGGTCACCCGGCTGGACCCGGAGAAGACGAGCGCGGCGGCGGTCATCGCTGGCGTGTCGCTGGTCGAGCGCAAGCTCGTGGACGCGCTCGGCCGCGAAGGGCTCGCCCGCATCGGGGAGGTCGGGGAGGAGTTCGATCCCCACCGGCACGATGCGATCTCCATCCTGCCTGCGCCCTCTCCCGACCTGGACGGCACCGTGGCCGCCGTGGCGATCCCGGGCTACGAATTCGGCAGCCAGCTGCTGCGACCCGCCCAGGTGCAGGTCTACGAGCATCGCCCGTAGTGGCGGCGAAGGATTACTACCAGGTTCTCGGCGTCGCCAAGGACGCCGAGCCGGACGCCATCAAGAAGTCCTACCGCAAGCTCGCCCGGAAGTACCATCCCGACACCAATCCCGACGACCCGTCCGCCGAGGAGCGGTTCAAGGAGATCTCCGAGGCGTATCGCGTGCTGTCCGACCCGGAGAGACGGAAGCAATACGACGCCATGCGGAGGGCGGGTGCGGGAGCCGGCTTCGGGGGCGGGCCGCAGGGCTCCGGCGGCTTCGGATTCCGCACCGGTGGGGGCCCCTCCGGGCAATGGCAGACGATCGACCTCGAGGACCTCGCCGGAGCGCAGGGGTTCGGCCTGGGCGATCTGTTCTCCGCGATGTTCGGCGGACGGGGGTGGGGAGCGGGAGCGCCGCGGCCCCAGAAAGGCGCCGATCGGCGCGTGGAGGTCCGGGTCTCGTTCGAGGTCGCCGCCCGCGGCGGCCAGATCACGGTCCAGGTGCCGCTGGAGGTCGAGTGTCCCCGCTGCCACGGGAACGGGGCCGAGCCGGCCACCCCGGTCGAGGAGTGCCCGGAGTGCGGTGGCAGCGGAACCGTCTCGCTGGTCCAGGGCGGGTTCGCGGTCCAGCGCCCGTGTCCGCGGTGCTACGGGCGGGGAACGCTAATCCAGGAGCCGTGCGTCCGCTGCCGGGGAGAGGGCACGGTCACCCAGCGCACGCGCATCAAGGTGCGGATCCCGCCGGCGATCGAGGACGGCGAGCGGATCCGACTGCGAGGCAAGGGAGAGGCGGGCCACGCGGGCGGCCCGCCCGGAGACCTGCTCCTGACCGTGCGGGTGAAGCCGGACCGCTTCTTCCGCCGGGATGGACTCGACCTCCATTGCAAGGTGACGATCACGATCGTGCAGGCGATGCTCGGCGCCAGGGTTCGGGTGCGCACGATCCACGGCAAGAAGGCCGAGGTCCGGATCCCCCCGGGCACTCAGAGCGGCACGCGGCTCCGGCTCCGCGGCCAGGGCCTCACGCGGGACGGGAAGACGGGGGAGCAGTACGTCGAGGTCCAGGTCAAGGTCCCGGACAGCCTGACCGACGAGGAGCGCGAGCTCGTCGAGCAGCTCGGGCAGAAGCTCGACGCGGACTGAGCCGGTGAGGTCGGAGCTGGGCATCATCGGCTACGGCCGGTGCGGACAACTGGCGGCGGAGGTCCTGGAGGCCGACTTCCAGGTCCTCGCGACCGATACGCGCGACCTGGCGAGCGAGGCCGCGGCCCGGGGGGTGGCGTGGGGCGATCTCCCGGACTGCGCCTCGCGGCCGACTGTGCTGATGGCCGTGCCGGTCCGGACGATGCCCGCGGTGCTGGACGCGATGGTCCCGCACCTGCGGCCCGGCGCCACGGTCGTCGACATGGCCTCGGTCAAGGTCCAGCCGATGCGCTGGATGGCGGAGAAGCTGCCCGCCACGGTGGCGCGCGTCGGCACTCATCCCCTCTTCGGCCCCGACAGCGTGCACGATCGCGGGATCCGCGGCCAGCGGATCGTCGTCTGCGAGGCGGAGGGTCACGCGGTGGCGGCGCGGTCCATCGAGGTCCTCGCGCGGCGGCTGGGGCTCGAGGTCGTGCGGCTCGACCCGGAGGCCCACGATCGCGAGATGGCCCGCTCGCAGGCGGTCGTGTTCCTGCTGGCGCGGGCGCTGGCGGCCGCCGGTCTGGATGGCTCCGAGCTGGGGACCCCGTCCGAGCGGCGGGTGTGGTCGGCCCTCCACCTCACCTCGGCCGACACCGACGAGCTCTACGAGGACATCCTCCGACTCAATCCCCACGCGCCGGATGCCGCCCGGGCCGTGGCCGCCGCCGTCCGCACCGAGGTCGAGCGCTTGACAAACGGCTGACTTTGTCGAGAGATACCGACGAAGCGTCGTTCCCGTCACCCACCCGAGTGCAGGAGAATCCCCCATGCGCGCGGCCCTCGGCCGATCCTTCGCGTTGCTCGCCACGCTCCTCCTCGCCGCCGCGCCGGCGGCGGCCCAGACCGGGTCCCTCTCCGGGCGCATCATGGACGCCGAATCCGGCGAGACGATCGCCAACGCGGTGATCCGGGTTCTGACGCCGGACGGCCGGGACGTGGCCGGCGATCTCACCGACTCCGACGGGCGGTTCACGGTGCGGGCGGCCCCGGGCAGCTACGTGCTCGAGGTGACGTCGCTCGGGTTCGCGAGCCGCCGGATCGAGGTCCAGGTCGGCGCCGAGGCGGGGGAGCCGGTCTCGGTGGCGCTCGTTCCCGAGGCGATCCAGCTCAACCCCATCGTGGTGTCGGCCTCGCGGCGGCCGCAGAAGCGGCTCGACGCGCCGGCCACCGTCGGGGTCGTCGAGAAGGAGGAGATCCGGGAGCGCGCCGCGCCCACCGTGATCGATCACATCAAGGGCGAAGCGGGCGTGGACGTGGCGCAGACCGGCCTCGCGCAGTCGAACGTCGTGGCCCGCGGCTTCAACAACATCTTCTCGGGCGCGCTGCTGGTCATGTCCGACTACCGCTACGCCCAGGTCCCGTCGTTGCGGGTCAACGCCTACAACTTCATCCCCGCCACCAATCTCGACCTCGAGCGGGTGGAGATCGTGCTCGGCCCAGGCGCCGCCCTCTACGGCCCCAACAGCGCGAACGGGGTCATGCATCTCATCACCTCGTCGCCGATCGACGATCCCGGGACGATCGTGAGCATGGCGGGCGGAGAGCGCGCGGTCTTCCACGGCGAGGGACGACACTCGCAGCGGATCGGCGAGAACAAGGGGCTGCGGGTCTCCGGCCAGTACTTCCGTGGCAACGACTGGCGCTACACGGACCCGGCCGAGGCCGCCGCGCGGGAGATCGCGCTGATGACGGACCCCGACACGAAGATCGGCCTGCGGGACTTCGACCAGGAGCGGTGGTCGGCGGAGGGGCGGTTCGACGTGCGGCCCTGGGACGACGGCGAGGTCGTCCTCTCGGCGGGCGTGAACACCCAGGTCTCGTCGATCGAGCTCACCGGGCTCGGCGCCGGCCAGGCCGTGGACTGGCGCTACACCTATGCCCAGGCCCGCCTGCGGAAGGGGAACCTGTTCGCGCAGACGTTCGCGAACTTCAGCGAGTCCGGGGAGACGTTCATCCTGCCGACGGGGATGCCGATCATCGACGAGTCGTACGTCCTCGCCGCGCAGCTCCAGCACGCGACCGCGGTGGGAGCCCGGGAGTTCCTCACCTACGGGGTCGACTGGCAGCGGACCGAGCCCCGGACCGAGGGCACGATCACCGGGCGCAACGAGGCGGACGACACGATCCAGGAGCTCGGCGGCTATCTCCATTCGGAGACGAGTCTGACCGACCGGCTCGAGCTCGTCGCCGCGGCCCGGGTCGACTGGCACAATCGGCTCGAGGATCTCGTCTTCTCCCCGCGCGCCGGGCTCGTCTTCCGTCCGCAGGACACCCACAACCTGCGCGTGACGTACAACCGCGCGTTCTCGACGCCCACGACGAACAACCTGTTCCTGGACCTGGTCGCGGCCCGCATCCCGGTCGGGGCGGTGGGGTACGACGTCCGCACGCTGGGGACCCCCGAGAGCGGGTTCACGTTCTCGCGCGACTGCCCCGGGGGGTTCGACGGCGGGCTCTGCATGCGGTCGCCGTTCGCGCCGGGGATGGAGCTGCCGGCGAACGCGGCAGTGGCTTGGAACACGCTCGTCCAGACGCTGGCGCCCCCGTCCGCCCAGCCGCTCCTGCCACTCGTCATGGACCCGGGCGGCGCGATCGAGACCGTCCTGCGGCGCTTCGACAGCACGGCGCGGACGTTCGTGCCGGACCCGGTCGGACCGGTCGACATCGACCGCATCACGCCCACGATCACGACGACCGCCGAGATCGGCTACAAGGGGCTGATCGGAAACCGGCTCCTCATCGCCGCGGACGTCTACCGCAGCAACGTCGAGGACTTCGTCACGCCACTGCGGGTGGAGACCCCGAACGTCTTCCTCGATCCCGCGACGACGGCGGCGTTCCTGCAGGATCGGCTGACCCCGCTGGTTTTGGGCGGTCAGATGACGCCCGATGAGCTGGCGGCCCTCGTGACCCAGCTGACGACCGCGCTCGCGCAGGTGCCGATCGGGACGATCGTCCCCGATCAGGTCGACGCCGCCGACATCCTCCTCGCCTACCGGAACTTCGGGAACGTGGACCTGTGGGGCGCGGACATCTCGACCGAGCTCGTGCTGGACGATGCCTGGTCGCTCAAGGGCTCCGCCTCCTGGGTCAACACCGACTGCTTCGACTTCGACGGAGTGCCGGGGTGCCAGGGGCTGCTGGACGTCTCGCTCAACGCCCCCCAAACGAAGGGCTCGCTCGGCGTTCGCTACCGCGACGCAGCCCACGACTTCACCGCGGAGGTCCAGGGCCGTTTCATCGAGGGGTTCCCGATGAACACGGGGGTCTTCGTGGGTCGTGTCCCCGGCTACGGTCTCGTGGACGCGAACGTCGAGGTCGCGGTGCCGTGGGTCGCGGGCGCGTCGGTCTCGCTGACCGCCTACAACGTGCTCGACAGGGTGCACCGGGAGTTCGTCGGCGCGCCCGAGCTCGGACGGCTGGTCCTGGCGCGGCTGACGTACCAGCTCCGCTGACCGGCGACGGGTCGGACGGCGATGGAAACGACGAAGGGGGCGCGACTGCGCCCCCTTCGCTGGTTCACTCCTGCATGGATCCCTCTACGGTGCCCGCGTGCCCTCGACCTGGAGGTTGACGATCGAGTCCGATTCGGAGGTTTGGTAGCGGGCGATGCCCTCACCGACGAGGCGGTCGCCGTCCAGGCGATAGACGATGTGGGTCGAGACCTGCACCCCTTCCCGGATCAGGCTGGAGTAGGGACCGGCGTCGGCGACGATGCTGTCGCCGGCGGCCTGCACCGCGACCGGGATCGGATCGCGCCCCGGCGAGACCATCGTCCAGCCGGAGGGATCGGAGGTCGCGACGAGGTCGAGGGGTGGAACGGGGTCTCCCTGATCGGTCGTCACGGACAGATTCCACGTCCCGGCGACATCGTCCAGCGTGATCATCTCGGCCGCCGGCTCCATCGCGAGCGTGTCCTCCAGCATCGTGCCCTCTTCGACGCCGTCCGCGCACGCGCATAGCACGACGCATGCCACGGCCAACATCTTCTTCATCAGGATCATCTGGCTTCTCCAGTCAAGAGGCGTACGAGAACCCGGGAAGGGTGCACAATGACCGGAGTATGTTCCGGGCTTCCCCGCTCGTCAACGTTCGGCGCTAACCCCTCGCCTCGGAGTATCGCTTCCCGACCGCTTCCCAATCGACGACGTTCCACCACGCGCCCACGTAGTCGGCACGCTTGTTCTGGTACTTGAGGTAGTACGCGTGCTCCCAGACGTCGACGCCGAGGATCGGCGTGCGTCCCTCCATCAGCGGGCTGTCCTGGTTCGGGGTGCTGTGGATCTTCAGGCCGTCGGCCCCGACCGAGAGCCACGCCCAGCCACTGCCGAATCGACCGGTCGCCGCGCCCGAGAGCTCCGACTTGAACGCCCCGACGTTGCTGAAGGTCTCCTTGATCGCGTCGGCCAGGTCGCCGCCGGGCTCCCCGCCGCCGGCGGCCGACATGATCGTCCAGAACAGCGAGTGGTTCGCGTGGCCGCCGCCGTTGTTCCGGACTGCGGTTCGCATCTTCTCGGGAACCGACTGGATGTCACGCAGGAGGTCCTCGACGCTCTTCTCCTGCAGGTCGGGATGGCCTTCCAGGGCCTTGTTCAGGTTGCTCACATACCCGGCGTGATGCTTGTCGTGATGGATCTCCATCGTGCGCGCGTCGATGTGCGGCTCGAGGGCGTCGAATGCGTAGGGAAGAGCGGGGACTTCATGGGCCATGGAATCCTCCTCGTGTCGAGATCGTCGTCTGCGGACCGCGGATGGCGATCCGGGCCGGGGGACGCGCGGACCGGAGCTGATGCGAGGTTAGGGTCCCGTCGATCCGCCCACCGTCACCCGTCGAACACCCGTAGACCGCGGGTCACAACGTTCGAGGTCAACGTACCATGAGGGCACGGAGGACGCCAACGCGCGACGCGACCGGGCGCGGGCCTCGAATTGACGCGCTCCGGGGAGGGTCCTAGCTTCCTCTACCTCCTGCGACCCCATCGTCTAGAGGCCTAGGACTCCACCCTTTCAAGGTGGCAACACGGGTTCGAATCCCGTTGGGGTCGCCACTCGAGCCGGTACTTTGACCCGCCCAGAGTACCGGCTCGAGTGTCGACCGGGGTGGACTCGATTTCCGTTGACATCGCGTCACTCTTGATGTAGTAAGAAGGTTCCGTACTGCGATCCCCCCAATCCCGGAGAGTCCCGATGCTTTGGACCATGAGACGCCTCATTCCCCTGTTCGCGGCCCTGCTCCTTCTGGGATGCGCGCAGGAGACGACGGAGGAGGCCACCGACGAGCCGGCCGACACGACCGCGGTCGAGGGGATCTCCCTCGCCGATCTCGCGGGGACCTGGAACATGACCACGACGTCGACGGATCCGAGCGACACGTTCGTCAACGAGTATCAGGTCGTCATCGACGACTCGGGCTGGACGCTCCACTTCCCGGACCGCGATCCGGTTTCGGCCAACGCGGTGGTCGAAGGCGAGACCATCGTCACCGACGCGGGTCCCTTCGAGAGCGTGCGAATGCCCGGAACGATGGTCACCACCCACACCGTCTTCCACATGGAAGGGGATCGGCTCGTGGGCGACGTGACGGCCACCTGGCAGACGGCGGCGGGCGATTCCGTGGGTCAGCTGCGGACCGAAGGCACTCGCGCGCCGTAGAAAGCCACCACCCGACACGAGGGTCTCGTCGTCAGGCCGTCACCGTCGATCACGGAAGACGCTCATGACTCGGGTACGACCGCTGGTCCTCACCCCGGTCGCTCGAAGAGGAAGGCGCACCATATCCTCGAGCGCCAGCACTCCAAGCTGACGCTGGAACCGGTTGATTTGAATTCTTGAAGATCTTCCCCGGGGAGATCATTGATTGATTCTCTCGCCGGAGCTCTCGCCTCAGAACCCGCTACCCTCGGAGCGTTTCCGGCCGTCCACGTCGTGCGCTTGCGGCCTCTCCGCTTGGCCGGGCGGCTGCGGTCAAGGTCGATCAAAAATTCGGCCGGAATCCCGTTCGGGTCTTTGTCCCGTTGGGGTCGCCATACGATCCGGTACTTTGAACCGCCCTCCGAATCGCCATCGAGCGGCCAGTCGAAACGTCCCAGCGGCTTTGTGGGGAGGCTGAATCGGACCCGCGCCCGGTCCGGCCCTTCCACCGTGATCTTCACCTCGCAGGTGGAGCGGCTGTGAGGAGTATCGCGGTCTCCAGCTCGCTCTGGTGCTTCGTCCCGCGCAGGGTGCTCTTATCCCGGGTGGCGGTGGGATCCGCAAGCTCCGTTGGAAGCGGCGTGGAAGGGGGAAGCGTGGCGGAGTCCGGGTCATCTACTACTGGATTACCGCCGAAGAGACGATCTACATGTTGTTCGCGGAGGCGGCGCTCGAAGCGCTTGCTTTGTGAAGCGACTCCATCGGGATCCTCTCACCTCGCTCCGACCTCGAGGGTGCCGCGCATCATCGCGTGGCCCGCGCCACAGAGGTGGGCGCAGCGGAACGTGAACGTGCCGGGCCGGTCGGCCACGAACTCCACCACCGTCTCGCCCTTGCCGCGCGGGGGAATGACCTCCCGGATGTCGTAGCCGGCGATCGCCACGCCGTGGGTCGTGTCCTCGCTCGTGAAGATGAGACGTACGCGCTCGCCCCGCTCGACTTCGATCTCGGAGGGCGTGAACTGGAAACGCTCGGCCACGATCCGGAATTCGCGCGTCCCGTCTTCGACCGTCCCACCGGCGCGAGACCCCGGCGCACAGGAGAGGAGACCCAGCCCGACGGCCGTTGCGGCAAGGACGGAAGTCATTCCACCACGCATCAAAACCACCATGAGAGGCCCAGGTTGAAGGAGTCGATCGCCTCGATCGTCGAGTGATCGTTGCCGGCAAACTGATAGTCCGCCTTCACCACGACGTCGGGGTGCGGCAAGAAGCTGGCCCCGACCGTCGTCCAGTCGCGGTCGAACTGGGCCGCCCGCGTGAAGCCGTCAGGGACGCGGTCCTGCGTGTCGGCCTCCTCGTAACGGGCGAAGAGGGCGAGGTCCCACGGGTGCGCCTCGGGAAGGAGGTGGACGGCGGCCTCCACGCTGAACCCCTGCATCCGCTCGCCTACGGGCGCGTCGGCCGGCAAGCCGATCGCCTGGCTCAGCTCTCTCGCGTTGCCGACGAACGTCTGCGCCCACAGTCCGCGCAGCTCCACGAATCGGTAGCGGTAGGCGGCATCGACGTCGTAGAGAGTGGTTACGACCGAGACCGGGACGTCGAAGCCGGCGTCACCGCGGTAGATCGAGGCGCCGAGGGTCAGGCCGGGCGTGCCGCGGTAGATGAGGCGCCCCGCGACCGCCGGGCTGGCGGCGTTGGTGAAGAACCCCTTGCTCCGCGCCCCGCGGATCCCGCCGGCGCTGAACTTTGTGGCGTCGAGCGAGCCCAGCACGTAGACCTTGTAGTCGAAGCCCGGGGCGAGGCGTCCGAAGAGCCCGACCCCCGGCTCGAACCACGTCGTGGGGATCAGCACGGTCTCCACCTGATGCCGCTCGACTCCGAAATAAGCGGGGCCCTCGTGCCGCTCGTTCTGAATCCCGATCGGGACGAGCACGATGCCGGCCCGGATCGCGACATCCGGGTCCAGATGGAAATCGATGAACGCCTGTTCGAGCTCGAGCTCGCCCTGACCGTCCTTGACGAACGCGTGCTCCACCTCTAGCTCGGAGTAGAACCGGACGTCCTCGCTGAACTCGTGCGCGACGAGGAGCACGAATCGGTGGAAATCGAGCTGCTCGCCGCCGGGCTGGAAATCGTTGTAGTGAAAATCCATGTAACCCGAGATCGACGTCGGCGAGACCTTCTCGCGCTCGAGTTCCTCGAGCTGCCGCTCGACCGTCGCGAGTCGCTCGGCGAGCTGGCGGAGGGAGTCTGCCTCCTGCGCGTACGCTCGCGGGGGCGCGAGGGCTTCCACGGCCAGACCCAGCATGGCCGTCACGACCCACGGCGCGGCTCCGATCCTGCACCCCATTGCGACGTCACCTTCCTGAAGATTAGGATGGACTAAACCCTGATTTAGCCCAGGCTAATAATTTGGGATGCGGGGCGCAAGAGCGCCAGAACAACCAGGACCTCGTTCAAGTCCCGCAGCCGGCGACTCAACCGATCGAGCTTCCAAACGAGAACGAAGTCGATCGAGCCCGAAGCGATATCCGCCAGAAGGCGCTGGATTTCCGGACGGTTCAGGTCCTTGGCTCCGTTCGGTCTGGCCCTCCAGCGAAAAACCTTGTGCCTGCTCTTCCGTTGATACCCGCACGTACCCGACCGCGCGTCCTGGCTCACTCGGGTTCATCATCGCTGCTCCTCCATCAGAGCGATCCTCGGCGTAATGAGCGAGATTCGGCAGCACGATGCCAAGGGCCCTCTCCCTCCTGCTCCTCGTGTTCGCCGGCATTGTCCTGGCGGCCGTCGTCCTGCGGCTCTTCGCTCCCCGGATCCTCCCACGCCTTCTCTATTTCCCTCAGCCCCTGGACGCCGACGAGGCGGAGCCGGCACGCTGGGGACTGCCCGAAGCGGAGACGGTCCGGATCACGGCGTCGGACGGCGTCGCCCTCCACGGCTGGTGGCTCCGATCTCCCTCGGAGGAGTCCTGCGGCGCGGCGATCTACCTCCATGGCAACGCGGGATCGATCGCCGGGCGCGGGGGGATCGGCCGGTCGATCGCCGAGGCCGGACTCGATGTCCTCCTGCTCGACTATCGCGGCTACGGAGCCAGCTCGGGCGCCCCTTCCGAGGCGGGCCTCTACCGGGACGCCGACGCCGCCTGGCTCCACGTCCGCGATGTGCGCGGGTTCGCCCCCGATCGGATCCTCGTCTTCGGCGAGTCGCTCGGCGGCGCGGTGGCGATCGACCTCGCGACGCGGCGACCGGTCGGGGCGCTGGTCCTCGTCGCACCTCTCCCCGGGACCGTGCCGGTCGCACGCGCGCACTATCCCTGGCTCCCCGGGATCGTGCTCGAATGGGACGAGGAGCGGTTCGACGCCCTGAGACGGATCCGCCGGATTGACGCCCCGCTGCTCGTCGCTCACGGGACCGCCGACCGGGTCATACCGCAGCGGCTCGGGCGCGGCCTGTTCGAGGCGGCCCCCGAGCCCCGGGCCTGGTACCCGGCGGAGGGCTTCGGCCACAACGACCTCTATCAGGACCCCGGGTTCTGGCGGACCTACGAGGCATTCGCCCGGGAGGCGCTGGCGTGCTGAGCGACGTGCCGGGGGCTCCTCATCGCGGGAGCGGGATCGTGATCTCGGTCTCGATGAACCCGGCCCACGCGCTCCACGCGGGGGCGTTCATCCGCCACCGCTCCCGTGTCGCGCGGGACCTCGCCGGCCCAACCTGCGCCAGGTCCACCTGATCCATGCCGAGCTTCATGACGACCTCCGCGCGGGAGGCTTCGCGGTCGAACCCGGCCTGATGGGCGAGAATCGGAATAAACGGCGCCTGTCCGGTGTCCTAGGATCACATGGCGCGTGCCTTTTGCCGTCCTGCGAATCGCGGGCTTCCTGATCGGAATCGTCCTCGACAACTCCCGGTTTCGTCCATCCGACCGACGTAACGGTGGACGACCAGGGCAATGTGCATGTCGTCGACTTTGGGAACGAGCGCATCCAGTAGACGACCGCGGATCGACACTTTTGGGGACGTTGGACGGTTCTTCCTTGAACGGGAGGTAGGGCCTCAGATGAAGGAGATGGGCGAGCCCGAGTATCTGAAGGGGCCGGAAGTGGAACGCTTGCAGGAGGCCTCCCGGATGCACAAGGAGCCTCAGTCCTGGGAGTATGCGGAGCGAACGGTCCATCTCGAGGTGGAACTACCGCCCCACGCCGTGGCGGCCGTCACGCTGGAATTCGCGGAGGATGAGGGCCGAGGGGGGACTCACCGGTGAACCAGCCCACGATGAGCGACAAGGCGCTGGAGGAGCTCCAGCGGGCCACGTTCGGGTATTTCCTGAAGGAGACCAATCCCGCGAACGGCCTCGTGCCCGATAACACCCGAAAGGACTCTCATTGCAGCATCACCGCCGTCGGGCTCGGGCTCGCATCCTATACGATCGGCGTGGAGCGGGGTTTTCTCTCGCGCGCCCAGGCGATCGAGCGCACGCTCACAACGCTCCGTTTCTTCCGGAACAGCCCCCAGAGCGAGGACCCGGACGGCACCGGGTACAGAGGCTTCTATTACCACTTCCTCGACATGCAAACCGGTCGGCGCGCATGGAAGTCCGAGCTGTCGACCATCGATACGACTTTCCTATTGGCGGGGGCGTTGCTCGCGGCAGCGTACTTCGAGGGGGAGTCGGCGGCAGAGAGAGAGATTCGCGCTATCGTATCGGATCTTTACGATCGGACTGATTGGCGGTGGGCGCAGAATGGAGGTTCCACGGTCACGCACGGCTGGACGCCGGAGGAAGGCTTCCTCGACCACAGGTGGGAGGGGTACAATGAGGCACTGCTGCTCTACGTGCTCGGTCTAGGATCGTCGACCCTTTCGCTTCCGGAGAACAGCTACCGGGCGTGGACCGAGTCCTACCGCTGGAAGAAGCTCTACGGGATCGAGTTTCTCTACGCCGGGCCCCTTTTCATTCACCAACTCTCGCACGTCTGGATCGATTTCCGCGGCATTCAGGACGACTATATACGTGAGAAGGGGATCGATTACTTCGAGAACAGCCGCCGCGCGACATACGTGCAGCAGCAGTATGCGATCCGCAATCCGAGAAGGTTCAAAGGATACAGCGAGAACAGCTGGGGGATCACGGCGAGCGACGGGCCTGGGCCGACGACGCGCAGAATCGATGGCATCGAGCGCCGCTTCTACGACTACCGGGCGCGCAGCATCCCGTTCGGACCCGACGACGGCACCATCGCCCCGTGGGCGGCGATCGCCTCGCTGCCGTTCGCTCCGGAGATCGTTCTGCCCGCGATCCAGCACTTCAACGATGCCTACCCCGAGATGACGAGCCACTACGGCTTCAAGTGCAGCTTCAATCCGACTTTTACGGGCGGCGGGGATACCCGGCGTGGCTGGGTATCCAGAGGCTACTATGGGCTCGATCAGGGGCCGATCATCCTGATGATCGAGAATTTTCGCTCGGGATTGCCGTGGCGGTTGATGCGCCGATGCCCGTATATCGTCACGGGGCTGCGTCGCGCGGGGTTTGGAGGCGGATGGCTGGAGGGCCAGCAGGAGCCGGAAGGCGCGTGATGCCTTCCGCTGGTCCCAGGCCAAGCTCTCGAACCAACCGCAGCCCGTCCCGCCGATCTGATGGCGGCGACGCTGGAGCCCGACGGTCGAGGGGGCCTGATGCGGAAGGCCGGCGTGATTGGGGATCGTCCTGGCCGGCGGCGAGGTGCGGCCCGGCGATCCGATCCGCGTCGAGCTGCCCCCCGCACACCGCACCGCCCGCTCGCGCCGGTCTGAGCCCCCTCGCTGCGCGGCGGAGACCGCGGGGACACTCCCATGATCCGAGCTGCAACCCGCACCGAAAGGATGGCGCCATGATCGGGATGAGAGCCTGCATCGACGTGGAGGACGTTCCGACGGCGATCGCCTTCTACACGGAGGGGCTCGGCCTCGAGGTCGGGCGGCGGTTCGCGGACGACTGGGTCGAGCTCGTCGGTCCGCCGATCCCGGTGGACCTGCTCGGCCGCGCCGCAGGGTCCGCCGCCAACCCGGCCCCGGAGGCGCCGCGGCGCGACTACCGGCGCCACTGGACCCCGGTCCACCTCGACTTCGAGGTGTCCGACCTCGAGGCCGCGGTCGAGCGGGCGCGCGCGGCCGGAGCCACCGTCGAGGGGGACCTCGGGTCGTACGCCTGGGGCCGGATCGCGCGGCTGGCCGACCCGTTCGGTCACGGGTTCTGCCTGCTCGAGTTCCGCGGCCGCGGCTACGACGAGATCGGGGATCCCGGCAACGACTGACGGTGCGGGGGCCCGCTAGGCTAGGCGTCGCCCACGCACTCGACCTTGTCGACTTGGCCTTGCGATAGAGGAGGGTGAGCGAGATCCCGCAGCCGTCAGGTCAGGGCGCGGGTCGCGACGCCACTGTCGGCCAGGAAGGCGGTGACGAGCGCCCCGACCTCGACGGGCTCCTGGGCCCGGGCGGCGGGAAGGGGGAGAGCCAGGGCCGCGAGGACCGCCAGCCGTGACGCCGATCGGGCTGGCGTCAGAACGGGGGCATGAAGAGGGCCTGGCCGAGGTCGCTGGCCATCCCCGCTTCGATCCCCTCCTTGAGGAGCTCGAGCTCGCCGCCGTCAAGCCACATCCCCTTGCACGAGGGACAGCGGTCGACGACGACGTTCAGGATCACCTCCTTCGTCATGGCGACCCCGTCGAGGGGACAGAGCCGCCGATCCTCAAGGTCCGCCTTGAGCCGGGCCTGCAGGAGACCCTGGCAGTCCTCGCAGGTCGGCAGGCCCTCGTAGGTGCTGCGCGTCCGCCGGTTTCCGCACCGGACGCACTTCTCTCCCCAAACCCCCATCGGTCGCCTCCGGGCTCTGAGTCGTCTCCACGATTGTTGCCCGGGTGAAGCTGGCGGCCGGGCGGCGCGTTGGCCAGGGCCGGTTGCGGGCCGGGCCCGGCCGTCCTAATCTGGCTTCACCCGGATTGCGGTCAGCGGGTCTACGACCGTCCGACTCTCGACACCTCGAGGAGGTGGCACATGGTTCCGGTGATGTCCCTGTGGATCCCGATCCTCGTCTCTGCGGTCCTCGTCTTCCTCGCCAGCTGGATCCTGCACATGCTCCTTCCCTATCACCGCTCGGACTTCCGCAAGGTGCCCCAGGAAGACGAGTTCATGGAGGCGGTGCGCAAGCTCGGCATCCCGCCCGGCAACTACATGACCCCCCACTCCGACAGCCCCGCCGCGATGAAGGATCCCGCGTTCAAGGAGAAGATGGAGCGCGGACCCGTGACCACCCTGACCGTCACGCGCGATCCCTCGATGGGAAAGAGCCTGCTCCAGTGGTTCGTCTACTGCGTCGTGGGGAGTGTCTTCGCGGCGTACGTGGCGGGTCGCGCGGTGGGGCCCGGCGCGGAGTACCTGGAGGTCTTCCGCTTCGCCGGCACCACGGCGTTCGTCGGCTACGCGCTCGCCCTGTGGCAGAACTCGATCTGGTACAAGATCGCCTGGAGCACGACGGTCAAGTCGACCATCGACGGTCTGATCTACGGGCTCCTCACCGGAGGCGTCTTCGGCTGGCTGTGGCCGGCTTGAGGTTGGCCCGCCGGAACGCGGCCTCCTACGTTCCCGCCCGGATTCCCTAGCCGGCGACGGATCCCGACGGAGCGAGGATGGCCGACAAAGCGAAGTTCCTGTTCGTGTCCTTCGACGCCCTGATCACCGACATCGCGTGGCAGGTGCTCAAGGAAGGGCACGAGGTCCGCTACTGGATCCGAGGGCAGAAGGCCCGGTCGGTCGGGGACGGCTTCGTGCCGAAGTCAGAGGACTGGGAGGCCGACGCGGATTGGGCGGACGTCGTCGTCTTCGACGACGTGCTCGGGATGGGGACGGACGCGGACCGGCTGCGCCGGGCGGGCAAGGCGGTGGTGGGGGGGACCCCCTACACGGACCGGCTCGAGGACGACCGCGGGTTCGGGCAGACCGAGCTCAAGAGCTTCGGAATCAACATCATCCCCTTCGAGGAGTTCACCTCCTTCGACGACGCCATCGCGTTCGTCCGCGCGAATCCGGCTCGCTACGTGATCAAGCCGAGCGGCGAAGCGCAGAACATCAAGCGGCTCCTCTTCGTGGGGGAGGACGAAGACGGGACCGACGTCGTCCACGTGCTCGAGTCGTACCAGAAGGTCTACGCGAAGCGGGTGCGGAGCTTCCAGCTCCAGCGACGGCGGACGGGCGTCGAGATCGCGGTCGGCGCGTTCTTCGACGGGCACCAGTTCCTGTCGCCGATCAACGTGAATTTCGAGCACAAGAAGCTGTTCCCGGGGAACATCGGCCCCTCGACCGGGGAGATGGGGACGGCGATGTACTGGAGCGCGCCCAACCGGATCTTCAACCAGACGCTCGCCAAGATGGAGAAGAAGCTCCGCGAGGAGCGGTACGTCGGGTACATCGACCTCAACTGCATCGTCAACGCCCAGGGGATCTACCCCCTCGAGTTCACTGCGCGGTTCGGCTACCCGACGATCAGCATCCAGCAGGAAGGGCTGAACGCGCCCATGGGGGAGATCCTGGCGGCGCTCGCCCGTGGCGAGCCGATCGACCTGAAGCCGAAGTCCGGGTTCCAGGTCGGGGTGCGGATCGTGGTGCCGCCATTCCCCTACGACGACCCGAAGACGTTCGAGGCGAACTCGGACGAGCGGGTCATCATCTTCAAGAAGCCCGACTATGCGGGGGTGCACATCGAAGACGTCAAGCTCGTCAACGGAGAGTGGGTCGTGACGGGCGACTCCGGGGTGGTGTTGATCGTCGTCGGGACGGGACCGACGATGCGCCAGGCTCAGGCCCAGGCCTACAACCGGATCAAGAACATCATGATCCCGAACATGTACTACCGCACGGACATCGGAGATCGCTGGCACGAGGACCACGACCGGCTGCACAGCTGGGGGTATCTGCGGGAGGTCTGACGCCGCCGCGGCGGCGCGGGACTCCTCAGTGCGGCAGCCGGTCGCGGAGGTGCCCGTAGACCCAGGCGCCGGCGATCGCGCTGACGAGCGCCACGACGAGCACGGTGACGCCGGCTCCGATCAGGGCGTAGATCGGTCCCGGGCAGGCACCCAGCAGCGCCCAGCCGCAGCCGAAGATCGCCCCGCCCGCGAAGCGGGAGCGAGAGAGGCCCGTCTCCTTGGGGCCGATCGCGGCGGGCTCGCCGCTCGGGCCCCGAAGGCCGAGTCGCCGGATCAGCGCGACCGAGATCCCGGCCACCAGCACCGCGGACGCGAGGATCCCGTACATGTGCACGGCTCCGAAGCGGAACATCTCCTGAATGCGGAACCAGGAGACGGCCTCGCTCTTGACCAGCACGATGCCGAGGTAGATCCCCAGGACCAGGACGACGGCGAGCCGGGCGGGAGGATCGCCGGTCGCGGTCCGGTCGGTCGCCGGCGCGATGTCTAGAGCAGCCATGGCAGGACGACCCACGTCACGAAGAGTCCGCCGGCGAAGAAGCCCGCCACCGCGAGCATGGAGGCCGGCTGGAGGGTGGCGAGGCCGGTGATCCCGTGGCCGGAGGTGCAGCCACCGGCGTAGCGGGTGCCGAAGCCGACGAGGAAGCCGCCCACCACGATCGCCACGAAACCGCGCAGGGTGACGAGCGCGGACCATCCGATCAGATCGGAGGGCACGAGGCCGGAGAAGTCGCGGATCCCGAGGGCCGAGAGCGCGGCTCGAGTCGACTCCGCGATCGCGATCGGCTCCGGGTTGGCCAGCACCAGGCCGGCGATCACGCCGCCGATCAGGATCCCACCCACGAACGTCAGGTTCCAGAGGCCGGTCCGTCGCCAGTCGTAGCGGAGATAGTCGGCGCCGCCCGGCCACGTCGCGGCGCAGATGTGGCGCAGGCTCGACGAGACCCCGAATTCCCTGCCGGCGAGGAGGAGCAGGAGCGGCACGACGAGGCCGATCAGGGGGCCGGAGACATAC
Organism: Gemmatimonadota bacterium; assembly: GCA_035513155.1. Classification (GTDB taxonomy): domain Bacteria; phylum Gemmatimonadota; class Gemmatimonadetes; order JACCXV01; family JAHWKZ01; genus JAICNR01. The sequence goes on along the minus strand of DATKCO010000059.1, from coordinate 15,170 downwards.
CAGGGCCAGGGCTGCGTGAGCATCGGACAGGAAAGTGAAGGAGGCCGGGGCTCTCGGCAACCGCGGGGACGCCGTGTGGCCCCCGACTCCGGAAGCGTATACTCGCAGGCCGAAAGGAGAGCACGCCTTGCTGGGGATGAACCCTCTCACCCTGCTCGACCTGCTGGGTCAGGTCGACTTCCAACGGGGCTTCGTGGTCGGCCTGGCCGCCACGATCGTCCTGCTGTTCGTCCGCCAGGCGGGGTGGATGCTGGTCTGGGGGGTGGCCGCGATCGTCGCGCTGGCCTGGACCGGAATGCTGCGCGGGAATCCGGCGGCCCCCGGCTGGGGGGTCGCGGCGGTCGGCGTGACCGCGATCGCGAGCGCCGCCGCCTTCCGGGTTTTGCTGCGCCAGGTGCCGGCATGGGCCGTGGGGAGCATCTTCGCGCTCTGGGTCCTGGGCGTCTGGGGGACGGTACCGGACACCGAGCGCGCGATCGTGACGATGGGAACCACGGCCGGGATGCTGCCCGCGCTCTGGCCCGCCCTCCGGATCCGGGTCGGGTGGGAGGGCGCGCTCGTCGCGGTCGGCTGTCTGGGATTCGTGGTGATCACCGACGGCGCGGCGCGCACGTCTTCGATGGTGGGCGCGCTGGGAATGGTGGGGATGCCGGTCGCCGCGGCCGCCGCTCTCGAATGGCTCCGTACCGATCGTCGGCCGTCGCCCTGGTGGCTGGTGGCGGCTCAGGTCGTGCACGTGATCGTCAGCGGCCGCATCGCGGGTCAGACCCATCAGGCCGCGGTGGCGGTCACCGTCGTAATCCTCTCGGCTCTGGTGACGGGTGCCGGGCTGGCGTTCGGAGTCTCCACGCGCGTCCCGCGACGTCGGAAACCCCGCTGACCACCGCTTCTCAGACCCGGTCCCGCAACCCTTCTACCCCGGCCTTCTCCGCGCAGTGGTCGCAGCAGAAGAAGCGTCCGTCGCTCTCCATCCCGTGGCCGATGATGCGGCAGCCGCACGTCTCGCAGGTCGGGGCGAGCGCCTGGATCGCGCACTCGAAGCTGTCGAACGTCTGACGCTCGCCGTCGGTGGTGACGACGTCGAACGACTTGTCGTACTCGTTTCCGCAATGCACGCAGCGTCCCATGGAACCCTCAGACCATTGCCTGGAAGTTGATCGTCCGCTCCGCGAGGCGGGACAGATGACGGTCCGCCTGCGCCTCCTCCTCGAGGCTCTGCTGCAGGAGGTCGGCCGCCTTGTAGTCGCCGAGCTTCTCGGCGTACGTCCGGGCGACTCCGTAGCCCGCGATCTCGTAGTGCTCGACCCGCTGCGCGGCCGCGATGATCGCCGCGTCGAGCACGTCCGGGTCCGCCTTCTCCTTCAGCAGGCCGGCGGCCTCCTTGAGCAGCCCCTCCATCCCCTCGCACTTGCTGCCACGAGGGCTGAAGTCCATCCCTTCGAAGACCTTCTCCAGCCGCTTGGCCTGCTTGCGAGTGACCTCGAGGTGCTCCTTGAGGGCCTTCTTGAGGTCCTTGTTGCCGGCTCCGGCGATCATCTTGGGAAGCGCGTCGACGATCTGCTGCTCCGCGCTGTAGAGGTCCTTGAGCTCGTGCACGTACAGTTTTCTGAGCGAATCGAGGTTCATGGGGTCCTCCCGGGCTTTGGTATCCGATCGCGTCCTGCCATCGCTGGAACAGATCGACGATAGGAGAACCCGACCACGCCCGCTGTCAGTGACCGGACAACCGGTGGGACCGGAGCGTCCCTTGTGAGCCGGCGCGGGCAGGTCCAGATTGGGCCGGCGTGAGCGACGAGCGATCCGCCGAAGACCCCCGCGGCTCCGAGAAGCCCTTCACCTACGCCAGCTACCTGGCGCTGGACGAGCTCCTCTCGCTCCAGCGGCCCGAGTCGGACGAGCACGACGAGATCCTGTTCATCGTCATCCACCAGGTCTACGAGCTGTGGTTCAAGGAGCTGCTCCACGAGGCCGACTGGCTGGCGGAGCGACTGGCGGAAGGCGACACGGGCGCGGCCATGCACACGCTGAAGCGGATCCTGACGATTCTCAAGATCGCGGTCGCCCAGCTCGACATCCTCGAGACGATGACGCCGCGGGACTTCCTCTCCTTCCGCGACCGGCTGGCGAGCGCGAGCGGGTTCCAGTCGGCGCAGTTCCGCGAGCTCGAGTTCGCGCTGGGGCACAAGCGGAGATCGATGCTCGAGCATTTCCCCGCAGGAACCGAATGGCGCCGCCGGCTGGAGGCCCGCTGGGGGGCGCCGACCGTGTGGGACGCGCTGCTCGGGTATCTCGCGGCCCGCGGCTATCCGGTCCCCGAAGCGGCGCTGGGGCGCGACGTCACCGGATCGATCGTCCCGGACGAGGGGGTGCAGCGGGCGGTCCTCGCCGTGTACCGCCGCGACGACCTGGCCGCGCACCTCGACTCCCAGCTCCTCGAGCGGTTCGTGGACCTCGACGAGGGGCTCCAGGAGTGGCGCTATCGCCACGTCAAGATGGTCCAGCGCACGATCGGCGGGCGGAAGGGGACAGGAGGGAGCGCGGGGGCGAGCTACCTGAAGACCACGCTGGATCAGCCGTTCTTTCCGGACCTCTGGGCGATCCGGACCGAGCTGTGAAGGCGGGCGACCTGCGGCGGAGCCCGAGCCCGCTGACGGCCGACTATTCCCGCTTCCGCGTCGCCGAACGTCTCCTCCTCTCGGGTCACAGCCATCAGGCGTGGCCGGACCGAGGCTTCGAGGGGCAGAAGCGGGCCTGGGAGGACGCGGCCGAGCACGTCGACGAGAAGTGGGAGCGGGCATTCGCGCGGGCCGAGCGGGTGCGCGAGGGGTACCGCCGGCTCCTCGGGGGCGCCGACGGCCCGGTCGCGCTCGGTCCCGCGACCCACGATCTCCTCGTGAAGTGGATCTCGGCGCTCCCGCTCCGCGAGCGGCCGCGGCTGGTCACCACGGACCTCGAGTTCCACGCGCTCCGCCGCCAGCTCGACCGGCTGGCCGGGGTGGGCCTCGAGGTCGTCAAGGTCGCGGCGCTGCCGGCCGCCACCGTCGGCGAGCGGGTAGCGTTTGCGGTCGACGACCGGACCGCGGCCGCGTTCGTCTCGGCCGTCTTCTATCGGAACGCGCACGTGGCCGGCGGGCTGGATCTGGCCCAGGCCGCGTGCGCGCGAGTCGGCGCCCGACTCCTCGTCGACGCCTATCACGCGCTGAACGTCCTGCCGTTCGACCTGACGGACTGGGGGATCGCCGGGGCCGCGGTGACGGGCGGGGGCTACAAGTACTGCCAGCTCGGCGAGGGGAACGCGTTCCTGCGGCTCCCGCCCGGGGACGCGCTCGAGCCGGTCGTCACCGGCTGGTTCGCCGAGTTCGACGCGCTGACGGGGAGCCACTGGGAGGGCGAGGTGGCCTGGGGGTCGCCGGGCTCGCGCCTCGCCGGGGCCACGTACGACCCGACCAGCCACTACCGGGCGAGCGAGGTGTTCGACTTCTTCGCCGAGCGCGGCCTGACGGTCGAGGTCCTGGCCGCATCGTACCGCCACCAGGTCGCGCTCCTCGCCGAGCGGTTCGACGCCCTCGACCTCGACCCCGCGGTGATCGACCGGGACCGGTCGGTGCCGCTCGATCGGATCGGCGGCTTCCTCGCCCTCGAGAGCCCGCGGGCGGGGGAGATCCGGCGGGCCCTCTTCGCGCGTGGGGTGTTCAGCGATCACCGCGACACGACGCTGAGACTGGGTCCTGCGCCCTATCTCCATGACCGCCAGCTCCGCGAAGCGATGGCCGCGCTCGGAGCGGTGGTGCGGGAGGCCCTGATCCGATGAAGCTCTCGCGACGGCAGTTCGGCGGTGTCCTCGGCGCAGGGCTTTTCTACCCTTACTTGGGAGGGCTCGTGAAGGCAGACCCCTGGAGCTTTCGCATCCGCACGATCACGGCAGGGGTGCGTCTCGACGACCCGACGCGGCTCGGAAAGGTCGAGAGCGCGATCCGCTTCCTCGAGCTCGCGCGCAGTCGGTTCGAAGCGCGGGAATACGAGGTCCAGACGCTGCGGATCGCTACGCAGCCGCTCGCCCGGTATCTGCCCGACTGGACGAGTCGGGCCGCAATCGCCGCGGTCGTGGCCCTGGATCGTCTGGCCGCAGCGGAGGGAGTGGTGTGCAGCATCGGCCCCGTGATCACGGACGATCGTCATGACGAGGCGTTCGCCCCGTGGGCCGCGGATCTGGTGGCGCGCACGAGCGCGATCAGCTTGAGCGCCAGCGTGGCCTCGGCCGGGGGCGGCGTTCACCGGGGCACGGTGCACGCGGCTGCCGAAGCGATCGCGGCGATCGCGGCGGGCACGGAGGGTGGCGAAGGGAATTTCCGCTTTGCAGCCACGGCGTTCTGTCCTCCCGGGACGCCGTTCTTTCCGGCGGCCTTCTTCACGCAGGGCGAGACCTTCAGCATCGGCCTGGAGTCTCCGCGCCTTATTCAGCAGGCTTTCGAGGCGACGGACGACCTGGAAGAGGCGAAGCGCCGTCTCGGCTCCTTAATGGGAGTTTCGCTCGGTCCCGTCGAGGAGCTCGCCCGGGAGCTGGCCGGGGAAACGGGCTGGGGCTACATGGGGATCGACGTCTCCCCCGCGCCGGGCCTGGACGCCAGCATCGGCCGGGCGATCGAGAGCCTGACGGGTGAGCCGTTCGGAGCGGCCTCGACGCTGACGGCCTGCGCTGCGGTGACCGACGTCCTGAAGGAACTCCCGGTGCGGCAGTGCGGCTACTCCGGTCTCATGCTTCCTGTCCTCGAGGACACCGTCCTGGCGCAGAGGGCCGGGGAGGGCCGGTACGGCGTCTCCGACCTGCTCCTGTACTCGAGCGTCTGTGGTACGGGGCTGGACGTGGTGCCGTTGCCGGGTGACACGTCGGCGGAGGCGCTCGGGAGAGTGGTGGGGGATGTCGCCGCGCTCGCGGCGAAGTACAGCAAGCCCCTGTCCGCGCGCCTTTTTCCCGTTCCCGGGAAGACGGCCGGAGAGGCTGTTCATTTCGACAACCCCCACCTGACCGATGCGGTCGTGATGGAGCTCCCGTGAGGAAGGGCGTGCCTCAACGGCGCAGCGCGGCGCGATCGACCTTTCCGAGATGGGTGCGGGGGAGCGAGTCGAGGAACACGACCTCACGCGGATACTTGTAGGGCTCGAGTCGCGCGCGGACCCACGCCTGGAGCTCCTCAGCCAGATCATGCGATGGGTCGTCCCCGGCGGAATCCGCCACGGGCCTCGCGCCGGCTGTCCCGTTCCGTCTCACCACGCACGCGCGCGGCACCGTCAGCCCGGACTCGCCGGGGACGCCCACGACCGCGACCTCCTCGACCGCCGGGTGCTCGAGCAGGCAGCTCTCGACCTCGCGCGGCGAGAGCCACTTTCCCGAGACCTTGAGCATGTCGTCGGCCCGGCCGGCGTAGGTGAAGACGCCGTCGGCGTCCCGCGAGACCATGTCGCCCGAAACGTACCACTCGCCCCGGAACGCCTGCTGGGTGCGCTCCATGCGGTGCCAGTAGCCGAGCGCGCGCGAGCCCCCCTTGACCCACAGCCAGCCGACCTCGCCGTCCGGGATTGGGCGTCCGTCGTCGTCCCGCACCTCGATCTCGAAGCCGGGGACCGCCTTCCCGAGCGTCCCCGGGCGCACGTCGCCGGGGCGGTTGGAGAGGAAGATGTGCCACATCTCCGCGGTCCCGAGTCCGTCCAGCAGGTCGACGCCGAACGCCTCGTCCCAGCGGCGGTGGAGCTCGACGGGCAGCGCCTCGCCCGCCGAGGTCGCGAGCCGGAGGCACGCGAGATCCTGCTCGGCGGCGCGCGGATGATCGACCATCATCTGCACCATCTTCGGGACGTTGACGAGGATCGTCGGCCGGTGGCGCGCGATCATCTCGAACACCACGTCCGTGGTCGGGTGCCGGCGGAAGAGGACCGTCGACGCGCCGACCGAGAACGGGAACAGCAGGTTCGATCCCGTGGCGTAGCCGAAGAAGAGCCGGGGGACCGACATCGTGACGTCGTCCTCGCCGATCCCGAGCACGCCCTTGCCGTAACACTCGGTGGTGTTGGCGTACGAGGCGTGGGTCTGGAGGACGGCCTTGGGCCGCCCGGTCGTGCCGCCCGAGAAGAGCCAGATCGCGGAGTCGTCGCGGTGGGTGGGGAAGCTCTCGAGCCGGGCGGACGCGGCCGCCAGGGCGCCCTCGAGCTCCTCCGAGCCGGTCTCGTAGAGGCGGCGGAAGCACGGTGCGCCCCGGGCCGCTCGCCGGAGCGCGCCCGCGGCGTCCGGCTCGGCCACCGCGGCCTTGGCCCGGGTGTAGCGGACGAAGTACGCGATCGCGTCGTCGGGCAGGCGCGGGTTGACCATCACCACGACCGCGCCAATCTTGAGAACGCCGAACAGGGCGCCGACGAATTCCGGCCCATCGTCCAGCGCGAGGATCACCCGCTGCTCCGGCTCGACGCCGGCATCGCGGAGGACACCGCCGTAGCGGGCCGCGATCTCCGCGACCTCCGCGTAGGTCCAGTTCCGCTCGTCGGTCCGAAGCGCCACCCGGTCGCCGCGCCCCTCGCGGACGCGGGCGTCGAGAAACCAATCGGCGATGTTGAACTCTTCCGGCGGCTCGAACGACATGGAGCGGGATGATACCCGAGGATCGCGAAGCCCGGCAACTGGCCGAGATGACGTGGGAAGAGGCGGGCGTCCTGGCGCGTGACCGGCCCGTGGCCGTGCTCCCGATCGGGGCCGTGGAGGCTCACGGCCCCCACCTCCCGCTCGCGACCGACGGCGTGATCGCCGAGGCGATGGCGCGGGACGGGGCGGCGCGGCTCGCGGCCCGCGGCATTCCCGCGGTCGTGCTTCCCGCGCTCCCGTACACGGCGGCCGGGTTCGCCGCCTCGTTTCCCGGCACGATCTCGGCGACTCCCGCGGTCGTCACCGCGCTCGTCGCCGACATCGCCCGCTCGGTCGGGCGTCACGGCTTCCGCGCCCTCGCGATCGCCAACGCGCACCTGGACCCCGACCATCTGGCTTCGCTCCACGCGGTGGGCGAGGCGGCGACGGAGGCCGGGATCCCGGTCGTCTTCCCGGACCTCTCCCAGAGGCCCTGGGGCGGCCGCCTCGGAGAGGAGTTCCGGAGCGGCGCCTGCCACGCGGGCCGGTTCGAGGGCTCGGTCGTCCTCGCCGAGCGGCCCGCCTGGGTCCGCGACGAGATCCGCCGCGGGCTTCCCCCGGTTCCGCGGTCGCTCGCGGCCGCGATCGCCGAAGGGAAGCGGACGTTCGAGGAGGCGGGCGGACCGCGCGCCTACTTCGGCGACCCCGCCGCCGCGACCGCGGAGGAGGGCCGGGAGACGATCGCCGCGCTGGGGACGATCCTAGCGGACGCGGTGACGGAAGCGCTGGAAGGATGAGCGGCCTTCTCCAGGGACACGGCGCCGTCGTGACCGGCGGCGGCCGCGGGATCGGCGCGGCCACGGCGCGTGCGCTGGCCGCCGAGGGCGCGCGGGTCGTCCTCGCGTCGCGGACGGAGGCCGAGGTCGCGTCGGTGGCCGGCGACATCGCCGGCGCCGGCGGGGAGGCGTGGGGGGTGCCGTGCGACGTCACCGACGCCGACTCGGTGGCGGCGCTCGCCGAGGCCGCGGGGGAGCGGATCGGCGCGGTCGACATCCTCGTCAACAGCGCCGGGATCGCCCACTCCGCTCCGCTCGCCCGCCAGACCCTCGAGGAGTGGGAGCGGATCTTCGCCGTCAACGTCACCGGCGTGTTCCTCGTCACGCGCGCGTTCCTGCCCGCGATGATGGAGCGCGGCCGGGGACGCGTCGTCAATGTGGCCTCGGTGGCGGGGCTGGCGGGCGCGAAGTACATCGCGGCGTACGCGGCTTCCAAGCACGCGGTCGTGGGGTTCACGCGCAGCGTGGCGGCCGAGGCGGCGCCCCGCGGCGTAACGGTCAACGCGCTCTGCCCGGGATACGTCGACACGGACATGACCGACGCCTCGGTCGCGCGGATCATGGAGCGGGCGGGCCTCTCGGAGACCGCCGCGCTCGAGGCGATCCTCGCCACTTCGCCCCAGGGGCGGCTGATCGAGCCCGGCGAGGTGGCGCGCGCGGTGACCTGGCTCTGCGAGGAGTCCACGCGGGGCGTGAACGGCCAGGCGATCGTGATCGACGGAGGAGGGCTGCTCGCGTGACCGACCCCGACATCGTCAACCCCGGCGGGCTCGAGAACCCGCGCGGCTTCAGCCATGGGGTCCTCGGCCCCGCGGGCGGGCGGGTCCTGTTCGTGGCCGGGCAGACGTCTCCCGCCGATGGCCCCGATGATCCGGAGGGTCGGCTCCTCGCCCAGTTCGCGACCGCGCTCGGCCGCGCGCTCGCGGTCGTGCGCTCCGCCGGGGGCCAACCCGAGCACGTGACGCGACTCACCGTGTACGTGACCGACATGGCGGCCTACCGCGCCGCGCGACCCAGCTTGGCCGCGCCGTGGCGCGAGGCGATGGGCCGGCACTACCCCGCGATGACGCTCGTCGAGGTGCGCTCGCTGGTCGACGAGGGCGCGGTCGTCGAGATCGAGGCCACCGCCGTCCTGCCCCAGGAGGGAACGTGATCGAGCCGGCGTCGTTCCGCTACGAGCACGACCGTGAGACCGGGGTCGCCACGATCACGCTGGACCGCCCGGAACGGCTGAACGCCCTGACCTTCGAGGTCTACGATGAGCTCGAGCGAGCCTTCCGCGCGCTCGACGCCGAGCCCGGCGTGCGCGCGATCGTGATCACGGGGAGCGGTCGGGCGTTCTGCTCGGGCGGCGACGTCGAGGACATCATCGGCCCGCTGCTCGAGCGCGACGCGGCCGGGCTCCTCGAGTTCACCACGATGACCTGCGACCTCATCGCGGCGATCCGTGCCTGCCGGCGCCCGGTGATCGCGGCGCTCAACGGCACCACGGCCGGTGCCGGCGCGGTGATCGCCGTTGCATGCGATCTCCGGGTCGCGGCCGAGGGCGCGAAGATCGCGTTCCTGTTCACGAAGGTCGGCCTCTCGGGCGCCGACATGGGAGCCGCTTGGCTCCTGCCGCGGATCGTCGGGCTCGGCCGGGCGAGCGAGATCCTCATGACCGGGGACTTCCTCGACGGCGCCGAAGCGCATCGGATCGGGCTCTACAACCGGCTCGTCCCCGACGGGCAAGCGCTCGCGGCCGCGCTCGAGCTCGCCGGGCGGCTCGCGAAAGGGCCGTCGGCGGCGCTGGCGGTGACCAAGCGCGCGCTCGAGGAGGAGAGCGCGATGGGACTTCCCGAAGCGCTCGCCGCCGAGGCGCAGGCGCAGGCCGCGTGCATGGAGAGCCCGAACTTCCGCGAGGCCTACGAGGCGTTCGTCGCCAAGCGGCCGGCCCGGTTCGAGTAGATGCCGGACGTCGACACCGTCCGCGCGTTCCTCGACCAGCCGCGCCTCCGGTTCGGCGCGGACGTCGAGGCGTTCGCGCGCGCCGAGCTCCGGCCGCGCCTCGAGCCCGCAGACGACGCCGCCGCGCGGCGCGAGGCACGGGAGATCCTCGGCCTCCTGGGGGACGGCGGTTGGCTGGCGCCGATCCCGAAGGGGGACCTGCGCTCGATCGCGCTCGCCCGCGAGGCGATCGCGGCCTCCTCCCCGCTCGCCGACGCGGTCTACGCCCTCCAGGCCCTCGGCGCGACCCCGATCGTCCTGGCAGGCGACGCGGCGGCGCGGGAGCGGTGGGTCGAGCCCGCGGTGGCGGGCCGCGCCATGGGCGCGTTCGCGATGACCGAGCCGGAGGCCGGCTCCGACGTCGCGTCGATGACGACGGCCGCGCGCGCGGACGGGGACGGCTGGGTCCTGAACGGACACAAGTCGCTCATCTCCAACGCGGGGATCGCGGACTTCTACACGGTCTTCGCGCAGACCGATCGCGGCTCGGGATCGAAGGGGATCGCGTGCTTCGTCGTCCCGGCCGACGCCGACGGGCTCGCCTTCGCGGGTGCCCAGGTCCTCTCCTCGCCCCACCCGCTCGGCGAGATCCGCTTCGACGGCTGCCGGCTGCCCGCGGACGCGTGCCTCGCCGGGCCCGGCGACGGCTTCAAGCTCGGCCTCGCAACCCTCGATCTCCTCCGGTCCACTGTGGGCGCGGCGGCCTGCGGAATGGCGGCCCGCGCCCTCGAGGAGGCGACCGCCCACGCGCTCAGACGGCGCCAGTTCGGCGAGCCGCTGGCCGAGTTCCAGCTCGTGCGCGAGAAGCTCGCGCGGATGGCGACCGAGCTCGCGGCCGCGCGGCTCCTCGTCTACCGAGCGGCGTGGGCGAAGGACCAGGGCGCCGAGCGGGTCACGGTCGAGTCGGCGATGGCCAAGGCGTACGCGACCGAGGCGGCCCAGCGGATCGTCGACGCGGCGGTCCAGATCCTGGGAGGCCGGGGGGTTCTCGCCGACCACCCCGTCGACCGGCTCTACCGCTCGGTGCGGGCGCTCCGGATCTACGAAGGGACGACCGAGATTCAGCATCTGATCATCGCGGGACAGCTCCTGAAGCGCGCGCGCGACCCGTCGTGAACGTCGTCGTCGTCGGAGGCGGCCCGGCCGGGCTCTACCTCTCCATCCTGCTGAAGCGGGCCGATCCTTCCCGCCAGATCACCGTCTTCGAGCGGAACCGCCCGGACTACACCTACGGCTTCGGCGTCGTCTTCTCGGACGCGACGATGGAGAGCCTGGCCGCCGCCGACCCCGAGACGTTCGCCCGGCTCGAGGACCGGTTCCATCACTGGGACGACATCGACGTCCACTACCGGGGCCAGGTGCTCTCCTCGACCGGCCACGGGTTCAGCGGCCTGGAGCGGAGCGCCCTCCTCGACGTGCTCGCCGAGCGGGCGACCGAGGTGGGCGTGGACCTGCGCGCCGAGACCGAAGTCGTCGACCCGGCGGACCACCTGGACGCGGACCTCCTGGTGGGCGCGGACGGCGTGAACAGCGGGGTGCGGGAGCGATGGCGGGACGACTTCGGCCCGGCGATCGACTGGCGACCGAACAAGTTCGTGTGGATGGGGACCACGCGATCGTTCGACGCGTTCACGTTCGATTTCCAGCGCGACGAGCACGGCCTGTGGCGGCTCCACGCGTATCGGTATGGCGACGATCGCTCGACGTTCATCGTCGAGACGACGGACGAGACGCTCGCGCGGAGCGGCCTGGCCGACGCCTCCGAGGCCGAGACGGTCGCCTTCTGCGAGCGGCTTTTCGCGGATCGACTCGAGGGCCACGCCCTGATCGCCAACCGCTCGATCTGGCGCTCATTCCCGACGGTCACGTGCGCGCGCTGGAGCCGCGGACGCGTCGTCCTCGTCGGGGACGCCGCCCACACCGCCCACTTCTCGGTCGGCTCCGGCACCAAGCTGGCGATGGAGGACGGCATCGCGCTGGTCGCCGCGCTCGGTCGCGAGGCGGACGTCCCCGCCGCGCTCGCGGCGTACGAGGCCGAGCGGAAGCCGGAGGTCCAGAGCCTCCAGCGCGCCGCGTGGGCGAGCCTCCAGTGGTTCGAGGGGACCGAGCGGTACATGGAGACCGAGCCGATCCAGTTCGCCTTCAACCTCCTGACGCGCTCCCTCCGGATCACCCACGAGGACCTCCGGGTCCGCGATCCCGCGTTCACCACGGCGGTCGACCGCTGGTTCGCGGAAGAGGCGGCGAGGCAGAGTGGCGAGGAGACGCCCCTCGACCCGCCGCCCCCGCCGCTCTTCACGCCGTACCGGCTGCGCGATCTGCTCCTGCGGAACCGTGTCGTCGTTTCCGCCATGTGCCAGTACTCGGCCGAGGACGGGATGCCGAACGAGTGGCATCTCGTCCATCTGGGGAGCCGGGCCCTCGGCGGGGCGGGCCTCGTAATGACCGAGATGACGGACGTCAGCGCGGAAGGCCGGATCACCCCGGGCTGCGCCGGGCTCTACCGCGACGCGCACGTGGCGGGCTGGAAGCGGATCGTCGACTTCGTGCACGCGCACTCGTACGCGAAGATCGGCATGCAGCTCAGCCACGCGGGGCGCAAAGGCTCGACCAAGCTGGCGTGGGAGGGGATCGACGAGCCGCTGGAGGCGGGAGGGTGGGAGGTGCTGGGGCCGAGCCCGATCCCGTGGGACGAGCCGAATCCCGTTCCGCGCCCGATGGAGCGGGCCGACATGGACGCCGTCATCACCGACCACGCGCGGGCCGCCGAGCGGGCGAAGGCCGCGGGATTCGACCTGCTCGAGGTCCACATGGCCCACGGCTATCTGCTGGCGACCTTCATCTCGCCGCTCACGAACCGGAGGGAGGACGAGTACGGCGGATCGCTCGAGAACCGCATGCGGTTCCCGCTCGAGGTCCTCGACGCCGTCCGGGCCGCGTGGCCCGCCAAGCCGCTCTCGGTCCGGATCTCGGCGGTGGACTGGGCGCCGGGCGGGCAGGAGATCGATGACTCGCTGGAAGTCGCGCGGATGCTGAAGGCGCACGCGGTCGACATCGTCGACGTCTCGGCGGGCCAGACGGTGCCGGACGCCAAGCCCCGCTACGGGCGCCAGTTCCAGACCCCGTTCGCCGACCGGATCCGGCACGAGGTGGGCGTGCCCACGATGGCCGTGGGCAACATCTCCTCCTACATGGACGTGAACACGATCCTCGCCGCCGGCCGCGCCGACCTGTGCGCCCTCGCCCGCGCGCACCTGTGGGATCCGTACTGGACGCGGAACGCGGCCTGGCGCCTGGGCTACCCGCTGCCCTGGCCGCCCCCCTACTCGACCCTGGACGAGTACACGCCGCGCTTCGAGTGAGCCCGCGCGGCTACGGCCGGCCCTCGATCACCCCGCACGCGATCGGGACGCCGGAGTCCCCCGAGGGCTGGCTGACGTAGTCGTCGGCGCCCGCGTGGACGATGAGCGCCGAGCCGTCGGCATCGAGGAGGGGGGCATCCCCGCCGCGGAGGGTGAGGCGCTCGTTCGTCTGGTCGACGACCGCCGAGCTGTCCGGGCCGGCCGTCAGGTTCCGGAGGTCGCCGGCGTGGGGCCCGCCCTCGGCGTCGAAGCCGTGGGCGTTGCCCGCGGGCGCGAGGTGGCCCCCGGCGGAGGAGAACGAGGGCGGCTCGCAGCTCCCGGTTTGGTGGACGTGGAACCCGTGCTCGCCGGGCGGCAGCCCCGCCAGGGAGCCCGAGAGCGTCACGCCGCCGTCGAGCCCGACCACCACGACGGTGCCGACCGACCGGCCGTCTGCGTCCCGCACGTCGGCCCTGGCCGAGTCGCCCGGAGCCGCGGGGGCCACGGTGTCGGCGGCCATCCCGACCGTGTCGTAGGTCGCGGCCTCCTCGTCCGTCCCCGCCTCGCCGCACGCGAAGAGGAGAGCGAGCATCGTGACCGTAGGAATCGAGCGTCTCATCGCGTCTTCCTTTCTCGAAGTCCGGTGGTTGGATCCGTACCGAGCGTACCGCGACCGGCGACGGCTGGCCGTCATGGCCCTGACGGTTGAACGCGTCATTCCAGCTCCTCCATCGTCCGAGGCCAGTCCTCCCTCAGCAAGCGGCTGAGCGCCCGGTCGGCGAGGATCCGGCCGCCGGGCTCCGGGGGCAAGCCGGCTCCCCGGAAGGGGAAGTCGCGCGCCGCGTCCGCGGAGCCCGGCTGCCGCGTTCGGGGAAGGCCTTCCGCGAGGAAGGAGTCCGAAGGGCGCGACAGTTCCTTTCATTTTGCGTTCCCGTGCACTTCCATTCCTCGCCGCTTCCCGGGGGGCGACGTGGTGGCACGTGGTTTGCCTCCCTTCGGGACCGCGCAGACGAGCCCAGGATCCCTCCCCCGAAACCGAGGAGAGCGACATGTGGAAGCTTTCGTTCATCACGCTCTCCGTCCTGCTGCTCCTGCTCACCTCGTGACCGACTGAATCCCGATGGCGGACGGCCGTCTCCCCCCGGCCGGCCGCCGCTGGGATCCGGATCCAACCGGTCCGAGCCCGAAACGCCTGCTACCGTTCAGTCGCGCTGGAGAGCCTGGCGGGTGGGCGCGCGACGCATCGCCTCGACATCGATTCCCTGGAATGGGAAATAGTCGAGAACGTCGTATTCCCAAACGTTGGTGGGAAAGACGACGACCAGCTCGGCGAGGCCGTCGCCCAGGTTCATGAACGAGTGCGGCACCATGGGCGGGATGTTGACGATGTACGGGCCCTCGATCGTGAAGATGTCGTCCCCCAGAGCATAGAGGATCTTGCCCTCGAGCAGGACGTGCGCTTCCTCGCCGTCGTGCGTGTGCATGGGAGGGGCGCCCCCCGGAGCGGTGTAGGTGATCCCGATCGTGAGGTTGCGATAGCCGCTGCGCTGCCCCTCCATGACGTGGACGAACTCTCCCGGTCCGGGATTGATGACGACGAGCTCGTCCTTGAGTAGGGCGAAGTCCGCGATCGAGCTCATCGCGGGGAGGTCGAACGGCCCGGGGATCCTCCGCGTCTCGAGGGGCGTGTGGAGATGGTGCTGGACGTGGAGGGCTCGCCGCGCGTCGTCGATCGAGGCGATTGCCTCGCCGTGCTCCACCCGCTCCCCGGCCTCCGCGGCGGCGGCGAACGTCACGACGGGCTCGGGCGGCAGTGCGCTCGTGGACGGCGTCTCGGGCAGCGCGGGTTCGGGGGTCTCGGCGGGGTCGTCGTCGCAGGCCGCCAGGAGGCAGAGGACCAGGAGCGGGGTGGCGATCGGGCCCGCGAGAAGTCGGCGCATCGTAGGAGACTCCGAATGGGAGGTCAGGGAATCGCGCCGCGATCGGCGCGGGAAATCAGTATTCCGCGTTCCCCGTGTTCCGTCAACAGCTGCGCGCGGACGCCGAGCGGGATAGAATCGAAGCGCGCCTCAGACGACATACCCCCAGCGGAGACCGAGCCATGCATCGTCGACTGCTCCCGTTTGCGCTGCCATTCCTCCTAGCGACGGTCCCCCTTCAGGCCCAGACCGAGGTCGAGACCCGCACGGTTCTCGACGGCACGGTCGTGCTCGAGGACGTCCCCGAGATCCCGCAGCGGATCTCCGAGGACCTCCGCCGCTACCAGAACGTCCGCAGCGCGGGTCTGATCGACTGGACTGCGGACGGAAGCGGCATCGTGGTGGGCACCCGCTTCGGGGATACCCAGCAGATCCACCGCCTCGAGATGCCCGGCGGCGCCCGCCGGCAGCTCACGTT
>DATKCO010000058.1:0-13495 GCA_035513155.1 Gemmatimonadota bacterium | reverse complement strand
CGAGGAGCATCGTCGTGCCGTCCGCCGTCCGGGACGGCCCGAGCGCCCACTCGTTCGACCCCAGCGGGATGTCCCCCAGCGGGCCCACGAGCGTCTCGGCGAACCGCATGACCGAGCCCGAACGGAGGTCCCCGGTGGCTGAGGCCGGCGAGACCGCCGCACCGTCACCCGGTCCCCCCTCCCGCAGCAGGCGCTCGACGTGCTCGCCACGAAACCCGCCGTACGCGAGGAACTCGAGCTGGTGGTACTTGAAGCGGATCAGGGCCAGCGTGTGCCACGGCTCGACGCGGTCCAAGAAGTTCCGCTCCTCCGGATGCGCGGCGAGATAGGCGTTGAAGCCCGCGGCGTAGGCATCGAGGAGCGCCCGCATCCGCGGCGTCGAGCGCTCGTACTCCTCGCGCGAGAGCCGCGGGATCTCGAGCGCGCGGGCGAGGTAGTCGTCGGACAGCGAGGACTCGCCGAGGAGCTCCGCGCCGCGCCCGGTCGCGCGGACGAAGTTCCGCTCCACCATCGGCCAGTCCTCCTCCGCCTGCACCCATGCCGCCCCGAACGCCACGCTCGCGTCGGTGGGGCCGAAGACATGGGGAACTCCGTAGCCGTCGCGGTGGATCGTGGGCCGGTCCTGCGCCACCGCGGGGGCGGCGACCGCGGGGAGAGAGACGAGGAGGGCGAGAGCGAGCCGGCCGGCCAGGATCATGGAAGGAAGATAGGTCCGGCCGCCCCGGAGCACCCCCGCCGCGGCCCGACCTCAGCGGGCCCTCGCGACGAAGACCTCCAGGGCGTCTTCCACCCCCGAGTGGTCGAACGGGATCCGATCGACGTCCACAAAGCCCGCCTCTTCCAGCGTCGTCTTCCAGACCTCGCGGGAGAACAGGCCCACCTCGTGCCGGTCGTGCTCGGCCCGGACGGAGCCGTCGGCGTCCCGCAGTAGATAGGTGAAATCGACGAGGACGCTCGTGTCGGCGGGATCCGGGTCCCGGCACCACTCCAGGTAGCGGAGCGCGCGCCCGTCCCCGTCGTGGCCGCCATGGCGCGTGTAGGGCGCGAACGTCTCGCGTACGTGATCGGGGGCGAACAGCGCGACGCCCCCGGCCCGGCAGTGGACGCGGGCGGTCCGCAGCGCTGCGAGCAGGTCGTCGCGGGTCGTCATATAGGCGATCGCGTCGTGGACGAAGACGGCGTCGAACTTCCGCCCGAGCCGCACGCTCCGCATGTCGCCCTCCACGTGCTCGCACTCGGGGTTGAGCGTGCGGCTCACCGCGAGCATGCCGGGGGAGAGGTCCACGAGCGTGAGGCGGAACCGCTGCTTGAGGTGCGAGGCGTTGTTGCCCCCTCCGCTTCCCAGCTCGAGGACAAACTCCAGCGGATCCCCGCTCACGCCTTCCAGGACGCCGCGATAGAAGGCGGCTTCCTCCGCGTAGTCCGCGGATGCCGACAGGAGCGGCCACCAGCTCGCCAGCGGCCCGTAGAGGATCGGCGTGCTCGTCATCGTCCCGCGTATCAACGTCGCGCCGGCGGGCTCCGGCGACCACGTCCTTCTCCCCGGTCCGGCCTCCCGCGCGAAGGATCCCCACCCCTGGCGCCGCGGAGATCGTCGCATATATTAAGGTTAATGCCTAAGTATTCACAGCTGGACCCCGTCTTTCGCGCCCTGGCCCACCCCACCCGGCGCGCCGTCGTCGAGCGGCTGGGCCACAGTCCCGCCGCCACCAGCGAGCTGGCGCGTCCGTTCCGCATGGCGCTCCCCTCCTTCATGCAGCACATGGATGTGCTCGAGGAGTGCGGGGTCGTGCGGTCCCGGAAGAACGGGCGCGTCCGCACCTGGCGGCTCGTTCCGCGCCCGATCGAGGCCGCCGAGAGCTGGCTGGCGGAGCAGCGTGCGACCTGGGAGCGGCGGCTGGACCAGCTGGACGACTACCTCCACGACATGAAGGAGACCGAAGATGGATAGAGCCTTCACCCCCGATCCCCGACTCGACCTGGTGCTCGAGCGCGTGGTCGACGTCCCGCCCGAGCTGGTCTGGGCCGCCTGGACGCGACCCGAGCACCTCGTGAAGTGGTTCACGCCCCGGCCGTGGACGACGGTGGACTGCGAGATCGACCTCCGGCCCGGCGGGATCTTCCGCACCGTGATGCGCTCGCCCGAGGGCGAGGACCACCCGAGCGTGGGCTGCTACCTCGAGGTCGTCGAGAACGAGCGGCTCGTGTTCACCGACGCCCTCGGTCCCGGCTGGCGACCGAACCCGGCGTCGTTCATGACCGCGGTGATCACGATCGAGCCTCACGGCGAGGGGACGAAGTACACCGCGATCGCCCTCCACAAGGACGCGGCGGATCGGGGAAAGCACGAGGAGATGGGGTTCCACGAGGGTTGGGGGAAAGCGCTCGACCAGCTCGTCGAGCACATGAAGTCGGTGTGACCTCGCGACCTCGGGGCGCTACGGGCTGACCGTATGGAGCTCGACGCCGCGCAGGTCCTTCTCCGTCTGCCGCAGCGCGAACTCGCTATCGAACAGGAGGATCGGGCGCCCTCGCGGATCGGCGACGAGCAGGCGCTGGTACCCTTCGCCCAGACGGCGGATCTCGTCGGCGGGGCCGGTCACCCAGCGGGCGATCTTCCAGGCGAGGAGCTCGAGCCGCGCGTCGGCGCCGTACTCGTGCTCCAGGCGATGGAGCAGGATCTCGAACTGGAGCGGCCCGACCACGCCGACGATCGGCCGCGGGCCGCCGTCGGGCTCGAAGAGCACGTGGACCGCACCCTCCTCGGAGAGCTGCCGGAGGCCCTGGTCCAGCTGCTTCCGCTTGAGCGGGGTCTTCGGGTGGACGCGCGCGAACCGCTCCGGCGAGAACCGGGGGATCCCGTCGAACTCGGGTCCCTCGGACTCCGCGAGCGTGTCCCCGATCCGGAGCTCACCGCGGTCGTGGATCCCCACCACGTCGCCGGCCACCGCCTCTTCGACCACCTCGCGGTCCTGCGCCATGAACTTCCGCGCCGAGGCCAGCCGCACGGGCCGGTTGGTGCGCCGGTTGACGACCGTCATCCCGGCCTCGAACCGGCCGCTCACGATCCGCATGAAGGCGATCCGGTCGCGATGCCGCGGGTCCATGTTCGCCTGGATCTTGAAGACGAATCCGGTCAGCTCGGGCTCGTCGGGTCGGACGAGCTCCGCGCCCGCGAGCCGAGCCGCGGGCGGCGGGGCCGCCTCCAGGAAGTACTCCAGGAACGGCTCCACGCCGAAGTTGAGCAGCGCGCTGCCGAAGAAGGTCGGGGAGATCGTCCCCTCCTGGACCGCCGCCTCGTCCCCGAGGTCGGCCCCCGCATGGTCCAGCAGCTCCACCTCGTCGCGCAGCCGCTCCAGGGCGTGCGCCGGGAAGGCGGCGGACCCCAGGGGCGAAGCGAGCGGGTACGTCTCTTCGACCCCGCGGGTGGCTCCCCGATCCTCGCTCCGCCGGAACCGGTGGAGGAGCCCGCTGCGGCGGTCGTAGACCCCCAGCGTCTCGACCCCGTCGAGGATCGGCCATGTCACCGGGGCGCAGCGGATCCCGAGGTCGGCCTCGACATCGTCCACGATCTGGAGCGGGGCCACGCCGGCCCGGTCGCACTTGTTGACGAACGTGAAGATCGGCAGCCGCCGCAGGCGGCAGACCTCGAAGAGCTTGCGGGTCTGCTCCTCGACGCCGCGCCGGTTGTCGAGCAGCATGACCGCGCTGTCGGCCGCGACCAGCGTGCGGTAGGTGTCCTCGGAGAAGTCCTGGTGGCCGGGGGTGTCGAGGAGGTTGATCCGCTTGCCGGCGTAGTCGAACTGCAGCACGCTCGAGGTCACGCTGATCCCGCGCTCGCGCTCCACCTCCATCCAGTCGGACGTCGCGTGTCGCTGGGCGCGGCGCGCCTTGACCGTGCCCGCTTCCCGGATCGCGCCCCCGAACAGGAGCAGCTTCTCGGTCAGCGTGGTCTTTCCCGCGTCGGGATGACTGATGATCGCGAACGTGCGCCGGCGCGCGGCTTCACGGTTCGTTCGAGCGATGGTGGACTCCATGCGGCCGCCGTCAGCGGGAGCAGGCCACGCAGGTGGCGGTCTCCGGAAAGGCTTCGAGCCGCGCGAGCGGGATCTCGCCGCCGCACGCCGCGCAGATCCCGTACGTGCCGGCGTCGATCCGGTCGAGCGCGCCCTCGAGATCCCCCAGTCGGTGCTTCTCGCGCTCCCGGAGGCCTCGGGCCATCGCCTGGTTCTGCATCTCGTCCATGCGCGAGAGCCGGCCGACCGTCCCGGGGTCGAGCTCGACCGGGCGGACGGTGTCGGCGGACGACTTCATCCGCGCGGCGAGACTCTCGATCTCCGCCACGATCTCCGTTCGGAGGGCGTCGAGCTGGTCGGTCGTGAGGTGTCCTGAGGGACTCATGAGCGCTCCCGGGTTCGCATCAACGAAAACCCCCGCCGGCGAACCGGCGGGGGCATCGTTCTTTGGGTGCGGCCGGCTGGCGGCCGCGATGTGGTTCTTAGACCGAGCTGGACGAAGCGCGCTTGACGTTCGTCGCCTGGGGGCCCTTGGGGCCCTGCTCGACATCGAACTCGACCTCGTCGTTCTCGCTCAGAGACTTGAAGCCCTCACCGGCAATCGCCGAGAAATGGACGAAAACGTCCGGGCCGCTCTCCTGCTCGATGAAGCCGAAACCCTTTGCGTCGTTGAACCACTTTACCTTGCCCTTAGCCATTTTTCTCTTTTTCCTTTGTCGCGTGTTGTACAATCACCCGGCACTTTACCGGGCTCTTCCAGGCCTTCGGGCACGTCGCATGAAAAAAGCGCCGCTCTCTTCGGTGTTCCGTCGAGAGTCCGGCGCGTCGATTTTCGAGCGTTCGTTCTCTTGAACCCGTTCCTGAAAGCAAGAACAAGATACCAGATTCGGACGTCCGTGTCCAGCCCCCCGGGCGCTCAGGGCTCGAACCGCTTGTCGAGGACGAACACCTGGGCGGTCTCCCGCTTCACCCCGTCCTGCTTCATCGCCTCGCCGGTGGCGTCGGACTCGAAGATCTCCATGAACTTGTCGAAGTCTTTCGGGCGGAAGCAGACCGCGACCTGGTTCCCCTTGATCCCGAAGTCGATCGGCTTATTGACCGTCTGCTTGCGGAAGAGGTCCCCGTGCGTGCGGAAGTTCTCCTCCCACGTGACGGGATCTTCGACCTCGGCGATGACGACGATCCGCATCTTGGACATGCTCTCTCCTTGTCGTAGGGTCGGTCGCGCGGGATCGCGGCGATCGCGCACAACATACCCCCGCTGGGCGCCGGCCGGAAGAGCGGCTTTACGACCAGAACTCGTCCCAGGAGATCTACCCCGCGATTCGGGCTAGCCGATCACCCGCTCCAGGAGCTCGACCACGGCGTCCCGCTGGGACGCTTCCTCCCCTTCCCCCATCGAGATCGACACATCGAGCAGCCACCCGCGGTCGCCCGCGATCGCGTAGCCCTGGCCGTAGCCGGGCGAGCCCCACGCATGTCCGCTGTCGCCGAGGTCGATCGCCACGACCTCCGAGCCATAGGGCGCGGCCGAGTCGCGCATCTCTTGCAGGACCTGGTCCGCCTGGCCCGGCGTGATCCGCATGATCGTGACCGACGCCGCAAAGTCGTCGGTCTCGTAGAAGCAGAGCGCGCCGCCGGGCTTCGCCTGCACGGGATGCCCCACGATCGCGACGATGTCGCCCTCTGGCGGGCACGCGGCCGGCGATGGCTCGCTCGCCGGTTCGTTCCCCGCCTCGGCGGTCGCCGGCGGCGCTTCGGTCTCGCCCCCGCCACAGCCCGCGAGAACGGCCGCTACGAGGATCGGGTACGCGAGCAGTCTGAATCGATCGACGAGGATCATGCGGATCGCCTCTTTCTCGAAGGTGGTGAAGGTGACTGGCGGAGCCAGGCGTACGCCGCGGCGAGTGATTCCTTCGCGCCCCCGGCAATCGGCGCGCCGTGACCCGGGACGAGCCGCTCGAACGGGAGCCCGAGCAGCGCGTCGACGCTGCGGCGCGCGGCGGCCTTGTCCGTGAAGCCGGTCATGCGGATCGCGCGGCTCAGCGCGACGCGGTCGTAGAACCCCATCGCCTTCGTGTAGAGCTTCGTCCAGCCGTGCGACGGGCGCCCGATGTTCTGGACGAGATCCGCGACTACGAGCGTACGGGACGGCCGGTGGAAGAGCGCGGTCTCCTCGAGCCGGAACCCGTCGATCGGGTGCTCCTCGACGACGCCGTCGAACGCGGGCTCCGGCGCGCCTGGGTGGACGCGGTCGATTCGCAGGTCGGGCCGCTTCTTCGCGAGGCCTGGGGGGGCGTGCAGCCTCGCGCCGGGGAAGGCCGCCTGCCAGTCTCCGATCCGAAGGTGATGGTACGTGTTCGGCGAGTAGAAGTGCGCGACCCGTCCCAGGGCCTCGACCGCCGCGCGCCGCGCCGGCGTCATCGCCACCGGCGAGTACAGCAGGAGGCTCCCGTCCCCCAGCCGGATCACGGTCATCGTGGCGGAGAGCCGCATGCCGAGGAATCGCACCGGTGCCTCGTCGATCCAGACGTCCTCGGCGAACGGAGTCGGTGTACCGTCGCTCATCGCGCGGGCTCTTTGTAGCAGATGTCGGCCGTGTTGTAGGCCTCGTACGCGCGTCGGACGATCTCGGCGTCTCTCTCCCTCGGTCCTGACGGTTCCCCCTTCAATCGAGTGATCGGCGCAGGGTGACGACGCGGGGTGTGTAAGACTCGCGGACGGGGACACCGACGGCAAGTCGGGCCGCCGTGCGTCGGTCAGGCCGGCCAGACCCTCAGGATCAGCGGGACGCCGAGCAGGACGACCAGGAGGGAGAGCGGCAGGCCCATCTGCCAGTAGTCGCCGAACCGATAGCCTCCGGGCCCCATGACGAGCGTGTTGGACTGGTGGCCGATCGGGGTCAGGAAGGCGGAGGAGGCACCGACGGCCACGGCCATGAGGAACGGGTCCGCCGACGCGCCCAGCCCGGCGGCGAGGCTGAGCGCGATCGGCGCCATCAGCACGGCCGCGGCGGCGTTGTTCACGACATTGGAGAGGCCCATCGTGACGAGCATGAACAGCGCGAGGGTGGCGGGGACCGGGAGGTCCAGCGACACGGCCAGGATCTGGTCGGCCACCCTGCGTGCGCCTCCCGTTCTCTCAAGCGCGTCGCCGATCGGGATCATGGCTCCGAGCAGCACGATGATCGGCCAGTCGATGCTCTCGTACGCCTCCCGCAGCGAGAGGAGTCCGACCACGACCATCGCGACCGCCGCGGCCGTGAACGCGACCTGGACCTGCAGGGCGCCCGTCGAGGCGAGCCCGATCGCGATCCCGAAGATCCCGAGCGCGAGGACGATCCGGCTGGGTCGGCCGAACTCGAGATTCCGCTCCGCCAGGGGGAGGAACCGGAACGCGGCCAGGGCGTCACGGATGGCGGTGCGGGTTCCCTGCAGGAGCAGCACGTCCCCGGGCTGGAACCGGATCCCGCGGAGACGATTGCGGACCCGCTCCCCGCGCCGCGCCACCGCCAGGAGGTTCATCCCGTAGCGCCGTCGGAGATCGAGGTCCCTGACCGTCGAGTCGATCACCGGGGAGTCCCCGGTGACCACCGCTTCCTGGAGCAGGACATGCGCCGAGCCCAGATCCCTACCCGCGATCTCCTTGTCGCCCGCGAGCTGGACGCCGGTGGCGCCGATGAAGTCGCGCAGGTCCTGGGACCCGGCCTCGACGATCAGGTGATCGTCGGCGCGCAACTGCGTCAGGTTCGCTGGGACCAGCGTCTTCTCGTTGTCGCGGACCAGTCCCACGACGACGACATCGGCGTCGGTCAGGGTCTCCAACTCCTGCAGCGTCTGCCCCACCAGCCGCGAGCCCGGGGGAACCCGCAGCTCCGTCGTATAGGCCTCGATCTCGAACAGCGCGTCCGGGGACGTGCTCGAGCTCCGCTTCGGGATCAGCCTCCACCCCACGAGCGCGATGAAGGCGACCCCCGCGGCCGTCAATCCGAGCCCGACCGGAGCGAAGTCGAACATGCGGAAGGCCTCGCCCGTCACGTCCTTCCGATAGGTGGCGATGATGATGTTCGGAGGCGTCCCGATGACCGTGACGAGGCCGCCGAGCAGCGAGCCGGCCGCGAGCGGCATCAGATACATGCCCGGCGAACGGTTTCCCTCGCGGGCGATCTGGACCGCGACGGGCATGAGGATCGCCAGCGCGCCGATGTTGTTCATGAATCCGGACACCGCGGCAACCATCACCGTCAGCGTCGCGAGCTGCAGCACGGGGTGGTTTCCTAGCGACCCCACCCGACCGGCGATGACGTCGATCAGCCCGGCGTTCTTGAGCCCCTTGCTCGCCACCAGGACGGCGGCCACCGTCACCACGGCCGCGTGGCCGAAGCCCAGAAAGGCGTCCTCCGGCCGGACGATCCCGCTGACCGTCACAGCCAGCAGGGCGAGCAGCGCGACGACGTCGTATCGCCACCGGCCCCAGACGAACAGGACCAGGGCCAGGACCAACGTGACGAAGACAATCGTCTGTCCGATCATGACCACATTAATAGCACCCCGGCTCCGTACCGTCGCGCGAGGATGGATGGCCCCGGCCGTCCCGCACGACGACCTTGTGGACCCTATGAGAAACGCGGGCGCTCACCGGGCACCATGACTTCGGATTCCGCTTCCCGACCCTTGCGCGTCGGGCTGCTGGGCTGTGGACGCATCGCTCGTCTCATCCACCTGCCCGTCCTGACCCGATTGCCGGGCCTGGAGGTCGCGGCCATCGCCGAGCAGGACGTCCGGGGCCGGGAGGCCTCCAGGTCCCTCGCGCCCGCAGCCACGCTGTTCACGGACCATCGAGAGATGATCGAAGCCAGCCCGCTCGATGCCGTGGTCGTTTGCCTGCCTCCGGCTCTGCATGCGGAGGCTGCCATCGCGAGCTTCGAACGCGGCTTGCACGTGTATCTCGAGAAGCCCCTCGCCACCACGCTCGAAGATGGCCGGAGGATCCTGCGCGCCTGGCGAAGCGCCGGTACTACGGGCTGGATCGGCTTCAATTTCCGGTTCCATCCCCTCGTGGTCGAGATGCGCGATGCGATCCGCCGCGGATCGATCGGGCACCTCGTCGGCGTCCGAACCTCGTTCTGCGCTTCTCGTCGCGAGCTGCCGGAGTGGAAGCGCCGACGCGACAGCGGTGGTGGAGCACTCCTGGACCTGGCCAGCCATCAGTTCGACCTCGTGCGCTTCGTGCTCGATCAGGAGATCGTCGAGGTGAACGCCCTGATCGGGTCGCTCGCCAGCGAAGCCGATACGGCGACCATCCACTTGCGCCTCTCGGCGGGCACGATGGTCGAGGTCTTCACATCCATCTCTGCCGTGGAGGAGCACCACATGGTGGTTGTCGGGTCGGACGGCCTGCTGTCCTTCGATCGCTATCACTCGACCTGTCTCCGGTTCAGGACGTCGCAACGGGATTACGGCAAGGCGGCCCGTGTACGCGCGGCAGCCGCGTGGATGGCCGACGCTCCGCGCGCTCTGCGTGATGCGCTTCTTCCTCCCCGGGAGAGGAGTCATGCGCACGCTCTCACGGCGTTCGTGGCTGCAGTTCGCGGCGTGCCATCTGCCGGCCCGGAGCTCGACGTCGGGCTCGAGAGCCTCGCCGTCGTGCTGGCGGCGGAGCAGGCGGCCGGCACGGGACGGAGAGTGACCGTGGCAGGGTCCCCATCGTGAGCATTCCCGCTCCGACGCTGACGGTGATCATGGCGACCCCCCACCGCTGCGCGGCACTGAGGCGCCCCCTGCGTCATCTGCAGAACCAGACGATTCGCGAGGACATCGAGCTCGTGCTCCTGGGCCCCGAGGAGAGCTCCTTCGACGACCTCGACCCTTCCGCCGTCGCCGGATTCGCCCGCTGCCGCACGCTGGCGGTGGGTCCCATCCTGGAAGTCGAGCGGGCATTCGCGCCGGGCATCGCGGTGGCCTCCGCGCCGGTCGTCGCGCTCCTGGAGAATCACGTGTATCCCGAGCCGGGCTGGGGCGAGGCCATCGTTAGCGCGCACCAGGGCCCGTGGGAGGTCGTGGGCAATGTCATCTCGAACGCGAACACAGCGACCGCCACGAGCTGCGTCGAGCATCTTCTCTCCTATGCCTTCCATGACGAGCAGGCGGCCGCGGGAGAGGTCGAGCGCGTGTCTCGCAACAACTCGACCTACAAGCGGGCGGCGTTGACCGCCTTTGGCGACCGGCTCCCCGACCTGCTTGCGCGCGATGGAGGTCTCCTGGAGGAGCTTCGCCGTGGCGGAGCCCGCTTCTATCGCGAGTCTCAGGCGCGCCTTGGACATCTGAACCCTTCACTCATGGGCCCGATGCTCCGATTGCGCCTGCATTCGGCACGGGCCTCCTCGGCCACGCGCGCCCGCACGGGCCGCTGGTCGCCCGGCCGCAGGCTCCTGTATGTCGCGGCTAGCCCCCTCTTTCCCCTGCTCAGGATCCGCGCGCTGTGGTCGCGGCTGTGGTCTCCCCGGCCCCGGGCGCTGCCGAGGGTGATGCCGCTGCTGCTGCTGGCGCTCCTGGTCGACGCCTGTGGCCAGGCTCTCGGATTCGCGCTCGGTGAAGGCTCCAGCGCGTTGACCGCAGCCCGCTACGATCTCGACCGCGAACCTTTTCTGACAGCCGCCGACCGCACCGAGTTCATGGAGTAGCGGATCCGGATGCGCGTCCTCCTGATACACGACTACGGCACCCTGTCGGGGGGTGCGGAGGTGATGATCGGGAACATCCGCGACATTCTGCGCGCCCGCGGCCACGAGGCGTTGTTGTTCACCAGCACGGCCCGGCCACTGCCGCTCCCGATCGTCGCGGACGAAACGTGCTTCGGATCGGTATCTCCGTTGCGACGGGGTCTCCAGGCGGCCAATCCGCACGCGGTGCTGCGGTTGCGGCGGGTCCTGCGCGAGTTCCGTCCGGATGCCGTGTTGGTCAAGATGTTCCTGACCCAGATCTCTCCGCTCGTGCTGCCGTTGCTCCGGGACGTGCCCAGCGTGCTCAACGTGATCAACTACAATCTTGTCTGCCCCCTCAACACCAAGACGCTCCCGAGCGGATCGCCTTGCCACTCGGCTGCTGGTGCCATCTGCCATTCGAATGGCTGTATACCATGGCTGGGCGTCGCTCGAGCAGCCCTTCAGCGCCGCCTGACCGACCTCAGCGTATTCGACCAGGTCCTCGCCAACAGCCGATGGGTCGCGGAGCGGCTTCGCGCCGACGGGGTGCGGGTGGACGGATGGATCCACAACGGGGTGCCGCAGCGAGGTCCGCGTCCGCCATTGGGTGAGCGTCCGGTGATCGGCTACGCCGGCCGGCTGGTCCCCAAGAAGGGGGTCGATGTGCTCCTCTCGGCGATGGCGATCCTGAACGGACGCCTCGCCACAGCCCGGCTCATCATCGCGGGTGACGGTCCCGAGCGCTCCCGGCTCGAGGCCATGGCGAGCACCCTGGGCATCCGCGCCGCCGTCGATTTCCGCGGGCATCTGGACGCCAGTGACATGGAGAGCGCGATGGCGCCCGCCTGGGTGCAGGTTGTGCCCTCTCTCTGGGAGGAGCCGTTCGGCATCGTCGCCGCGGAGGGCATGATGCGGGGAACCGCCGTGGTGGCGAGCGGCGCGGGGGGGCTGACGGAGCAGGTGGTGGAAGGAGAGACGGGCTACCTGGTGCCACCCGGAGATCCGGCTGCTCTGGCCCGGGCCCTGGAGCGCATCCTGCTGGACCGCGATCACGCCGAGCGATTGGGGGCCCAGGGACGTCGGCGCGCGCTGGCCCTATTCACGTTTGATGCCTACGTGAACCGCATGCTGGGGGTTCTCCAGTCGCTCGCGGTCCGCTCACGTCTGGCGCCCGCTTAGCGGGGCGCAGGCACCCGCACGCCGGACCACCACAGCAGGGCGATGAACACCGCCTGCAGCGCGACCCGCGGACCGATTGGCGTTGCGGGAGCGCCCCTCAGGGTCACGCCCGCCTGCGCGGTGTGGATGTTCGCCGGGAGGACCGCGAGCAGGAATACGATCAGGGCCAGCGCCGCGATACGACGTGTGCGCGGCACCAGCAGCCCGATGGCGCCCAAGATCTCGCAGACGCCGGTCAGCGAAACCATGAGCTCGGGGTTCGGCACGGCGGGCGGGACCATGGCGATCAGATCGGGACGCATGCTGTTGAAGTGCGCCGCCGCGGTGAAGCAGAACATCGCAGCCAGGCCGACCCGAGTGGCCGCGGCCCAGTCCCGAAAGGAAGCCACGCCCCACTGCCCGAGCAACCGGGCGAGGAGGGCGACGGCGACCAGGACGATCAGCGGTTCCGTATACTCGCTGCTCCTTTCCGAGCACCGCGATGAGTCACACGGTTACCACAGCGAGTTGACGATCGGAGCCGCAGGTGCGCCGGTCACCTTGCACTTCTGAAGCCACGCGCCGAGCGCTGGGAAGTCCTTCCAATTCTCCGTCGCCCGCGCGAAGTGATCCGTGACACCAGCCTCGCTCTCGTAGACCTCGCTGAGAATGAAGCAAGTGTGGCCGGTTTGAGCGGAACTCGGATCAAACGGGTTGGAAAGCTCCGGCGCCTTGGACAGATTGTAGCTTAGCAACGCCCTCTCCCCATCACGGTGATGCGTCGCCTCCATCCACGGACCGTGGCTCTGAAATAGCCGGTCGCCTTCCGCCACTGCCTCTGGAGGAGCCACGATTACATACGTGAGCTGAATCTTCCCCTTGTGAGCCATCGAGAACCTCGTTTTTTGAGTTCTCGCCATTCGTTCTCTCACTGACAGACGGGCGAGTCGTCTATCGGCGGGCGGCTATACGCTCTTGGTCAAGCGTAGGAGCTTGCTTTGAGGATTGGCAAGGTAGTTCTCGAAGAAATCGGCGCCGTACGTCTCGAGACCCTCTGCACTGATGAAGGGATCGTGCCACTCCGGAGTGAACCCGGCCTCGATTGCGATGCCGTCCAGGAAGCCCCGCTCCCAACGCCGGAACTCGACCGTCAGCTCTCGCTCCTCTCGAATCCTCCGGGATGAAAGCGCAGCCGGCCACCATTGCCCGGCTCGGCCAGCGAGAAGTAGTAGCCAAACTTCGTCTTCGAGTCGGTAGCGTCGTGCCCGTCGAGGTCGAACTCCGGGTTGGCGATCATCGTGACGAAGTAGCCCTGATCAGCAAGCTGATCGTGGATCCGATTCAACGTCGTCGCAATCTCTCCCGCGCTTTCGAGGTAATGGAGCAGGTGAATCGCGGTAACGACGTCGAAGCGGCGGTCCAACCTGAGCTCCAGGACGTCCCCGACCCTGTAGTCGATACCCAGGGGCTCCTTTTGCTCTATCGCCTCTGCGCGCTCGATCTGCTTGGGGGACAGGTCGATGCCGATCACGGGATCCGCCCCGCATTCCGCCCTAAACCGCCGCGTGTAGAAGCCATCGCCGCAGGCGAGGTCCAATAGAGACTTCCCGCGAACATT
>DATKCO010000057.1:0-17799 GCA_035513155.1 Gemmatimonadota bacterium | reverse complement strand
ACGATCGCGGCCGGCAACCTGATCGTGCTGGTCCCGATGATCCTGAACGGGCACGCCGGGACGAAGCACGGCGTCCCGTTCCCGGTTCTGCTGCGGGCTCCGTTCGGCATCCTGGGGGCCAACGTGCCGGCGCTCCTCCGGGGCCTTGTGGCCTGCGGCTGGTTCGGCATCCAGACGTGGATCGGGGGTCACGCGCTGTACGCGCTGGCCCGCGTGATCTGGCCATCGATCGCGAACGCCCCGGGGATCGGATGGCTGGGGATCAACGGCTGGGAGCTCACCGCCTTCCTCGCCTTCTGGACCCTCAACGTGGCGATCGCGTGGACCGGCACCGAGAGCATCAAGTGGCTGGAGTCGGCGGGCGCGCCGATCCTGCTGGCGATCGGACTCGCGCTGCTGGCCTGGGCCATGACCACGCCCGGCGGGCTCGGCCGCGCGCTCGACTTCAGCCGGCAGTTCTCGCGTCCCTCGCTCGCGGTGGCGGACGGACAGGCTCGGCTCGGGGCGCTGGAGGAGGACGGCGCTCCGCGGGCGACCGAGGCCCGGATCGGCGTGGGCGCCACCGAGGCCGAGGCGCGGGCCTCGCTCGAGGCCGCCGCGTGGGCGCCCTTCTCTGGCGACCCGATCGCGCTGCCGCCGGCGGGCGCCGCCACCTCCGGGCCGCTGTTCGTGGCGGGCGAGGTTCGGAACGCGGCCGGCGTCGTCTCGCCGACCCTCGTCACGCGCGCCGGCGGCGCCAGCCGGCACGGCTTCCTCCTGCTGTTCCTGCCCGGGCTGACGGCCATGGTCGGGTTCTGGGCCACCCTCTCGCTGAACATCCCCGACTTCACCCGCTACGCGCGGAACCAGTCCGATCAGGTCTGGGGGCAGATCATCGGACTGCCGGCCACGATGACGCTGTTCGCCTTCATCGGCATCGCGGCCACCTGCGCGGGAGCGCTCCGGTTCGCCGACGTGCTGGTCGTCGAGGCGGCTCCCTGGGACCCGGTCGATCTCCTCGCGCGCTTCGACAGCCCGGCGATCGTGATCGTCTCAATGGCGGCGCTGGCGATCGCCACGCTGACGACCAACATCGCGGCCAACGTGGTCGCCCCCGCGATCGGGTTCAGCAACATCGCGCCGCGCCTGATCTCGTTCCGCACCGGCGCGCTCATGACCGGGCTGGTGGGGATCCTCATCATGCCCTGGAAGCTGATCGCCTCGACCCAGGGGTACATCTTCACCTGGCTCATCGGATACAGTGCCCTGCTGGGACCGGTGGCGGGGATCATGATCGCCGACTACTGGATCGTGCGCCGGACCGCGCTCCACACGCCGTCGCTCTACCAGCGGCACGGCTCCTACTGGTATCGGAGAGGCTGGCGCTGGGCGACGGTCGGGATCCTGGTGGCGGCCGTGCTCCCCAACGTGCCGGGGTTCCTCGCCGCGGCCGGCTTCGTCGCGCCCGACCGCGTCCCCGCCGCCTTCCACACCCTCTACACTTACGCCTGGTTCGTGGGGTTCGCGATCGCGCTCCTCGCCTACTCGCTCCTGGGGGCGCGGCGCCGCGACACGATCACCGCCGCCGAGCTCCATGCCACTTAGCGGGATCCGGGTCGTCGATCTGACCCGCATCCTGGCGGGGCCGTACGCGACCATGATCCTGGGGGACATGGGGGCCGACGTGGTGAAGGTCGAGCACCCGGACGGCGGGGACGACACCCGTGCCTGGGGGCCGCCCTGGGTCGCGCAGGCCGGCGGGGCGAGCGCCTACTTCACGGCCGTCAACCGCAACAAGCGCAGCGTGGCGCTCGATCTCAAGAGCGACGCCGGGCGGGACGCGCTGTGGCGGCTGATCGAGCGCGCGGACGTCGTGGCGTCGAACTTCCGCCCGGGGGTGATCGAGCGGCTCGGGTTCTCGTGGGAGGCGGTCCACGCGCGCGCCCCGCGGGTCGTCTACGCGCTCGTCAACGGCTACGGCTCCACCGGGCCGGGATCCGACAAGCCGTCGTTCGACGTCATCGTGCAGGGCGAGTCCGGGGTCATGGACGTGACCGGCTGGCCGGACGGCCCGCCCACCCGGGTCGGGATCTCGCTCGGCGACGAGACCGCCGGTCTCCTCGTGGTGCAGGGGATCCTCGCGGCCCTGCTCGCCCGCGAACGGACGGGAACCGGACAGCGGGTCGAGGTCGCCCTCCACGACGGTCTCCTCTCGCTCCTCACCTACCAGGCCCAGAACTGGTGGGCCGGCGGGGAGCGGCCGGCCCGGCTCGGGAACGCGCATCCCTCGATCGTTCCCTACCAGACGTTCCGCGCCGCCGACGGGTGGATCAACGTGGGCGCCGCCAACGACCGCCAGTGGCGGGCCCTCTGCGAGGGGCTCGAGCGGCCCGAGTGGATCGAAGACCCGCGCTTCGCGACGAACGGGGACCGGCTCGTCCACCGGGACGTCCTCGTGCCTCTCCTCGAGGCGGTCTTCGCCGGACGCCCGGCGGGGGAGTGGCTGGAGATCCTGGGACGGGGCGGCATCCCGGCGGGGCGCATCCGCCCGGTGACCGAGGCGCTCGCGTCCGCCGAGGCCCGCCACCGCGAGATGGTCGTGGAGGTGGAGACGGAAGGGGAGCCGCTCAGGCTGCTGGGGGTCCCGGTCAAGCTGTCCGCGACCCCGGGCGCGATCCGGCGGCCCCCACCCCGGCTCGGCGAGCACACCGAGGAAGTCCTAGGCGAGATCGGTTATGATTCATCGTCCATCGAGAGCCTGCGAACCCGAGGAGCGATCTGACATGGCGAGAACGGTGAGGGCGGCGCTCGTCCAGGCCGGCATCCCGGACGGCGACGCGGATCGTCCGATCGAGGACATCAAGCGCGACATGATCGACAAGCACGAGGCGCTGCTGCGCCAGGCGGCCGCGCAGGGAGCCGGGGTCGTGTGCTTCCAGGAGATCTTCTACGGGCCGTACTTCCCCGCCGACCAGGACCGGAAGTGGTACGCGCTGACCGAGCCGGTGCCGGAGGGTCCGACGACCGAGCGGTTCGGCGCGCTCGCCGGGGAGCTCGGCGTCGTGCTTGTCCTGCCGGTCTACGAGGAGGACGGGACGGGGATCTACTACAACACCGCCGCGGTGGTGGACGCCGACGGCCGCTATCTCGGGAAGTACCGCAAGCACCACATCCCGCACTGCGCGCCGGGATTCTGGGAGAAGTTCTTCTTCAAGCCCGGCAACCTCGGGTATCCGGTCTTCGAGACCGCCGCCGGCAACGTCGGGGTCTACATCTGCTACGATCGGCACTTCCCGGAAGGCGCGCGGATCCTCGGGCTGAACGGGGCCGAGATCGTGTTCAACCCCTCGGCCACCGTGGCCGGGCTGTCGGAGTACCTCTGGAAGCTCGAGCAGCCGGCTCACGCGGTCGCCAACGGGTACTTCGTCGGCGCGATCAACCGGGTGGGGCACGAGCGCCCGTGGGACATCGGGGAGTTCTACGGCACCTCCTATTTCTGCGACCCGCGCGGGCAGATCCTGGTCGAGGGGCCGCGCGACGCGGACGCGGTGGTGGTCGCCGATCTCGACCTCGACATGATCCAGGATGTGCGCCAGACGTGGCAGTTCTACCGCGACCGGCGGCCGGAGACGTACGACGAGCTGGTGGAGCTGTGATCGACCGGATCGAAGCCCGGGCGCCGGCGGAGGCGGGGGAGGCGGCGGAGATCAACGCCCGGCACGAGCGGTACCTGTGGGATGCGGTGATCCGGTACTACGAGACCCCGCTGCCGCTGGCGCGCGGGCGCGGGCAGTACCTGTACGGCTACGACGGCCGCGAGTATCTCGACTTCTTCGGCGGCATCCTGACGGTTTCGGTGGGGCACTGTCACCCGACCGTGACGCAGGCGATCCAGGACCAGGCCGCCACGCTCGTCCACTCGTCGACCCTCTACCCGTCCGCTCCGATCGTGGATCTGGCCGAGAAGATCGGCTCGCTGACCCCCGGCGACCTGACGAAGAGCTTCTTCACGAACAGCGGGACCGAGGCCGACGAGACGGCCGTCATGCTCGCGCGCGCGGCGACCGGGAGCCAGACGGTGATCGCGCTGCGGCACGCGTACGCGGGACGCTCGATGATGGCCACGACGATCACGGCGCACGCCCCGTGGCGCACCCAGGAGTGGGTAGCGGGGATCAAGCACGCGCTGGCGCCCTACTGCTACCGCTGCCCGCTGGGGCTCGAGCCCGCCTCGTGCGGGGCCGCGTGCGCCCGGGACATCGAGGAGCTGATCCTGACCACCACGCCGGGGAGCGTGGCCGCCTTCATCGCCGAGCCGATCATGGGGGTCGGAGGGTTCATCACGCCGCCGCCGGAGTACTTCGAGATCGCGGTCGAGATCGTGCGCCGCTACGGCGGGCTCTTCATCGCCGACGAGGTGCAGACGGGATGGGGGCGTACGGGGGGCAAGTGGTGGGGAATCGAACAGTACGGCGTGGTCCCGGACATCATGACGATGGCCAAGGGCGTCGCGAACGGGATGCCGATGGGGGTCACGACGACCACCCCCGAGCTCGCCTCCGCCTGGAAGGGCCTCACGCTCTCGACCTTCGGCGGCAACCCGGTCTCCTCCCGGGCGGCGAGCGCGACGATCCAGGTGATCGAGGAGGAGGGCCTGCTCGAGAACGCGAGCGCGATGGGCGCGCGGCTCCGAGCCGGGCTCGAGGCGATCCAGGAGCGCCATCCGCTGGTCGGCGACGTGCGGGGCATGGGCCTCATGCAGGGGGTGGAGCTCGTGACCGACCGGGAGACGAAGGAGCCGGCGGCCGCGGAGACCCAGCGCCTCATGGAAGAGACGAAGCGCAGAGGCGTCCTGATCGGGAAGGGCGGGCTGTACGGGAACGTGCTGCGGATCGCGCCGTGCCTGAACATCGGCCCCTCCGACATCGACGACTTCCTCGCCATCCTGGACAAGAGCCTGTCGGCGGTAGAGAGCGGATGACGCGCGGATGAGCCCCGATCAGGAAGCCCGTCTGACGATGTTCGTCCTGATCGGACTCTACTTCTTCCTCGTCTTCGATTCGCTCCAGACCGTGGTCCAGGCGGAGCGCGTGGTCGCCTTCATGCTGATGGCGATCGTGGCCGTGATGCTGGTCGGCGCGCTGGTCGTGAAGTGGGAGCCGCGGGCGATGTCGCTCCTCGTCCTCGTCGCGGCCGTGCTCCAGGCGTTCTCGCTCGGGGTGATGCTGACGCTCCAGTGGCGCGACACGGCCACGGCGGTGTGGCTGAGCTCGTTCCTGATCGTCGCGCTCCTCTACGTCTCGCGCCGCTTCCGGGTGGCGGTATCCGACGAAGCCGGGGAGTCGCTATGAAGCGCTATCGCAACTACGTGAACGGCGAGTGGCGGGACACGGCGACCGGGCGGCATGCGCCGAACGTCAACCCCGCGGACACCGACGACGTGGTCGGCGAGCTCCCGCTCAGCTCGCGGGAAGAGGCGGACGAGGCGATCGCCGCCGCCGAGGTCGCGCAGCCGGGCTGGGCCGACACGCCCGCCCCCGAGCGGGGGCGCGTGATCGCGCGGGTCCACCGGCTGATGAGCGAGCGCGCCGAGGAGCTCGCCCGCTCGCTGACGCGCGAGGAGGGGAAGATCCTGCGCGAGGCGCGCGGCGAAGTCCAGAAGACGCTCAACGTCCTGGAGTTCATGGCCGGCGAGGGGCTCCGGCTCTCCGGCGACACGATGCCGTCGGAGATCGGCCACACGTTCGCCTACACCGTGCGCGAGCCGATCGGGGTCGTCGGGGCGATCACTCCCTGGAACTTCCCGGTCGCGATCCCCTGCTGGAAGATCGCGCCAGCGCTCGTGGCGGGAAACGCGGTCGTCTTCAAGCCGGCCTCGCTGACCCCGGAGACGGCCGAGATGGTCGTCGCGATGTTCGCCGAGGCGGGGCTGCCGCCGGGCGTCCTCAACCTCGTCTTCGGCTCGGGCGGAGAGGTCGGGACGGCGATCGTCGAGCATCCGCGCGTGCGCGCCCTGTCGTTCACCGGCTCGAACGACGTCGGTGTCGAGCTCTACGCGCGCGCGGCTTCGGGCGGGAAGAAGGTGCAGTGCGAGATGGGGGGCAAGAACCCGATCCTGGTTCTCGAGGACGCGGACCTGGGAATGGCCGTCGAGGCGACGGCGCAGGGCGCGTTCGGCTCCACGGGACAGCGGTGCACGTCGACCGCGCGCGCGGTCCTCGTCGACGAGATCGCCGACGAGTTCGTCGAGCGTCTGGCCGAGCGCGCCCGCGAGCTCGTCGTGGGCGACGGACTCGACGAGTCCGTCGACATGGGGCCCTCCGTCGACGAGTCCCAGTTCGAGACCGTGCTCGAGTACATCGGGGTCGGTCGCGAGGAGGGAGCCGAGCTCGTCGTCGGCGGCGAGCCGCTGACCGGGGAGTCCCACCGCAAGGGGTATTTCGTCGCCCCCACGATCTTCGATCGCGTGGACCCCAGCTCGCGGATCGCCCAGGAGGAGATCTTCGGCCCCGTCCTCTCAGTGATCCGCGTCGGCGACTTCGAAGAGGGACTCGCGGTCTGCAACGACACCCGCTACGGGCTTACCTCGT
This sequence comes from Gemmatimonadota bacterium, assembly GCA_035513155.1. GTDB lineage: Bacteria > Gemmatimonadota > Gemmatimonadetes > JACCXV01 > JAHWKZ01 > JAICNR01. The sequence continues at coordinate 11,230 of DATKCO010000057.1, read as the reverse complement.
CCGTCTACACCCAGGACGCGAGCCGGATCTTCCGCTTCGTGCGCGGCATCGAGACCGGCATCACGCACGTCAACTCGCCGACCATGGGCGGCGAGGCCCAGCTCCCCTTCGGCGGCACGAAGGCGACCGGCGTCGGGATGCGCGAGATGGGGAAGACCGCGATCGACTTCTACAGCGAGTGGAAGACCGTGTACATCGACTATACGGGCCGGAAGCGCGAGGCGCTTTTCTACTGATCGCTCGGATGGGCGTACCCCGATCCCGGAGAGACCCTCATGCCACGTGAGACCCCCGCGGCGGGTGGCGGCGGAAGGCCCGCGGTCCTGCACGCCGAGGACGTGCCGCGCGATGTGGTCGGCGCCGGCCGAGGCACCGTGCGGCAGGTCCTGATCGGCCCCGACGAGGCCCCGAACTTCGCGCTCCGGCGCTTCATCATGGAGCCAGGCGGCGGCATGCCGGCGCACACGAACACGGTCGAGCACGAGCAGTACGTGCTGCGGGGGCGCGCGCGGATCGGGATCGGCGACGACGTCCACCACGTGCGGCCGGGCGACGCGGTGTTCATCCCCGCCGGGACGCCCCACTGGTACGCGGCCGAGGGCGACGAGCCGTTCGAGTTCCTGTGCGTGGTGCCGAACGCCCCTGACCGGATCGAGCTGGTCGCCGAGGGCCGCACGGCGAATCCGCGGGAGGAAGCATGAGCCTCGTGATCCGCGGCGCCGAGATCGTCACCGCGTCGGACCGGTACGTGGCCGACGTCAGGGTCACGGGCGAGACGATCGCGGCGATCGGCGGGGAGCTTCCCGCCGAGTCGGGCGACGAGATCGTCGACGGCTCCGACCAGTGGCTGATCCCGGGCGGGATCGATCCTCACGTCCACATGGCGCTGCCCTTCATGGGGACCGTCTCGATCGACGACTTCGAGAGCGGCTCGATCGCGGCGATCATGGGCGGGACGACCGGGATGATCGACTTCGTGATCCCGTCCAAGGGGGAGTCCCTGCTGGCGACGCTGGAGACCTGGCACGCCAAGGCCGAGGGGAAGGCCGCCCTCGACTACACGTTCCACATGGCGGTGACCGACTGGGACGAGCGAATCGCGCGCGAAATCCCGCTCGTCGTCCGGGATCACGGGATCACGTCGTTCAAGATCTTCATGGCGTACAAGGGCGTCCTGGGGGTCGACGACGAGCAGATCTTCCACATCCTCGAGGCGACGCGGGATGCGGGCGGGTTCGTCAACGTCCACGCGGTGAACGGCGACGTGCAGCTCCTGCTGGCCGACCGGTTCGCCGAAAGCGGGAAGACGGGCACCCGGTATCACGCGCTCGCCCAGCCGCCGCGTGCGGAGGGCGAGGCCACCGGGCGCGTCATCGACCTGGGCGCGGTCGCGGGCCAGCAGGTCTACGTCGTCCATGTGACGTGCGACGACGCGATCGAGCGGATCGCGGCCGCGCGCGCGCGCGGCGAGCCCGTATGGGGCGAGACCTGCACGCAGTACCTGCTGCTCGACGACTCCCGCTACGACCTGCCCGACTTCGAGGGCGCCAAATACGTGTTGTCCCCCCCGCTCCGCAAGACTGCGGACCAGGAGGCGCTCTGGACGGCGCTCGCGACCGACGCGATCTCGGTGGTCGGCACGGACCACTGCGCGTTCGACTTCGCGACCCAGAAGGCGATGGGCAGGGACGACTTCCGGAAGATCCCCAATGGCTTCATGGGGCTCGAGGAGCGGCTTCCGCTCCTCCACACCCACGGGGTCGCGACCGGCCGGATCAGCGCGAATCGCTGGGTCGAGCTCTGCGCGACGAACCCGGCGAAGATCTTCGGCCTGTACCCGCGGAAGGGGACGATCGCGGTCGGCTCCGACGCCGATCTCGTCCTGTGGGATCCCGGCGCAAGCGGCCGCATCTCGGCGAAGACCCACCACTCGCGCTGCGACTACAACGTGTACGAGGGGTTCGAGACCTTGGGCGCGCCGACGAGGGTCTGGGTTCGGGGCGAGCTGGCGGCTTCCGACGGCGAGTTCATCGGCACGGTCGGCCGCGGGCGGTTCGTGAAGCGGGCGCCGGGCAGCGGCCTCCGCCCCGGCGCCGGGGTCTCCGCCTCCGCCTAGCGCCCCGGCACGCGCTCGGAGAACGAGGTGTGCTATACTCGTTGAGAGGTGGTCTGATGACGAAACGGGACGGATTCCGCGCGACGCTTCCGACTGCCCTGCTTGCAGCCCTCGTCGGGGCGACGTGCGGGGTCCAGACCTCACCCACGCTTCCAGACCCAGGCCCTGGCCCAGGCGAGAACCGATCGAGCTTGATCGTACGGGACGGGATCGAGTACCGCGCCGAGGTCTTTGTAATGGAATCGTTCCCGGTCCAGCTCTCGGGGCGGGCGACCGTGACGAACCGCTCCGATCATTCCCGCACGGTCACGTTCGCCGACGGTTGCGTGGTGCTGATGCGGGTGTACTGGCCGGAAGGCGGGTCTCCGGTGTGGGATCAGGCGAATGTGTCCGGCTGTACGATGGCGCTGGTTCCCGTTGAGCTCGGACCGGGCGAAGAGCGGGTGCTCCCGCTCGGAGGGGTGTCCGCGTACGAGATCCTTGCCGACGGGCTTCCCGACGGCGACTACCGGATCACCATTTACCTGCGCCCGGTCGAGGCCGAAGTGATTGAGCTCGACGCGGGTACGACCGACCTCGCGATTCCGCGCTAGGCCCGAAGAGCGACTCAGCGACCCGACGCGAGACGGAGCCGAATCTCGTCGAGGATCTCCCCTTCCCGCTTGCCGCTTCCCCCGGGCGTCCTGATCGTGCACTGGCGGTGGTAGTCGAGCCCGGGGGCGGTCACGGTCGTACCCGGCCGGTACCCACGCGCGGCGTTCTCGCCGGGACCCCGCGCGTGGAGCAGGGATTCCGTCACCGGGCGGGGAAGCCGCCCGGTTGAACAGGAGGGCAGCGGCCGGGAGTCGATCCGGACCTCCGCCTCGACCGTGCCCTCGAGCTCGACGAACGAGATCTCGAACGAGGTCCAGCCGCTGGCCGCGTACTCGGACACCACCCGGCCATCCTCGGTGACCCGGGCGGGATTGATGAACCGGGCGATCTCGTTCACGGTCTCGACCGCCGCCCGGCGGACTTCGTCGACCGTGTATCCGGGGTAATCCGCGCGGCTCTGGGCTTCGGCCGGTCCACCCTGTAGCGAGGCACACGCGGGAACCAGCAGGATCGCCAGCAAGGCGAGGTTCTTCATCCGAGCCTCGATTCCGAGTCAGAGAGTCAAGCCCACATCCAGGTTAGGGAGCCGCCGCGGCCCGGGCAACCATCGAGCGGGCCCGGCAAGGCGACACGGCGGCGTTAGAATCCCTGTACCGGGCGCACTACCGGCGCGTGTACGCGGTCGCCCTGCGGTTCGCCCACGATCAGGACCGAGCCGAGGTGATCGCCTAGGACCAGGAAGCGCTCTGGACGGCGCTCGCGACCGACGCGATCTCGGTGGTTGGCACGGACCACTGCGCGTTCGACTTCGCGACCCAGAGCGAACCGCTGGGTCGAGCTCTGCGCGACGAACCCCGCGAAGATCTTCGGCTTGTACCCGCGGAAGGGGGCGATCGCGGTCGGCTCCGACGCCGATCTCGTCCTGTGGGATCCCGGCGCCAGCGGCCGCATCTCGGCGAAGGCGTCTCGTGAACGAACGCGTGGAACGGGTCGCCGGCGGTGGCCTCCGCTCCGGGATGGTCATGATGCTCGCACATCGTCTCGCTCCTCCAGGCCGGGGTTCGACGTCTCTCCCGATGATCGCCGATCCCCGAGGGCCGGTCTGTCGGAGAATCCTCATCGTCGCGTAGGGAGGATCACCGGGTCTGGCGGAGCGCACGATCGGACGACCGCGCGCTGCCGCCGTTACCCGCGGGACGAGCCTAGGAACGCGGACCCGCCTCCACCGTGACCTGTCCGTCACGGACAATCGTCTGCCCATCGACCTCGATCGTCGCTCCGACGAGCGGGAAATAGAACGAGCCCTCGGTATCGTTCTCGCCGCCGAGGAGCTGGTTCTGCCCGAGGCTCACCGTCACCATGCCGGCCGCATCGCCCGGCCGGTAGTCGGCGCCCCCCTCCTCCCGGACCTGGATCGCCGGGTTGAGACCGATCGAGATCGATCCGACCCGCATCTTCGGCCCCGCGTAGGGCTCCATCTCCCCCTCGAAGCAGGCCTGGCCCTCCGTCGCGCTCAAGTTCCGCGCCTCGCCCGCCACGACGTCGAAGCGGACGTCCGTCAGCGGGGCGAAGCGACAGCGGGAGCGCGGGACGACGACGCGGCCCTCGACCGACGTCTCGACGGGGGCGAAGAACACGCCGCCGCCGGGGAGTCCCGCAGTGCGGTCCCAGATGAGGTCGGACTGAGCGTCCTCGGTCGTGACGATCCCGTCGTCGACGAAGACCGGCCGGTCGCCGACCGTGAACGAGAGGTCGGTCCCCGCCGGAGTCGTGACACGCACCTGATCGGCGCTTCGTAGGAGCTGCTGGATCCGGTGCCCCTGACGGGAGATCGCGTCGTAGTCGGCGTCGACCGCCGCCCAGTGCATCGCCTCGAGGTCAGCCAAGGGGATCCGGTTGATCCGGGCCTGGGTGGCCGTCGGATAGCCGATGAAGACGCCCCGCAGGGGCGTCTCGTTGAGGACCTCCTGGAACGCTTGGTTCGCCTTGGACGCTTCGGCGAAACGTTCCTCCGGGACGTCGCCGTAGACCGCCTCCGGATCCTCGACGCCGGGCAGGCCGATCCAGACGTCGGCGTTTTTGATGAGATCCAGCACCAGCTTGGCCTCCTGGCCGAGGTGCTCCATGGGGACCTCGGTGAACACGCTCCGCTCGAGGCGATCGGTCGTCAGGATCATCAGCGGCTGCCCACCGGCCTTGGCCGCCTCGATCGCGATCTGCTCCATGAGGGGAACGTTGTGGCCGCCGCCGGCGATGACGACCGCGTCGCCGGGACCCACGTTGGCGGAGATGTTGACGATCCGGTCGGCGAGCTGCGCCCAGCGCGCCGCGTCGGATGCGGTCGGGTCCGCCTCCGCGTCCATCTCCTGGGCGGAGACCGGAGCGACCATGAGAGCGAAGGTGGCGAGAGCGAGGGCGACCCCGAGGAGCGCCCGGCGTTTCGGGGGAGACGGCATGGTGTCCTCCTGCGGTTCGATCCGCGAACTGGGAAAGCGACCCCGTCCCCTTTTTATAGACCACCCCCGGAGGATGATCAAGTCGGCACGATCCCAGGGGCCGTCGGGCCGCCGGACCGTCGGAGACCGCTGAACGGAGGGGACCTCCATGGCGTTCCAACCCGTGGGACCCTCGCGACGACTCAACGACGAAAGGGGGTGACGGTGGGTGATCCGCTGGTCGAGCGGGCCCGGCAAGGCGATACGGCGGCGTTCGAATCCCTCTACCGGGCGCACTACCGGCGCGTGTACGCGGTCGCCCTGCGGTTCGCCCGCGATCGGGACCGCGCCGAGGAGATCGCCCAGGACGCGTTCGTCCGCGCCTGGCGGGCGCTGCCCTCGTTCAACGGGGACAGCCGGCTCTCGACGTGGCTCCACAGCGTGGCCGTCCACGCGGCGCTCGACCGGGCGCGCGGGCGGGCCCGCCGGGAGGCGCGGATCGACCCGGGCGTCGATCTCGACCGCTACGCGGCCGAGGTCGAGCGGGCGATGCCGGGCGCGGACCTCGACCTGGAGCGCGCGATCGCGGCGCTCCCGGACGGGGCCCGCGAGGTCGTGATCCTGCACTACATCGAAGGATATCCCTGCGCGGAGATCGCGGAGCGGCTGGGGATCGTCGAGGGGACGGTCAAGTCCCAGCTGCACCGCGCGCGAAAGCTGCTCAAGGAGGCAATGGCATGAGCGAGATCGATCGGGATCGGGAGCTGGAGGCACGGCTCGGACGCGCGCCGCGCGAAGCCGAGCCGGCCCGCGACCTGTGGCCGGCGGTGGCGCGCGCGATCGCGGACCCGGCGGCCGGGAGCTCCCGGAGCGCGCGCTGGCGGACCCCGCTCCGGATCGCGGCCGCGATCGCGCTCTTCGCTGGCGGCGTCGTGGTCGGCCAGCGCTGGGAGCGGCCGGCCCCGCTCCCCGCCGCGGCGGAGACGCCGTACGGCACCGCCGCTGAAGTCCAGCGCGCCGGGTCGGAGTACGTCACCGCGCTGGCGCGCCTCCGCGCGGGCGGCGTGGGCGAGTGGGATCAGGGGGTGGACGCCGCGCTGTCGACGCTCCAGGGCGCCGCCTACGAGCTCGTGCGCCTGCGCCCGGACGATCCGCAGGCGGGCCGCATCCTGTACACGGTCTCCGAGGCGCGACTCGACGGAGACGGGACCCCGCCGACGGTCCGCTTCTGACCGCCGGCCCAGCGAGACGAGGAGGATCGATGAGAGGACGGGCGATCGGAGCGGCCGCGCTGGCCCTGACGCTGATCGGCATGCCGGCCGCGCGGGCCCAGGAGACGTGCCCCGACGGGCGGGAGCCGGCCGGGACGCTGGGGATCGTGGACCTGCGCTGCTCGTCCGGGCCGTGCTCGCGCGGCTTCGTCCGGGAGAGCGGGCGCCTGTTCACGACGTTCACGACCGAGCCCCGGGTGCAGGCCCTCGAGCCGCCCGCCGAGGGAATCCTCGCGCCGGGCGACATCATCGTGGCCGTCGACGGAAAGCTCAGCACGACCCGCGAGGCCGCGCGCCGGCTGGCGCGGGTCGAGCCCGGCGACCGGGTCCGTCTCCGGATCCGCCGCGACGGGGTGGAGCGGGAGGTGACGATCACCGCCGCCGCGTCCTGCGATCGGGTCCGCCACCGCGTCTTCGCCTTCGGTCCCGAGGACGCGCGCCGTTGGGGCGAGGCGATGGAACGGCTGGGCGAGCGGCTCGAGTCGTTCGACTGGGAGGGACTCGCGCCCGCGCTCGGCGAGGGCGAGCTTCGTCGTCTCGAGGAGCGGCTGAATGACTTCGACTGGCAGGCATTCTCGCGCGCCTGGGAAGGCGCCGGAGCGCCCAAGGGGTTCGACTTCGACATCGAGCTCGATACGCTCGACTTCCGCTTCGACTTCGACCGCCGCGTGGAGCCCCCCTTCGAGCTCGGCCTCGATCTCACGTGCGGCTTCTTCTGCGGCTGGCGGAAGGGAGCCGACGGCGATCCCGTCTGGCGCGGCCAGCATCCGCCGAAGGTCGCGCGCGTCGTGGAGGGCGGGCCGGCGGATCGCGCCGGGATCCGGGCCGGCGACGTCCTGCTCCTCCTCGACGGCCACTCGTTCGTCGGCGAGGAAGGCGGCCGGTCGCTGGGGCGGCTGCGGCCGGGGCGGGCGCTCACGCTCCAGTACCTGAAGGGCGGCGAGACCCTGACGACGACGACGATCACCCCGCGGGCGCCCACGGCGCGCTAGCGGGACGACGGTCGGACACGGCGACCGGCGCCGCGTCCGGCCCGCCGCTACCATAGGGGCGTGGCACGCGACCGCGTCCTGCCCCGCAAATACACCATCCTGCGCGTTCTCGGTCTGCCGGTACGGATCTTCGTCCGCAAGCTGCGCGCGCTGTTCGCCGACAACGAGAACGCCCTGTTCTTCACGGCCGTCTGCCTCGTCGGCCTGCTGGGGGGGCTCGCCGGCGCGGCCTTCCGCTGGCTCTTCGAGCTCGCGGCGACGGCGTTCTGGGGCCGGCCGGGGCCGCTCCTGTTCGTCGCCTCGAGCGTCGCCTGGTGGCCGCGGCTCGTTGTTCCCGTCATGGGGGGCGCGCTGGCGGCGGCCCTGGCCGTCCTGTTCGCCAGCCGCCGCGGCGAGGACGGCGGGTTTCCTGATATCCTCGAGGTCATCTCGCTGGGGGGCGGCACGATCCGGCTGAGCGGCGCGCTCAAGCGCGCGGCGGGATCCCTGATGACGCTCGCCTCGGGCGGCTCGGTCGGCCGCGAGGGCCCGATGGGGCAGATCGCGGCCGCGATCGGCTCGCGCGTCGGCCGCTCGTTCCGCTTCTCGGAGGAGCGGGTGCGGATCCTGGTGGCGGCGGGGATCGCGGCCGGGTTCGCGGCCGCCTACAACACGCCGATCGGCGCCACGCTGTTCGTTCTCGAGGTCATCATCGGGTCGTTCAACATGGTGTTCTTCGGGCCCGCCGTCGTGGCCGCGGCGATCTCGACCCTCGTCACCCGCTTCTTCGCCGGGCCGGGACCGATCTACGCGCCGGGCGCGCGCTACGCGCTGGTCTCGGCATGGGAGGTGGGACCGTACCTCGCGCTCGGCTTCCTCTGTGGCCTGGCATCGGTCCTGTTCCAGGTCACGATGGAGAAGATGTACCGCTTCTGGAACGGGCTCCGGCTCCCGCTCCTCGCCCGGACGCCGCTGGGCGGCCTCTGCGTGGGGGCGATGGCGGTCTTCTGGCCGTACGTCCTCGGCAACGGGTACGAGACGATCAACCTCGTGCTGGCGGGCCGGCTGGCGGTCGGCCTCATGGCGATCCTGTTCCTGATGAAGATGCTCGCCACCACCGTGACGCTGGCGTCGGGCGGGTCGGGCGGCGTGTTCACGAGCACGATGTTCATCGGCGCCGTGCTGGGCGGTGTATTCGGTGTCCTCACCCACCAGCTCGCGCCGGGCCACACGGCGGTGTCGGGCGCCTACGCGCTGGCCGGCATGGGCGGCATCATCGCCGGCACGACCCATGCCCCCTTCCTGGCGATCATCATGGTGTTCGAGCTGACCCAGAACTACGGCATCGTGCTCCCCCTCATGCTGACGTCGATCACCGCGTACTGGACCGCGCGCTCGATCCGCCGGACCTCGATCTACACCGAGGAGCTGCAGCGCCGCGGCATGCGGTGGGAGGGCACGGCGCAGGAGCGGCTCCTGCGGTCGCTGAGCGTGCGGGACATCATGCTGCCGGATGTCACCCTGTATCCCGCGAACCTGCCGCTCGAGAAGGTGGTCGACGTGTTCCAGAACACGCGCGCGCTCCAGCTCTACGTGGGCGACGAGGAAGGGCGACTGCTGGGAATCGTCGAGCTGCACGAGGTCAAGCGCGTGATGGGCGAGGAGCCGGCGCCGTTCGTCATCGCCGCCGACCTGCTGACCGAGATCCCGGTCGTGAGCCCCGAGGACTCGCTCGTCGAGGTCAACGAGAAGCTGTGGTTCCGCGATCTCGGCCAGCTGCCGGTCGTCGACGACCACGAGCGGCGGAAGTTCCTGGGGATCGTGACCCGCCGGGACGTCCTGGGAGCGTTCGACCGCGAGGTCCTGAAGCGGAACCGGCTGCTGGCAAAGGTGCGCTCCGTCGAGGGTGCGGGATTCGACTACTTCGAGCTTCCCGAGGAGAGTCGGATGTCGAAGATCCCGGTGCCGCCCGAGTTCGTCGGTCAGACGCTGGCCGAGGCGCAGCTCCGGGCGCGGCACGGGATCACGGTCATGGCGATCCAGCGGGTGGACGCCGCCGGCCAGCAGCGGATCGCGCCCCGTCCCGACACCCGGCTGAGGCGGGGGGACGTGCTCGTCGTCCTGGGCCAGGAATCCGCCATGGACCAGCTGGAAGGGGAGTGAGCCTCAGGAGGTGCGCACCCAGCGCCACACGCGCCGGAGGCTCGGCCGCTGCCCCGTCGAAAGGATCGTCACCCGGTACACGCGTCCGCCGATCCACAAGGTCGCCCAGCAGGTCGCCGCGAGGAGCGCCGCGGAGGCGAGCGTCTGGGTCCAGGGGATCGCCCCGAGGATGGCGCGGAGCGGGACGACGATCAGGGACGTCAGCGGGATCAGGCTGCCCACCACCGCGAGCGTGCCCTCGGGGTCGTTCATCACCCCGAACGCCATGAAGAACGCGATCATGAGGGGGAGCATGGCGGCGAACTGGAGACTCTGCGCGTCCTGTCCCGAGGTCGCCAGGGCGCCCAGCGCCGCGTAGATCGAGGCGTAGAGAAAAAACCCCCCGGCGAAGAATCCCAGGTAGATGAAGGCGGCCGAGGCGGGCAGTCGCGGGATCGTCGGGACCTGTCCGCCGATCGACCGGACCAGGTCCTCGCCCACGGCCGAGACGAGCGCGGCCACCGCGACCCAGATCGCCACCTGGAGCAGGCTCGCCCCGCCGATGCCGAACACCTTGCCGGCCATGAGCTGCTCGGCCCGGATCGAGCTCAGAACGATCTCGACGACCCGGTTCTCCTTCTCCTCGCGCACGCCGCGGAGCACGTTGTTCCCGTAGAGGAGGATGACGAAGTAGATCACGAACACCGCGATGATCGAGACCAGGACCATCGTCTCGCCAGAGGCGGCGGCGCCCCGCCCTCCGGCATCCACCTCGTGAGCCACGAACGGAGCCGGGGCGAGGACCGCGGACAGGGTCCCGGGGTCGATCCCCGCGGCCCGCAGCCGGGCCTGGCGGACCGCGTCGTCGACGGCGGAGCGCACCCCTCCCACCTCGCGCATGTTCGTCGCGTGGCGCGCCTCATAGCTCGCGTTCTCGCCGGCGGGGAGTCCCGGCGGAAGCCAGACGTAGCCGTCGATCTCCCCGGCCACGGCGCGGGCGGCGAACGCCTGCCGGACCGAGTCGGCCGTGCCCGGGGCCGGCGTGACTCCCCGCGCGCGGAACGCGAGGTCGCCGGCGTCCTCCGCGAGCCGCGCGGCGACGGCCTCTCCCAGCCCGGTTCGGGTGCCGTCGATCACCACGACATCGCGGGTGCCGCCGCCCTCGGCGAACAGGGCCGGCAGGAGGATCCAGGCGGCCAGGATCGCGGGCCCGAACAGCGTGCCGAAGACGAACCCTTTGGTGCGGGTCGTGGCGACGAACTCGCGCTTGACGATCGTCCACGTCCTAGACAAGCGTGCCCTCCTCGATCGGCTTCGACCCCACCCGCTCGATGAAGACCTGCTGGAGCGACGGCTCCACGACCTCGAAGCGGAGGAGCCCGACCCCCGCCTCGACGAGACGCGCGAGGAGCGCGCGCGGATCGGCCCCGTCAGCGAGCACCAGCTCGAGCCGGTTCCCGTCCTCGTGGAGCCGGGCCGTCTCGGGTGCGGCCCGGACCGTCGCCACCGCCCCCGGCGTCCACGGATCGAGCGTCAGCCCCACGTGCCGGCCCCCGTGGTTCCGCCGGACCGCGCCGAGCTCCCCGTCGACGACGGCCCGGCCGCGGGACAGGATGCAGACGTGGTCGCACAGCCGCTCGGCGTGCTCGATGATGTGGGTCGAGAACAGGATCGTGCGCTCGGCGCTCCGGATCTCGGCCA
>DATKCO010000056.1:0-17968 GCA_035513155.1 Gemmatimonadota bacterium | reverse complement strand
CACATCGAGCGCACCGTCGACATGTCGCCCGAAGAGCTGGTCGACGACGCGATGGCGCTGGGGCGGCTCTTCGTCCACATGCGGCGGCTCCCCAAGCCGATCGTGGCCGCGGTGCAGGGAAACGCCCTGGCCGGAGGGGCGGGCCTGGCGACCGCCTGCGACCTCGTCGTGGCCTCCGACGACGCCCATTTCGGGTATCCCGAGGTGCACATCGGCTTCGTGCCGGCCATGGTCATGACGCTGCTCCTGAGGGCGGTGGGCGAGAAGCGCGCGTTCGCGCTGGTCGCGCTCGGCAACCGGATCGGGGCGCGCGAGGCGATGGAGCATGGCCTGGTCCATGCAGTCTATTCCCGCCACACGTTCGCGGACGACGCGTTCGCGCTCGCTGTCGACCTCGCGGCGCGCTCGCGGACCTCGCTCGCGTACACCAAGCGGCTCCTCTACGAGCTCGAGGACCTGGGCTTCGAGGAAGGGGTCCGGCGCGGCGCCGCCATCAACGCGGAGGCCCGCCAGACCGAGGACTGCCGCGCGGGGGTGCGGATGTTCCTGGAGCGCCGCCGCTCCTCCTGACCGCGGGATCGTTGACATCGTACGGGCACGGGTCGCGTGAGACGACACGTTCGAGCGCGCGATCGAGGACATGGACGAAGGGCGGGATCGGTGGAACGCGACATCGCTGAGATCGACGGGCTGGCGCGCGCCGTCATCGAGGACGTCGAGCCCGCTGTGGACGGGGGCCGTTTCCCGGCCAAGCGGGTGATCGGCGATGTCGTGCGCGTACGGGCGGACGTCTACGCCGATGGGCACGACGCGGTGGCCGCGCGGACCCTGTGGCGGAAGGCGGGATCCGGGGACTGGCGCGAGAGCCGTATGGAGCCGATCGGCAACGATCGCTGGGAGGGGCGGTTCCCGGTCGCGGATCTGGGGGACTGGGAGTTCACGGTCGAGGCGTGGGTGGACCCATTCGCGGGCTGGCGGAGCGACCTCGCCAAGCGGGTCGACGCCGGCCAGGACGTCTCGGTCCCGCTGGCGGTGGGAGCCGCCCTGGTCGACGAGGCCGCCGGTCGCGCGCGCGGCGCGGCGGCCAAGCGGTTGCTGGGATGGGCCGCGCGGCTGCGCGAGCTGTCCGGGGGCCGGGCCGGCGATCCCCGTACCGCGCTCGCCGACGAGCTGGCCGGCCTGATGGCGGAGCACCCCGACCGTACTCACGCCGTCCGCCTGCCGCGTGCGCTTCCGATCCAGGTGGATCGCGAGAAGGCGCGCTTCAGCGCCTGGTACGAGTGCTTCCCGCGCTCGACCGGGCCGGGCCTGCAGCACGGGACCTTCGCGACGGCGGCCGGGTTTCTCCCCTATGTGCGGGAGCTTGGCTTCGACGTGGTCTACCTGCCTCCGATCCACCCCATCGGTCGGAGCAAGCGGAAGGGGGCGAACAACGCGGTCGAGGCGGCTCCCGGCGACCCGGGCAGCCCCTGGGCGATCGGCTCCGAGGAGGGGGGGCACATGGCGGTCCACCCCGAGCTCGGCACGCTGGCGGACTTCCGCGCCTTCCGCGAGCGGGCCGAGGAGCTGGGGATCGAGGTCGCGCTCGACATCGCGTTCCAGTGCTCGCCCGACCACCCGTACGTCTCGGAGCACCCGGAGTGGTTCCGCCACCGCCCCGACGGCTCGATCCAGTTCGCCGAGAACCCGCCGAAGAAGTACGAGGACATCTATCCCCTCGATTTCGAGACCGCCGCCTGGCGCGAGCTGTGGGAGGAGCTGCGGGAGGTGTTCCGGTTCTGGATCGGGCAGGGCGTGCGGATCTTCCGCGTCGACAACCCGCACACCAAGTCGCTCGCCTTCTGGGAGTGGGCGATCGGGACGATCCGGGACGAGCACCCCGACGTGATCTTCCTGGCCGAGGCGTTCACCCGCCCGAAGCTCATGTACCGGCTGGCGAAACTCGGATTCACCCAGTCGTACACCTACTTCACGTGGCGGAACTCGAAGTGGGATCTGACCGAGTACGTGCGCGAGCTCACGCGCCGGCCGGTGGTGGACTTCTACCGCCCGAGCTTCTGGCCCAACACCCCGGACATCCTCACCGCCCGGCTGCGGGAGGGCGGGCGCCCGGCGTTCGTCTCACGGCTGGTGCTCGCCGCCACGCTGTCGTCCAACTACGGGATCTACGGGCCCGCCTACGAGCTGATGGAGGCGGAGCCGTGGGATCCCGCCAGCGAGGAGTACCTCCACTCGGAGAAGTACGAGATCAAGGACCGGGACGTGGGCCGCGCGGACTCCCTCCGCGAGTTGATCGCGCGGCTCAACGAGGCGCGGCGCGACAACCCCGCCCTGCAGCATACCGCCAACGTGACCTTCCACCCCGTCGACGCGGAGGACCTGATCGCCTACAGCAAGCGGGACCCTGAAGGCGGGAACGTCGTGCTCGTCGTGGTCAACCTCGACCCGGGCCATCACCGGGCCGGCTTCGTGGAGCTCGACCTCGCCGCGCTCGGCGTCGAGGCCGACGACGTCTTCGAGGTCCACGACCTGCTGGGAGGAGGCCGCTACCGCTGGCGCGGCGCGCGCAACTACGTCGAGCTCGATCCCCAGGTGCTGCCCGCGCACGTGTTCCGGGTCCGCCCGAAGCGGCCGGGCGCCGGCGTCGCCTCCGTCCCCGACGTCGCCTCCGTCCCCGACGCGCTCTGATGGCGGCCGCGATGGGAACCGGCGGCCCGGGCGGCATCGAGGGCGATCCCCTGTGGTACAAGGACGCGGTCATCTACGAGCTCCACGTCCGCGCCTTCCACGACAGCGACGCGGACGGCATCGGCGACTTCCAGGGCCTCACCGAGAAGCTCGACTACCTGCAGGACCTGGGGGTCACCGCGCTGTGGCTGCTGCCGTTCTACCCGTCTCCGCTGCGCGACGACGGCTACGACATCGCCGACTACCGCGGCATCCACTCCGCCTACGGATCGATGCGCGACTTCAAGCGGTTCCTGCGCGAGGCCCACCGGCGGGGGCTGCGGGTGATCACCGAGCTGGTGATCAACCACACCTCCGACGAGCACGCCTGGTTCCAGCGCGCCCGCCGCGCCGGCCCCGGCACCCGGCAGCGGGACTTCTATGTCTGGACCGAGGACCCCAGCCGGTACGCGGAAACGCGGATCATCTTCAAGGATTTCGAGCCCTCCAACTGGACCTGGGACTCCGAAGCCGGCGCTTACTTCTGGCATCGCTTCTACCACCACCAGCCCGATCTCAACTTCGACAACCCCGCCGTCCACCGGGAGCTGCTCCGGGTGCTCGACTTCTGGCTCGAGATGGGCGTCGACGGGATGCGGCTCGACGCCATTCCGTACCTTTACGAGCGCGAGGGGACCAACTGCGAGAACCTGCCCGAGACCCATGCCTTCCTCAAGCAGCTGCGCGCGCACGTCGACGAGCGGTTCGAGGGCCGCATGCTGCTGGCCGAGGCGAACCAGTGGCCCGAGGACGCGGCCGCCTACTTCGGGGACGGCGACGAGTGCCACATGAACTTCCATTTCCCGATCATGCCGCGGCTGTTTATGGCGCTGCGGATGGAGGATCGGTTCCCGATCGTCGACATCCTGGAGGAGACGCCTCCGATCCCGGAGCTCGCCCAGTGGGCGATGTTCCTGCGGAATCACGACGAGCTGACGCTCGAGATGGTGACCGACGAGGAGCGCGACTACATGTATCGCGTCTACGCCCACGACGAGCGGGCGCGCATCAACCTGGGGATCCGCCGCCGGCTTGCCCCGCTGCTGCAGAACAACCGCCGCAAGATCGAGCTCCTGAACTCGCTGCTGTTCGCGCTGCCGGGGACGCCGGTCCTCTACTACGGGGACGAGATCGGGATGGGCGACAACTTCTATCTCGGCGACCGGAACGGCGTGCGCACCCCGATGCAGTGGAGCGGAGACCGGAACGCCGGGTTCTCCCGCGCCAACCCGCAGCGTCTCTACCTGCCGGTGGTGATCGACCCCGAGTACCACTACGAGTCGGTCAACGTCGAGGCCCAGGAGGGGAACCCGAGCTCGCTGCTGTGGTGGATGCGGCGCATGATCGGGCTGCGGAAGCAGTACCAGGCATTCGGGCGGGGGACGCTCGAGTGGGTGAATCCCGAGAACAAGCGCGTGCTCGCGTTCGTGCGCGAGCACGGGGACGAGACCCTGCTGGTGGTCGCCAACCTGTCGCGCTTCGCCCAGGCTGCCCGGCTCGACCTGGCCGGGTACGCCGGCCGCACGCCCGTCGAGCTGCTCGGCCGGAATCCGTTCCCGCCGATCGAGGAGGATCCCTACGCCCTGACGCTGGGGCCGCACGGCTTCTTCTGGTTCTCGCTCGCCGAGCGCGTGGAGCGCGACGCGCTCGAGGTGTCGGCCTCGCCGGGGAGGCAGCCCGGCGCGGCGCCCGTCGAGCGCGAGCCGCCGCTCCTCGTCCTGAGCGGGGACCGCTCGTGGGAGGGGGCGTTCCGCGGCCGGGCGCGCGCGCGGCTCGAGGCGGCGCTGCTCGAATGGATGCGCGGCCGCCGGTGGTTCGCGGGGAAGGGACGGGAAGTGCGCTCGGTGGCGCTGACCGAGTCGGTGCCGCTTCCCCACGACGGCAAGGGCGCCGCGCTCGCGCTCGTCGAGGTCGACTACATCGAGGAGGACGCGGAGACGTACGCGATCCCGCTGGCGTTCGCGCGCGGACAGGAGGCGGAGGAGCTGGCCGAGGAGCGGCCGGGCCTCGTCGTCTGCCGGCTGCGGGTCGCCGGGGTCGAAGGCGTGATCTTCGACGCGCTCGCGCGGCCGGCGCTGGCCCGGGCGCTGCTGAAGACGATCGCGCACCAGCGGGAGCACGCCGGCGAGCACGGATCGGTGGCGGGGGTGAACGAGCGTGGGGTGCGGGCGATCCGCAAGGGCGGAGACGACGCGCTCGAGCCCCGGATCGGCGGCGCCGAGCAGAGCAACACGTCGGTGCTCTACGGGGACCGCTGGGTACTCAAGCTCTTCCGCCGGCTCGAGGAGGGGATGGCGCTGGATCGGGAGATGGGCCGCGCCCTCGACCTGGCCGGGTTCGAGCACACCCCAGGCGTGGCCGGCGCCCTCGAGTACCGGCGCGGCCGCCGCCCGCCGATCACCCTGGGCGTCCTCCAGGACTTCGTCCCCAACGAGGGCGACGCGTGGTCGTTCACGCTGGAGGCGCTCGACCGGTTCCTGGAGCGCGCCGCCGCGGCCGAGGTCGTGCCGGAGGATCTGCCGCCGCCGCCGCTCGGCCTGGGCGCGGCGGCCCGCGCGGTGGTGCCCGACGCCGCCCACGAGCGCGTCGGCGTCTACCTCGAGTCGGCCCGGCTGCTGGGGATCCGGACGGGCGAGCTCCACCTCGCGCTGGGCACGCCGGAGCGCGGGGAGGCGTTCCGCCCCGAGCCGTTCACGACCCTCTACCAGCGCTCCCTGTATCAGTCGCTGCGGAACCTCACCGGCCACACGTTCCGCCTTCTCGGGCAGCGCCGGAAATCGCTGGCCGCGGACGTAGCCGACGACATCGAATCGGTGCGGGCCCGGCGGGAGGACGTCCTGGCCGCGTTCCGCGCCGTGCGCGAGCGGAAGATCGACGGCCAGCGGATCCGGGTTCACGGGGACTATCATCTCGGCCAGGTGCTCTACACGGGGAAGGACTTCGTGATCATCGACTTCGAGGGCGAGCCGGCGCGGCCGCTGAGCGAGCGGCGGCTCAAGCGCTCTCCGCTGCGCGACGTGGCCGGCATGCTGCGCTCGTTCCACTACGCCGGGTACGCGGCGCTCGCGCGACACGCGGAGCGGGGCCTCACGCCCTCGGTCGAGCGCGCGCCGCTCGAGGACTGGATCCGCTTCTGGATCGGCTGGACGTCGGCGGCCTTCGTCGCCGGATACTTCGAGGCGGTCGACGATTCGCCGCTGCTGCCGTCCGGGGACGACGACCGGGAGCTCCTCCTGCGCGTGTTCCTGCTCGAGAAGGCGCTCTACGAGCTCCGCTACGAGATCGAGAACCGCCCGGACTGGGTCCGGATCCCGGTGGCGGGCGTGCTGCAGCTCGTGGAGGGAGCGTGATCGACGCCGGCGCGCGGGCGGACGTGACGGGACTCGCGGCCCTGGCCGCGCGGCACGGCGTCGAGACGTCGTACCGCGGATTGGACGGCCAGACCCGGCGGGCGTCGCCGGACGCGCTGGTGGCCGCGCTGCGCGCGCTCGGCGCTTCGCTCGACGAGGCGGACGCCGCGCCGAGCCCGCCGCCCCTGCTCGAGCCGGTGACCGTGGTCTGGAGCGGGGCTCCCGCCGCGTCGGTCCCGGTCCCTTCCGCCGGCGCGGTACGCCTCGAGTGCCGCCTCGAGACCGAGGAGGGCGACAAGCGCGAGTGGACGTGCGCGGCCGGGCCGATCGCCCTCCCCGACGATCTCCCGCTCGGCTACCACGACCTGACCGTGACCGCCGGTGAGCGGGTGGCGACCACCCGGGTGATCCACGCGCCGGCCACGCTCCACGACGCGCCGGGACGGGACTGGGGCGTGTTCCTCCCGCTCTACGCGCTCCGCACCGCGGGGGATCTGGTGGTCTCGGACTGGACCGGGCTCGAGGCACTGGCCGAGTGGACCGGAGCCTTGGGGGGCGCGGCCGTCGGGACGCTGCCCCTCCTGGCGGCGTTCCTCGACGACCCGTTCGACCCGAGCCCCTACGCGCCGGTGTCGCGCCTGTTCTGGAACGAGCTCTACCTCGATCCCGAGCGGAGCCCCGAGCTGGCGGGGTCCCCGGAGGCCCGCGCGCTCCTGGAGAGCGACGCGCTGCGGGACGGGCTCGCCGCGCTCGCCGAGGCGCCGCTCGTCGACTACCGCGAGGCGGCGCGGCTCAAGCGGCGGGTCGTCGAGGCGCTGGCCCGGACGTTCGACGCGCGGGCCGGGTGGACCTCGGACGAGTTTCGCGGCTTCCTCCGGGAGTCGCCCGAGGCCGCGACGTATGCCGCCTTCCGGGCGGCCGGCGAGCGGTGCCGGGCGCCGTGGCGGGAGTGGCCGGCGCGGATGCGCGACGGCGCGATCGAGGCGGGGGACTACGCCGAGGAGGACGCCCGCACCCACCTCTACGCCCAGTGGCTCTCCTGGCGGCAGTCGGCGGCCGCGGCCCGCGCCGCGGCGGCGGCTGGAGCGGGTCTCTATCTCGACCTCCCGCTCGGTGTCCATCCGGACGGCTTCGACACGTGGCGGTTCCGGGAGCTGTTCGCGACCGGCGTGTCGACCGGCGCGCCCCCCGACGACTTCTTCGCCGGGGGTCAGGACTGGGGCTTCCCGCCCCTCCACCCGCGGCGGATCCGCGAGGACGGGTACCGGTACGTCGTCGCGGGGCTCCGGACCGCGATGCGCCGCGCCGCGGTCGTCCGCCTCGACCACGTGATGGCGCTCCACCGGCTCTACTGGGTCCCGCACGGGCTCGACGCCACCGAGGGCGTGTACGTGCGGTACCATCCCGAGGAGTGGTGGGCGATCCTGTGCCTGGAGTCGCGCCGGCACGCGACCCCGGTCGTGGGCGAGGATCTCGGCACCGTGCCCCACGAGGTGCGGGAGGCGATGGACCGGCGCGGCGCGCGCCGCATGTACGTGCTCCCATTCGAGCTCGAGCGGGATGGCGAGCCCCGCCTCTCCCCGGTGCCCGAGCGAGCGGTGGCCAGCGTCGGCACCCACGACATGCCGCCCTTCGCGGCCTGGTGGGAGGCGGCGGGCGAGGCGGGACGGGCGGCGCTGGAGGCGGCGCTCGCCGGGGCAGGTCCACCTCCCGAGGGCGCGCCCGACGACCGGCCCGACGGGGAAGGGACGCGCGCGCGGCGCGCGCTGGCCGGGGCCCACGCCTGGCTCGCGCGGAGCGCGGCCCGGCTCGTGCTCGTCAACCTCGAGGACCTGTGGCTCGAGGACCGGTCCCAGAACGAGCCGGGCACGACGATGGACGAGCGCCCGAACTGGCGCCGCCGCGCCCGGCTCTCCTTCGACGAGTTCCGGGAGCGGCCGGACGTCGTGGGCGCGCTCGAGACGATCGATTCGATCCGGAAGGAAGGAGGCGGGTCGTGACCGGCGAGGTCCGGCACGAGCCCACGCTGCTGACCGACGACGACCTGTACCTGTTCAACGAGGGGTCCCACTTCTCGCTCTGGAAGTCGCTGGGGGCCCGCCTGGCCGAGGAGGGAGGCAGGCCGGGCGCCCAGTTCGGGGTCTGGGCGCCGAACGCCCGGTCCGTCGCCGTGATCGGCGACTTCAACGGATGGGATCCGCGCAGCCACCCGCTCGCCTCGCGCGGCGACTCGGGGATCTGGGAGGGGTTCGTTCCGGGTGTCACGCGCGGGGCGCGCTACAAGTACCACATCGTCTCGCGCGAGGGCGGACACCGGGTCGACAAGGCGGACCCGCTCGGCCTCTACCACGAGACCCCGCCGGCGACGGGCTCGATCGTCTGGGACCTGGAGTACGAGTGGGGGGACGCCGGGTGGATGGAGCGGCGGCGGGCGGCCAACGCTGGAGACGCCCCGATGTCGGTGTACGAGGTTCACCTCGGCTCGTGGCGGCGGGTGGCCGAGGAGGGAAACCGCCCGCTATCCTACCGCGAGACGGCGCCCGCGCTGGCCGCCTACGTCCGCGAGTGCGGCTTCACCCACGTCGAGCTCCTGCCCGTCATGGAGCACCCGTTCTACGGCTCGTGGGGGTACCAGACGACCGGCTACTTCGCCCCCACCAGCCGCTACGGCACGCCGCAGGACTTCATGTACCTGATCGACCACCTCCACCAGAACGGGATCGGCGTGATCCTCGACTGGGTGCCGTCCCACTTCCCCACCGACGAGCACGGCCTCGCCTACTTCGACGGCACCCACCTCTACGAGCACGCCGACCCGCGCGAGGGCTTCCACCCCGACTGGAAGAGCGACATCTTCAACTACGGCCGGCACGAGGTGCAGAGCTTCCTGATCTCGAGCGCGAACTTCTGGCTCGAGGCGTACCACGCCGACGGGCTGCGGGTCGATGCGGTGGCCTCGATGCTCTACCGCGACTACTCGCGGGCGCCCGGCGAGTGGATCCCCAACCGCTTCGGTGGACGCGAGAACCTGGAGGCGCTCGGCTTCCTGCGGCGCCTGAACGAGGCCGTCTACGCCGCCCACCCCGACGTCCAGACGATCGCCGAGGAGTCGACCGCGTGGCCGATGGTCTCGCAGCCGACGTACGTGGGCGGTCTCGGCTTCGGCATGAAGTGGGACATGGGATGGATGCACGATACGCTGAAGTACCTCCAGCGCGAGCCGGTCCACCGCGCCTACCATCACCACGACATCACGTTCCGCATGGTCTACGCCTTCAACGAGAACTTCATGCTGCCGCTGTCCCACGACGAGGTCGTCCACGGCAAGGGATCGCTCCTCGGCAAGATGCCGGGCGACGAGTGGCAGAAGATGGCGACGCTGCGCTCGCTGATGGCGTACATGTGGTCCCAGCCGGGGAAGAAGCTCCTGTTCATGGGCGGCGAGGTCGGTCAATGGGACGAATGGAGCCACGAAGGGAGCATCGACTGGCACCTGCTCGAGCACGCGCCTCATCGGGGGCTGCGCCACCTGGTCGGGGACCTGAACCGCCTCTACCGGGAGGAGCCCGCGCTCTATGAGCTCGATTTCCATCCCGACGGGTTCGAATGGGTGGAGGCGAACGACGCGGCCCATAGCGTGGTCGCGTACCTCAGGAAGGCCGCGCCCCGGGACGGCGTCGAGCGCCGCGACCTCGACGTCCTGGCGGTGTTCAACCTCACCCCGCTGCCGCGGGAGAACTACAGGCTGGGCGTCTCCAGCGCGGGGACGTGGCGGGAGATCCTCAACACCGACGCGCGCGACTACGGCGGCAGCGGGTGGGGCAGCCTGGGGGAAGTCGAGGCGACCCCGGTGCCGTATCACGGCCGCTCCCACTCGCTGATCCTGACGCTCCCCGCGCTGGGGGCGGTGTTCCTGAAGCCCCGCGGCGCCGGAGAGCCGGGGCGCTGATGGGGATCTACCAGAGGCACGTGCTGCCCCGTCTCGTCGACTGGGGGTGCGGAATGGGGACGATCACCGAGCAGCGGGACCGGATCGTCCCGCGCGCGTGCGGTCGGGTGCTCGAGCTGGGCATCGGCTCGGGGAGGAACCTGCCGCTGTACGATCCGGAGGAGGTCGAGATCGTCTGGGGGGTCGACCCCTCGCCCGAGCTCTATCGGATGGCCGCGCCGCGCGCCGCCGGCCTGCCGTTCCCCGTGCGGTTTTTCGTCCGCAACGCCGACGAGCCGGGCCTCCCCATGGCGAAGGGGTCCATAGATACGGTCGTGATCACCTACGCGATGTGCACGATCCCGGACCCGGCGGGCGCGCTGCGGGAGGCCCGCCGCACGCTGGGGCCCGAGGGTCGGCTCCTGTTCGCCGAGCACGGCCGCTCGCCGGACCCGGCCGTGCGCCGCTGGCAGGAGCGGGCCACGCCGGCCTGGAGCAAGCTGACGGGGGGCTGCCGGCTGGACCGCGACCCGCTGGCGATCCTGGCAGCCGCGGGATTCGAGGTGCGCGAGCTCGACACCGGCTACCTGCCGGGGTGGAAGCCCGCCTCTTGGCACTATCTGGGCGTCGCGGCTCCGGCGGGCGCGGGGCCGGTGACGGACGCTGCGGAGATGCCGGGCCCGTGATTCAGGACGCGACCTCCCGGACGGCCGCGATCGCGGCGTCGATCTCCTCGGGCGAATTGACCATGGCGGGGGAGAGCCGCACGTAGCGCGTGGCATAGGGGGTCACGGTCGCCACGACCCGGCGTGCCGCCAGGTCGCCCACCACCGCCTCCGGCGACCGGCCATCGACCTCGAAGCAGACGATGCCCGACGACACGCGCTCCGAGAGCGGCGTGATCAGCCGCACGTCCGGGATCTCGATCAGCCCCTCCTTGAGCCGCCGGGCCAGGTCGCGGGTCCTGCCGGCGATCCGCTCGCGCCCGATGGCCCGGTGGAAGTCGAAGGTCGGCCCGAGCGCCCAGCGATGCTCGAACGGCTTGAACCCTCCCGGCGTGGCGCGACGCGCGGTCGTCGGGCCGGGCGGCGCCTCGCCGCGGGACCAGGCGCTCCAGGACGAGCTTTCGAGGAAGCTGGGGATCGTCGGGCGGACTTCTCGCCACGCTTCCCCCTGGCCCCACACCAGGCCGGTCCCGCGCGGCCCGAACAGCCACTTGTGACAGCCGGCCACGAAGAAGTCGAAGCCCAGGTCGTCCATCCCCTCGTCCTCGACGCCGAACCCGTGCACGCCGTCCACGCACAGGAGCGGCCGCTCCTCCTTCGGACGGTCCGCCGTGCGTTGCCGCACCGCGGCCGCGATGGCCGCCAGCGGGAGCTTGAGCCCGGTGCCCGAATGGACCCAGGTGAGCGCGACGACGCGGGTCGAGGGGCCGACCGCGCGCGCGATCCTCTCGGCCAGCCGGTCCGCGTCGACGCCGATGCCCGCGCGCCCCAGGTCGTCGGGGCCATGGAGCCGGATCCGGCGGACGGTCGCGCCCGACCGCTCGGCCGCGAAGCGCACCGACTCGTGGGTCACGTAGTAGTCGTGCTCGGTGGTCAGGATCTCGTCGCCGGGGCGGAGGCGGAGACCCGTGTAGAGGAGCCCCAGGCCCATCGTCGTGCTGTCGGTGAGCGCGATGTCGTCCGCGTCGGCGTCCAGGTAGCGGCCCGCGGCCACCAGCGCCTCGTGTGTGAGCTGGTCGTCGTGGCGCTGGAGGTACCCGACGGGATCGCGGTCGAGCCCGAGGCGATGGCTCGCGATCGCCTCGCGCACCGGTCCGGGATGGCTGGAGATGTAGAGGGCGCCGAGGTGGATCCGGTCCTCGGAGAGGAGAAAGCTCTCCCGCACGGACGACCAGTCGCCGGGATCGAAGCGGGACGGGTCCCAGCGATCGACCGGCGCGGCGGGACGCGGAGAGCCCGCGGTCAGGCCCGCCGTCCGGGCCGCCATCTCGAGCCCGGCGCCGGTGCCGCAGGCGAGGGTGCCGGCGGCGATCGCTCCCGCGCCCGCGAGGAAGTCTCTCCGGTCCAGTCGGGCTCCGTCCATGACGCTCACTCCACCAGGGCCGCGTAGCTCGTCACGATCGACTCCAGCGCGTCCGCGGTCCGATCGCCGCATCGCTCGCACCTCAGCTCGAAGGCGGTGCCCTCCACCACGGCGAAGGCCACGCCCTCGCGGGGCGCGTCGGGCGGGTCGGTGGCGGGATCGGCCGGCCGCTTCATGTCGACCTCGAAGAACGGGTCGTCGGACCCGCCCTCACGGGCAAACGCCACGCACCCCGCGCGCGCTTGACCGCCGCCGTCCACGGTCGGAAGCCGGGCCTCGAGCCGCCGCACCTCGGACCCCGACCAGCGGGCCACCGCGTCGGTCATGACCACCAGGCACGGATCCTGGGCCAGGACGGCCGGGAATCGCGCCGCCGCGTCCAGGGGACTGGACCCCAGCTCCTCCGTGCCGCCACCGCACGCGAAGGTCGTCAGGGCGACCGTCGCGAGCAGCCTGATCCGTCCCCTGATCATCGACACACCTCCCTTACCGGGATCTCCGTTCGCCCCGGCTCAAGCCTAGGGTCGGCGGGCTTCCACTCGCCGTCATATGGATGACGCGGAGTGCGGTGGGACGGAAACACGCGATATTGGCGCCGTGACCGACCGACACGTGACGATCCACGGCCACTTCTACCAGCCGCCCCGCGAGAACCCCTGGCTCGAAGCGATCGAGCGCCAGGAGAGCGCGCATCCCCATCACGACTGGAACGAGCGGATCCTGGCCGAGTGCTACGCGCCGAACGCGTGGTCGCGGGTACTCGACCCGGAGGACCGGATCGTCCGCCTCGTGAACAACTACGAGCGGATCAGCTTCAACGTCGGCCCCACCCTGCTGGCCTGGCTCGAGCCGCACGCCCCCGGCACCTACGCCGCAATCCTGGAGGCCGACCGCCGCTCCCGCGAGCGGTTCTCCGGCCACGGGAACGCCCTCGCCCAGGCCTACGGCCACATGATCCTGCCGCTTGCCAGCCGGCGGGACCGCCGCACCCAGGTGCGCTGGGGCGCGCGCGACTTCGAGCACCGGTTCGGGCGCCGGCCGGAGGGGATGTGGCTGCCGGAGACGGCCGTCGACCTCGACACGCTGGAGGCGCTCGTCGAGGAGGGGATCGAGTGGACCGTGCTGGCGCCGCACCAGGCGGCGGAGGTGCGCCGCGCCGGCGAGGACGAATGGCACGACGTGCGCGGCGGGCGGATCGATCCCGGCCGGCCGTACCTGCAGCGGCTCCCGTCCGGGCGCTCGATCGCGCTCTTCTTCTACCACGGACCGCTGTCGCGTGCGGTGGCGTTCGAGATGCTGCTCGAGGACGGCCACGTGCTGGCGGAGCGGTTGAAGGAAGTGGCGGAGGGGGGAGAGGGGCCGCGGCTGGCCCACATCGCCACCGACGGCGAGACGTACGGCCATCACCACCGACACGGCGAGATGGCGCTGTCGATGGCGCTCGAGATCCTCGATCGTGATCCGCGCGTGGCGCTCACGAACTACGGCGAGCACCTCGAGCGCCATCCGGCCGCCGACGAGGTGCGGATCCTCGAGGACACCTCGTGGAGCTGTCCGCACGGGGTCGAGCGGTGGCGCTCCGACTGCGGCTGCTCGACCGGCGGCAGCCCGGAGTGGAACCAGGCCTGGCGCGCGCCGCTGCGCGAAGCGCTCGAGTGGCTCCGCGACGAGCTCGAGCCGCGCTACGAGCGGGAGGCGGCCAGGCTCCTCCTCGACCCGTGGGCGGCGCGGGACGCCTACATCGAGATCGTCCTCGACCGCTCCGACGAGAGCCTCGGCCGCTTCTTCGACGAGCACGCCGGGCGACGGCTCGACGGGCGCGACCGGGTCCGGGCGCTCGAGCTGCTCGAGCTCCAGCGCCACGCGATGCTGATGTTCACCTCGTGCGGCTGGTTCTTCTCCGATCTGGCGGGCATCGAGACCGTCCAGGTGATCCAGTACGCGGGCCGGGCGGTGGAGCTCGGCGAGCGGCTGTTCGGCGAGGCGCTCGAGCCGGCGTTCCTCGATCGGCTCGAGCGGGCGCGGAGCAACGTGCCCGACAGGGGGACCGGCAGGGACGTCTACCACACCGCGGTCGAGCCCGCCCGCGTCGACCTCGGCGAGATCGGGGCCCGCTACGCGGTGAGCTCGCTGTTCGAGGAGCGCGGCGAGGTGGAGCGCGTGCACTGCTACACCGTCGAGCGGCTCGAAGGGTGGCGGAGGCGCAGCGGCCGCGCCCGCCTGGCGCTCGGCCGCGCCCGCGTCGAATCCGGGATCACGCGGGAGACGGCCGACCTGTGGTACGCCGCGCTCGATCCCGGGGAGGACCGCGACCCGGTGGGCGGGGCGCGGCCGGACCGGGCCGAGGGCCGCCGGCTGATCAGTGAGATCGAAGGCGCCTTCCGTCACGCCGACCACCCTGCCGTCGTCCGGCTCCTCGACGACGCCCTCGACGCCTCGACCTACTCCCGCCGCTCGCTGATCGGCGACCGGCAGCGTCGCATCCTGCGCGGAATCCTCGAGTCCGCCGGACCGTCCGGCCTGCCCGAGCCGGCCGCGCTCGAGGGCGTGGATCTCGATCGGGAGGAGGTCGCCTGGGAGCTTCGCCGGGCGCTCGATCGACGGGTCGAAGGGCTCGGGTTGGAGCGCCTGATCGGGCTCGTCGAGCTGGCCGACGAGCTGCCGTTCGACCGCTTCATCTGGAGCGCGCAGAACGGCTACTGGCGCCTGCTCCGGGAGACGTACCCGGCGATGCGGGACCGGGCCGCCCGCGGGGACGAAGAGGCCCGGGTGTGGATGGACCGCTTCCGCGCCCTCGGCGAGCGGCTTTCGGTCGCGATCGAGGGTCGGGTCGGAGTCCCCGCACCATGAGGGGAGGGGTGGACGACGTCATGCGGCGGGTCAGCCCCTTCGAGCGCCTCGCCCTCGCCGTTCTGCGGATCACGATCGGGTTCCTGTTCATGCAGCACGGGGTGCAGAAGCTGTTCGGCTGGCTGGGGGGAGAGGCGGTCGCGCTGCTGTCGATCCGGGGAGTGGCGGGGATCCTGGAGACGTTCGGTGGCGCGCTGATCCTCCTCGGCGCGTGGACGCGGCCGGTGGCGCTCGTCCTGCTCGCCGAGATGCTGGTGGCGTACTTCTGGCGCCACGCGCCCCGCGGCTTCTGGCCGATCGAGAACGGCGGAGAGCCGGCCGCCCTGTACGCCGTCGTCTTCCTCTACCTGACCGCCCGTGGGGGCGGCGGCTTCGGGATCGACGGGCTCCGCTGGCGCCGATCGCGCTCCCGGCGGCGCCGCGGGCGGGGCTAGGTCGTCGGCGCGAAGCGCCGCCGGATGTCGGCGACGTCGGGCCGAGCCTCGAAGGTCTGCTTGAGCTCGGGCGGAAGGCTGGCGGCGATCGCGTCGGCCGCGGCGGCCGCCCGCGCGTAGGCCGCCCGGGCGCGCTCGACGTCGCCGAGCGCCTCCCGCAGCGCCCCCAGTCGCGCGGCCGCGGCCAGCTCCAGGGGCGTCATCTTGAGCGCGGCCGACCGCTCGAGGATCCCGGAGAGCTCCGCGTCGAGCTCCGGGGTCGGCTCGCGGAGCGACGCCCCGTCCGCCAGCAGGTACCGGACGAGCGCGACCAGCGGCTCGGTGACGCCCGCCCGCTCGACGTCGCACCCTCCGACATCGGGAAGCCCCGCCCGCGCCCGCGCCCGGGCGCCGTGGGCGCGGGCGATCAGCTCGACCGCGACCGCCTTCTGCTTCACCGCCTCCTCCTCGGTCCGGTCGAACGTCTCGGCGGCCTCGGCCCATAGGCCGCACTCGGCCAGCCAACGGCCTTCGCGCAGGCGGACCTCCTCCTCCTCCTCCTCCAGCTCGAGCTCGTCGACCATCTGCCGGGCCTCGGCGAGCATCTCCCGCGCGCGCTCCAGATCGCCCACGTGGAGCCACGCGTCGAACAGGAAAAGGCGCGTCGTCACCCGGTTCACCGGCTCGAGCACGGCCTCGCCCTTCTCGTGGCACAGCTGGAGGTGACGGATGGCGTCGCCGAGCCGCCCGAGCTCGATCTCGCACCATGACCGGTTCTGCAGGGTGACGAAGCGGGCGTAGGACCAGCCGATCTCGGCCAGGATCGACATCGCGCGGTCGAGCGTCTCGAGCGCCTCGTCCCATCGTCCGCGCGTCATCTGCACCAGGCCCAGGTTGTTGAGCGCCGAATACTGCATCTGCCGGTCGGCGATCTCGACCGCGAACTCGTGCGCCCTCCGGTAGTGGTCCTCGGCCTGGTCGTAGTCGTTCTTCAAGTGGAGCAGGAGGTTCCCGATGTTCGACAGGCTCTTGGCGATCCCCAGCCGATCGTCGCGGGCCCGGCGCAGCTCGAGGGCCTGCGAGTGGCAGGCGAACGCGCGATCGAAGTCGCGGCGGTAGTAGAAGACGACGCCGAGGTCGTTGTGGAGATCGGCGGTGACCCCCGGCGTCCCCTCGGGCACGACCGCCAGGCCGCGCTCGAACAGGGCCTCCGCGTCGTCGAGCCGGCCGCGATACCAGGCGATCCGGCCCTGGTACTCGATGCCCCGTGCCTCCCACTCCGCGCGTCCCGTCGAGCGACCGCGCTCCTCGAGGCGGCGGAACCACCCCTCCGCCTCGTCCATCGAGCCGCGGTGGAGCAGGACGTTGCCGGTCGTCTCCTCGAAGCGGGCGGCCTCCTCCGGGTCGAGCGCGCGGTCGCTCTTCTCGAGGGCCTCGGCCGCCCGCCGCAGGAACTGCTCGGCGGCCGGCAGGTTCCAGCTCCCCGCCGCCGTCCGCCCCGCGATCCAGAGGTGGGGAGCCGCCTCCTGCGGCAGGTCCGCATGCCAGTAATGGTGCGCGAAGAACGCGGCCTCGGCCTCCTGCCGGTCGGCGAACCACTCCTCGCCGAGCCGGGCCGCGGACTCGTGGAGCACGCGCCGGACCCGAACGAGCAGGCCCCCGTAGGCGACCTCCTGGACCAGCGCGTGGAGGAATCCGCTCTGGTCGCCCTGGACTTCGAGGAAGCCGCGCGCCTCCAGCTCGGCGAGCGCATCGTCGAACCGCATCGCCTGTGACTCGAGCGTGAACATGCTCTTCAGGAGCGGCAGCGGGAACTGGAGGCCGAGCACCGCGCCCATCTGGAGAAGGTGCTGGAGCGGCTCCTTCAGGCGGTCGATGCGCGAAGTGATCAACCCTTGCAACATGCTCGGGACCGCGCGCCCCGGGCTGCCCACCTCGTCGAGCGCACGGGCGAGCTCCTCGATAAAGAGCGGGTTCCCGGCGCTGCGGCGGATCAGCTCGCGCCGCTCCTCCGGCGGAAGTTCCTCGACCAGCGATACCAGCATCGACTCCGCGGCCGTCGGGTCCAGCGGGCCGATCGGCATCCTCTGGACCTCGTCGGGGAGCCAGTCGAGATCCGTCTGTCGCGAGGTCATGAGCGTGGCCACCGGCACGCGCGCGTCGGGTGAGAGCAGGAACGCGAGGAACTCCCGGGCCGCCTCGTCCGCCCAGTGGAGGTTCTCGATGGTCAGGACGATCTCCGCCCGGCGGTCGGCCGCGCGCAGGAGCGCCGCGGTCGCCAGCCAGCGGTTCTGGCGCGCGGCCCTCGGATCCACGTCCCCGGGGACCTCGTCGCTCGCCTCGTGGTCGGCGCGGGCGACCAGTCCCGCCAGGCCCTGGGCGTGCTCGTCGGCCTCCTCACGCAAGAGGGCCCGGGCCTCTTCCAGGTCGCCGGCTACCTGCGCGAAGATCTCGGCCGACGAGGGCCGCTGTCCGGGAAGCCGGATCGGGCTGAACTGGAGGCGGATCGCCCGCGACTCGGCGGACGTCCGCGCCAGCGCCTCCCGGATGAGCCGGCTCTTGCCGACGCCGGCTTCGGCGAGGACGACGATCGCGGCCCCCGCGTCGGACTC
>DATKCO010000055.1:0-2258 GCA_035513155.1 Gemmatimonadota bacterium | reverse complement strand
CTCGCGGTCGAAGAGGCGCCGGCCCTGGACGTGACCGGCGTGTCGCTGGGCCGCTCGATCGGCGCCGACAAGCGGGTCGTCGAGGAGGTCGGAAGCTTCGCGCCGACCGACACGATCTACGCCTCGGTCGAGACCGAGGGGACCGGCAACGGCACGCTGACCGCGCGCTGGACCTTCGAGGACGGGCAGGTCGTCGAAGAGAGGTCGGAGTCGATCGGCGGCGGGGTGCAGGTGACGGAGTTCCACATCTCGAAGCCGGACGGCTGGCCGGTGGGGGACTACGAGGTCGTCATCCTGCTGAACGGCCAGGAAACCGAGCGCGAGGGGTTCGACGTCGAAGCGGGCGCCTGAGTAGAGGACGGCGTAGCCGGGGACGAAGGAAGCGTTTCACGGTATTTTCCCTCCATGCGTGTGCTGACGAGCCTGGTCGGTCTCCTTTCCCTCGCCTCCGCGGCGCTCGCCCAGGAGACGCCGATCGACCTGGCGGAGGCGCGGCGCGCGTTCGACGCGGCCCGGACGGCGAGCGAGGCGGACGCCGGCCGGCTCTGGGGCGTCGAGCTCTACGGCCCGGTCTACGTCGTCGACCCCGCCTCCCGCTCGGTGGTCGCCGACCGGCCGGCGCCGGGGGGCGGGCTCGACGAG
The DNA here is from genome assembly GCA_035513155.1 of Gemmatimonadota bacterium. GTDB lineage: Bacteria > Gemmatimonadota > Gemmatimonadetes > JACCXV01 > JAHWKZ01 > JAICNR01. The sequence goes on along the minus strand of DATKCO010000055.1, from coordinate 1,616 downwards.
CGCGAGGGTCTGTGGGTCGGCACCCTTCCCGAAGCGGTCAACCCGGCGAACTCGGCGGCCGAATGGGGCGGCCTCCAGTGGACGATGCTCCTCTGGCCGACGCCGTCGCTCCCGCACGTCCGGAACCAGCTCTATCTCCACGAGATGTTCCACCGCGTCCAGTCGGACGCGGGGCTCCCCGCCAACAACCCGACGAACGCCCACCTGGACGCGAAGGACGCGCGGATCTGGCTCCGGCTGGAGATGCGCGCGCTCGCGGCGGCGCTGGTCGGAGAGGGCGAGGCGCGGGAGGCCGCGATCGAGGACGCGCTCGCCTTCCGCGCCCATCGCCGCGCCCTCTTCCCCGACGCCGCGGCGGAGGAGGACGCGCTCGAGCGGAACGAGGGGATGGCCGAGTACACCGGGCTCGTCCTCGGCGGGCTGCCGGAGCGCGTGCGGGCGGACCGCGCTGCGGTCGGGCTGGACGGGCGCGACCGCAGCGAGAGCTTCTCGCGGAGCTTCGCCTACGCGACCGGCCCGGCCTACGGCGTGCTGCTGGACGAGTCCGGCGCGGAGTGGCGGAAGGACCTCGTCGACGGCGCGGCGCTCGGCGAGCTGCTGGCGCGCGCCTACGGGGTTCCGGCCGCACCGGGCCGGGCCGAGCCGCGCATCCGCCCCTATGGCGGCGAGCGGGTGGTGCTCGAGGAGACCCGGCGCGAGGAGCGTCATCTGGCCCGCCTGGCCGACTACCGCGCGCGGCTCGTGGAAGGGCACGTCCTCCGGTTGTCGCCGGACGCGGAGTTCCGCTTCTCGTTCGATCCCAACGACGCGGTCAACCTGGATGGACTCGGAACGGTCTACGGGTCGAGCCGGGTCTCCGACGTGTGGGGGATCCTCGAAGTCGAGTCGGGCGGCGCGCTGTTCCTGCGGAACGAGCAGGGATGGATCACCGGGGTCCTCGTCCCCGTCCCGGCGGACGCGGAGGTCGCCCCGGTCGCGGGCGAGGGGTGGTCGCTCGACCTCGCGGAGGGGTGGCGGATCGTCCCCGGCGAGCGCGCGGGTGACTGGGTCCTGCAGAAGCCGGACGGCGGCGGGTGACGGTCCCCGTGTCCGGCGACGGCGCGGACGAAATCCCGAGCCGGGAAGCGACGGTCTCGCTGCGCGAGGTGACGAAGGAGAATCTGAGGGACGTGCTCCGGCTCCGGGTCGCGCCGGGGCAGGACCGGTTCGTCGCTTCCAACGCCGTCTCGATCGCCCAGGCGCACTTCGAGCCCGACCACGCCTGGTTCCGGGCGATCTACGCCGACGAGACGCCGGTCGGCTTCCTCATGCTCCACGACGAGCCGGCGAAGCCGGCGTACTACCTGTGGCGGTTCATGATCGACCACCGCTTCCAGGGGCGGGGCTTCGGCGCGCGGGCCGTCGCTCTCCTCCTCGAGCACGTCCGGGGCCGCCCGGGCGCGATCGAGCTCCGGCTCTCCCACGTCCCCGGCGAAGGGAGTCCCGCTCCCTTCTACGAGCGGCTCGGGTTCGCGCACACGGGAGAGGAGGACGAGGGAGAGCTGGTGATGCGGATCGCGCTGCGCTGAGCCGTCACGACGAGGTCTCGAAGGCCAGCCCGCGCTGGCGCTCCGCGG
>DATKCO010000054.1:0-14313 GCA_035513155.1 Gemmatimonadota bacterium | reverse complement strand
CGACCGTGGCCCTCAGAAGGAAGGACTCTCCATGACAACCAATGGCAACATCCATACGGTCACCGACGAAACGTTCGATTCGGAGGTCAAGGAGTCGGGCACGCTCACGCTCGTCGACTTCTGGGCCGAGTGGTGCGGCCCCTGCAAGATGATCGCCCCCACGGTGGGCGAGCTCGCGGTGGAATACGAGGGTCGCCTCAAGGTGTGTAAGCTCGACGTCGACGAGAACCAGCGCACCGCGCAGCAGTTCGCCGTCCGGTCGATCCCCAGCCTTCTGTTCTTCAAGGACGGCAAGGTGGTCGAGACGGTGGTGGGCGCCGTGCGCAAGCAGCGGCTCGAAGAGGTGATCGAAGCCCACCTGTAGCCGGGGGGCGAACGAGCGAGCACGATCGTGAGGCGAGGGCCCGCTGCCGCCCCTGTGGCTGCGGGCCTTCTCTCTGCGGAGGCCCATGCCCGACTGGTTCAAGAACGGCTTCGTCCGGTTGCTGAATCCGGTCGTGGCGGCGCTCGTCCGCCGTCGCGTCCATCCCAATCTGATCAGCACGTTCGGCTTCATGGTCACCGTGCTGGCGGCGGTCCTGATCTTCCAGCGGGCGCTGCTCACCGGCATCGTCGTGTTCCTGCTCGGCGGGATGATGGACATCCTCGACGGGCGGGTGGCGCGGGAGACGGGGCTGGCCTCCAAATTCGGCTCGTTCTACGACTCCACGCTCGACCGGGTCTCGGAGATCGTCGTCTACTTCTCGCTGTACGCGTATTTCCGTCCGCTTCCGAACTTCTGGTGGGTGGGCTACGTGGTGATCCTGGCCATGGTGGGTTCGCTCATGGTGTCGTACACGCGGGCCCGCGCCGAGGCGCTCGGCGTCGAGTGCAAGGTGGGAACGATGCAGCGGCCGGAACGGGTCGTGCTGCTGGGCGTGGGGGGGCTGCTCATCCCGCTGGTCGAGCAGTTCGCACCCGGAATGCGCTACGCGCCGCTGCTGCTGGCGCTCGCGTTCATCGCCGTGATGGCGAACATCACCGCCCTGGAGCGGATCTATTCCGTCTACAAGGTCGCCAAGGGGATCCCGCTCGACGAGCCGGTTCCCGCGGCCCATCGGCACGAGGAGAAAGGAACATAGGATGAATGCCGAAAAGAACGACGAAAAGAATGTGGCCGGTCCCAGGCCCCTGCGGCAGGTGAAGCCGGAGCCCACCGAGATCGCGCCCGCGACGGGCAAGCTGGGGGTGCTGCTGCCCGGGCTGGGAGCCGTGGCGACGACGTTCATCGCGGGCGTCGAGGCGGTTCGACGGGGATCCGCCAAGCCGTTCGGATCGCTGACCCAGATGGGGACGATCCGGCTGGGGGGAAGGCCCGAGAATCGCGTCCCCACAATCCAGGAATTCGTACCGCTGGCGGGGCTCGATCAGCTCGTCTTCGGTGGGTGGGACGTGTTTCCCGACACCGTCTACGAGTCCGCCGCGCACGCGGGTGTTCTGGAGCGGACCCAGGTCGAAGAGCTGAAGGATTTCCTGGACGGCATCCGGCCGATGAAGGGCGCCTTCGACCAGCGCTACGTGAAGAAGCTGCACGGCACCCATGTCATCGAGAGCCGGTCGAAGCGCGAGTGGGCCAACCAGCTGATCGACGACATCGCGGGCTTCAAGGAAGAGAACGGCTGCGACCGGCTGGTCATGGTGTGGTGTGGTTCGACCGAAGTGTTCATGGAGAAGGCCCCGGTCCACGATTCGATCGAGGCGTTCGAGGAGGGTCTCGACGACGACGATGACGCGATCCCGCCGTCGATGGTCTACGCGTACGCGGCGCTCAGGAGCGGGATCCCGTACGCGAACGGGGCGCCGAACCTGTCGGCCGACGTCCCCGCGCTCCTCGACCTGGCGGACCGGAACGGCGTGCCGATCACGGGGAAGGACTTCAAGACCGGCCAGACCCTGATGAAGACGATCCTCGCTCCTGGATTCAAGGCGCGGCTGCTGGGCATCCACGGCTGGTACTCGACCAACATCCTGGGCAACCGGGACGGTGAGGTGCTGGACGATCCCGAGTCGTTCAGGACCAAGGAGGAGTCGAAGCTCGGCGTGCTCGACTACATCCTCCAGCCCGATCTCTATCCCGACCTCTACGGCGACATTTCGCACGTAGTCCGGATCAACTACTACCCTCCCCGTGGCGACAACAAGGAGGGGTGGGACAACATCGACATCTTCGGGTGGCTCGGTTACCCGATGCAGATCAAGATCAACTTCCTGTGCCGGGACTCGATCCTCGCGGCGCCGATCGTGCTCGACCTCGCGCTGTTCCTGGACCTCGCGGCGCGCGCCGGGATGAGCGGCATTCAGGAGTGGCTCTCGTTCTACTGGAAGAGCCCGATGACCGGACCCGGCCTCTACCCAGAGCACGATCTGTTCATCCAGCTGATGAAGCTGAAGAACACGCTGCGGCACCTGATGGGAGAGGAGCAGATCACCCACCTGGGACTCGAGTATTACGCCGACTAGGGCCCCGCTTGAGTTTGCCGCCGCGCGCGGCGATATTCCCTCCGGTGAGCGTCCCCCACCTCCGCGGCCTCCTGGTGACGTTCGAGGGAGGCGAAGGCAGCGGGAAGTCGACCCAGATCGAGCGGCTGGCGGATTTCCTGCGGAGCGAGGGACTCGAGGTGGTGGCGGCCCGCGAACCCGGAACCACGCCGGTCGGGGAAGCGGTCCGGGAGGTCCTCCTTGAGGGCGGCCCGGAGGATCTGACCCCGGAGTCCGAGCTGGCGCTGTTCCTGGCGGCTCGCGCCCAGCTCGTGTCGGAGGTCGTCCGGCCCGCGCTGGAGGCGGGGAAGATCGTCCTGCTCGACCGGTACGGCGACTCCTCGGTCGCCTATCAGGGGCACGGGCGGGGGCTCGATCCCGACCGGGTGAAGGCGTTCAGTGCCTTCGTCACCAGAGGCCTGGAGCCGGATCTGACCGTGCTCATCGACGTGCCGGTCGAGGCGTCGAGGGAGCGGGCGCGAGACCGGCCGCCCGACCGCATCGAGCGGGCGGGTGATCAGTTCCACGAGCGGGTCCGGGCGGGGTATCGGAGGCTCGCGATGAACGAACCGGAACGGTTTGTCGTTCTGGCTGGTACAGAGTCGATAGAGACGGTGCAGTCGGCGATCCGCGATCGGGTCAGGGAGGCGCTGGCCGCCAGGATCTTCATCCCAAGGACGGATACCTGATGATCAGAAAGCGGATCGGCTCCCTCTTCGTCGTCCTGTTCTTCCTGGCGGTGCTCACCGGCGGGATCATCTACGACGACCTCTCGGCTTCCAGCGGCGACGATCCCTATCAGGCGATCAAGCTGCTCAACGAGGCGATCCACCAGATCTCGGACAAGTACGTCGACGAGATCCCGTCCGACAGCCTCTACATGCGGGCGCTCAGCGGGATGCTCCTGTCCCTCGACCCCTACTCCCAGCTCCTGAGCCCCAAGGACTACCAGGACCTGCAGATCCACACCCAGGGGAACTACGAGGGACTGGGCATCCGGATCGACGTCGTCGATCAGGTCCTGACCGTCATCTCCCCGATCGAAGGCACGCCGGCGTACAAAGCGGGCCTGCTCCCCGGCGACCGGATCGTCCAGGTCGATGACGTCTCCACGAAGGGATGGAGCGAGGAGAAGGCCGTCCAGGAGCTGCGCGGCCCGCGCGGCAGCGAGGTCGTGCTCTCGATCGCCCGCGAGGGTCTGAGGGAGCCGTTCGAGGTGACCATCGAGCGCCAGCCGATCACGCTCTCGGCGGTGCCGTACGCGTTCTTGCTCAAGGACGGGATCGGATACGTCCGGTTCACCCAGTTCTCGGAGCACGGCCGGGAGGAGATCCGGAACGCCGTGCGGAAGCTCGAGCGGCAGGGCATGCGGAGCCTGGTGCTCGACCTGCGCGACAATCCCGGCGGCCTGCTCGACCAGGCGATCGAGGTGACCGATCTGTTCCTCCCGCGGGGCGCCGAGATCGTCGCCACGCGGGGCCGGATGTCCGAATCCCACCGGGCCTACACGGCGCGCGACAACGACGATTTCTCGGTCCACCCGATGATCGTGCTCGTCAACCGCGCCAGCGCTTCGGCGAGCGAGATCGTAGCGGGCGCGCTGCAGGACCATGACCGCGCGCTCGTGGTGGGCCAGACCACGTGGGGCAAGGGACTCGTCCAGAGCCTGTTTCCGCTCGACGACGGCTACTTCCTCAAGTTGACGACGGCCCGCTACTACACGCCGAGCGGCCGCAGCATCCAGCGCGACGAATCGCTGGAAATCGACTTCAACGAGCTGATCTGGCCCGAGGAGTTCCACGCGCCGGGGGACGATGAACGGCGCCGGCAGGAGATCCCCGACAGCCTGGTCTTCAGGACGGACATGGGTCGCACGGTCTACGGTGGGGGTGGGGTGATGCCCGATGTCGTCGTCCGCGCGGGAGAGGTCGAGGAGATCTCGCGCGACCTGCTCCAGGAGATCTTCGTCAAGACCGCGTTCTTCTCGTTCGCCGTACGGTACCGCTCCACCCACCCCTCGCTCGCGCGCGATTTCCAGCCCGACGAGTCGCTGGTCGAGGACTTCCGGACCTACCTGCGCGAGGTCAAGGAGATCGACTTCTCCGACGAGGCGTTCGACGCCGAGCGGGACTACATGCGTGATTTCCTCCGCTACACCCTGATCAGCCAGTACCACGGCGAGGGCGCCGCCCGGCAGGCGGTCCTCAGGGCCGACCTTCCGCTGGCGAAGGCGGTCGATCTGCTGTCCGAGGCCGACACGCTGGCGGACCTGTTCCGGCTGGCGCGCCGGGAGCGCGAGGCCGCGGCCGACCGCGCGGCGCCATCCACCGCCTCGACGGCGCAGCCCGCCACGGCCGGCACCCCGCGCTGACCCATCGGTGAGGGACGGCGCGCCCGCCGCCGTCCTGATCGACGGCTACAACATCCTGCACGCCATTCCGCGCTTCGCGCCGCGGGGGTCGGACCTGACCCTCGCGCGTGAGCGCTTCGAGGCCTGGCTGGTCGCGGCCGCGGGTCATCGGGGCGTGGGCGAATGCGTCCTGGTGTGGGACGGCCGCGGCGGGAGCCGCAAGCGATCGAGCGGCCGGGTCCTGGTCGTCTACACCGCCGCCGGCGTCACCGCCGACGAGCGGATCCTCGACCTGTGCCGCGGTCGGTTCGCCGCGCGCGCCGCGACCACGTGGGTCGTTTCCTCGGACCGGGACGTCCAGGGGCCGGCCCGAGCGCTCGGCTTCGAGGTTCTGGGCGCCATGGCGTTCTACCGCAGATGGAGCGCTGTCCGCGGAGCCGCCGCGACGGGAGGCGGGCCCGACCCGGTCACGGGCGGGGACGAGGATCCCGGCGCGAAGCCGCGCCCCAGCGTCCCGCGAAAGGAAGTGGACGAGCTGCTGGACGCGTTCCTGGACGCCGAGCCGGACGATTGAGCCCCGGTCCCACACTGCGACGTGCCGTTTCCCGTTGGCAGATCACGGGCATCGCGGTCAACGGGGTCGTGGGCAGTGGCGTGTACCTGCTGCCGGCGGCGGCCGCCGCGCTGCTGGGATTCGCGAGCCTGTGGGCGGTCCTGGTGGCCGGCCTGGCCGTGACCCTGCTCGTTCTTTGCTTCGCCGAGGCATCCAGCCACTTCGACCAGCCGGGATCGGCGTACGTCTACACTCGCGAGGCGTTCGGAGGGTTCGTCGGGTTCGAGGTCGGCTGGATGATGTTCCTCACCAAGATCGCCACCATGGCGGCCCTCACGAACGGACTCGTCCAGGCGATCGGGTTCTTCTCTCCTGGCACGGGCACCGGCGCCACCCGCCTCGCCCTGATCGCCGCGGTGTTCGCCTTCATCACGGGCATCAACCTGGTCGGGGTTCGCGGGGCGGCTCGCATCACGGCGGGATTCGCCGTCGTGAAGGTGGTTCCGCTCCTGATCCTGGTGGTCGTGGGGCTCTTCTCGATCGATTTCTCCCGCATCTCCTTCGCGCCCGCGACCGGGTCGAGCGACCTGGGACAGGCGGCGCTGCTGCTGCTCTTCGCCTACGCCGGCTTCGAGAACGCCGCCGCCGCGGCGGGGGAGTATCGCGACCCTCGACGGGATGTTCCGTTCGCCCTCGTCACGATGATCCTGGGGGTCACCGCCCTGTACTTCCTGATCCAGCTCGTGGCCCTGGCCGTCCTTCCCGATCTCGCCGCGCATGCAGGCGGAGCCCCTCTGGCCGCGGCCGCGGAGGTGTTGATGGGTGGATGGGGAGGGGTGCTGCTCACGGTCGGGGCCGTGGTCTCCATCCTGGGGACGATCGTCAACATGGCCTTCAACGGCCCGCGGTATCTGTTCGCCCTGGCCGAAGACGGGTACGGCCCGCGCGCGCTGACCAGCGTCCATCCGCGCTGGCGGACCCCTCACGTGGCGATCCTCGCCCAGGTGTCGATCGCCTTCCTTCTCGCGGTCAGCGGCACCTTCATCCAGCTGGCACTGCTCTCGATGATCACACGGCTGTCCACGTACGTGGGAACGGCGGCCGCGGTCCCGATCCTGAGGCGGAGGCTGCCGCGGACCGGGCCCACCATCCGTCTTCCGGGCGGTCCCCTGATTCCGATCGCCGCGCTGGCCCTGTGCGGGGTCTTCCTGGTCAGCACGACCGCGGCGAACCTGGTTGCGGGGGCCGTTGCCCTTGTCGCCGGTGTCCCGATCTACCTGCTGCGTCGTGAGCCGACGTTCGACAGCGCTGTGATCCCCGCCCGCTGAAAGGCCCAAAAAAGAGGCCCCCGCCCTCTCGAGGAGGACGGGGGCTTTCGTTGCTTCCCGCGGTGTCGGCCTAGTGGTACGGCTCCAGCCGCCGGGCCCGCGATACGTGCCGCAGGCGCTCGATGGCGCGCTCCTTGATCTGGCGGATCCGCTCGCGCGAGAGGTTGAAGATCGAGCCGATCTCCCGCAGGGTCAGCGGCTCGTTGCCGTCCAGCCCGTAGTAGAGCTTGACGATCTTCGCTTCGCGCGGCTGCAGCGAGTCCAGCGTCTCGCGGATCTCCTTCTGCCTCGCGCTCTCGAACGTCTGCTCCTCGGGGTCGAGGGTCTCGTCGTCCGAGAGGTAGCTGAACAGCGTCTTCTCCTCGCCCTCGAACAGCGGGGCGTCCAGGGAGAGCGACTTGCGCGAGACGTTCATCAGCTTGCGCACCTCGTCGACGTCCATGTCCATCGCCTCGGCGACTTCCTCCGGCTTCGGCTCACGCCCGAGCTTCTGGGTCAGCTCGGCCTCCTTCTTGGAGATCTTGTTGAGCGTGGTCGCCCGATTGATCGGGAGCCGGAACGTCTTGGAGTTCTCCGCCAGCGCCTTGAGGATCGCCTGGCGGATCCACCACACCGCGTAGGAGATGAACTTGACGCCCTTGGTCTCGTCGAACTTCTGGGCCGCGCGCACCAGACCCACGTTACCCTCGCAGATCAGGTCCGGGAGGCTCATGCCCAGGTTCTGGTATTTCTTGGCCACCGAGACGACGAACCGGAGGTTCGAGCGAACGAGCTTCTCCAGCGCGAGCTGGTCCCCTTCGCGGATGCGACGGGCGAGCTCGGCCTCCTCGGCGCGCGTCAGGAGGGGGTGGTTCTTGATGTCCTCCAGATACAGCGCGAGGGCGCCCTCGTCCACCTTGTCGGACCCGGTGCCCAGAGCCATGTTCGTGGTCTTTCTACGCTTCTTCGCCATGAACCTTCCTGTCTTCCTCTCACCAAATCCACACCAGAAAGCCGAGAATAGACGAAAATCGTCCAACGGGATACAATACTCGATCCGGCCCAGGGCTGTCAAGAGGCTAGGCCGTGCAAGTGACGACAGGACAGCCGCTTGCGCGCACCACCCCGTGCGGTTGACGACCTTTTCCCCTGCCGGTAAGGTATATACACCCATGCGTCTGGAATGTTTTCCTCCCCGCGGGCTGACGCTCGCCCTGGTGCTGGCCGGGTTCGTGGCGGCGGCGCCGGCGCGGGCCCAGGACCCCGCCGGGGAGCCCGTCGCCACGCCCCCGCCGGTCCGCTTCGAGCCGCGGTTCATCGACGCCGGCACCTATCGGGACGATCAGGTCCTCCTCTACGACTGGCCCGCCCTCACGCGGCTGGTGCGATGGTCCGCCCGCGTGGCACAGACGGTCGCCGAGCCGGACAGCACGCTCGCACCCGATCTCATCCAGGAATTCCGCCAGCGGGTGGTCGCGCTCGCGGAGGAAGATCCGCCCGCGTTCCTGGGAACGGGCCGGGACTCCGTCCGAATGGTGCTCAGCGCCGTCGAGGCCCGGCTCGAGCGGGCCGAGGCCATGCTGGCCGAGTCGCTCCCCGCGCGGATCGCCCGGCCCACGGGCCAGGATCGCCCCAACGCCCCGGACCGCGACCGCACGTACGCCACCGGGCCCACGGCGGTACGAGTGCCCGCGGGAGTCGGGGTCGGAGAGGCCGATTCGCTGCCGGGCGCCGAGCTGGCGGGATCGGCGGGAGGCGAGAACTACCTGGAACTGGTCGCCGCGGCGCTGGACGAGCTGGACGCGCTCGTGCACCTGGTCCGCAAAGCCGGTCCGACGACTAGTGAAGCCCCAGGACCCGAAGCGCCCACGCCGACACCAGATAGAGCGCCACCCCGCCCAGCACCGTGAGCGCGAGATGATGGCCGACCTCCTTGTTCACCTCCGGGACGAGGTCGGTCGCCGCCACGTAGATCGTCACGCCGGTCGCGACCGCGAGCCCGTATCCGGCGAGGGCCGCCGATCCGGACATGAGCAGCGCCCCGACCACGCACGCTCCGCCGACCGCGGCGGACGATCCCAGCGAGACCCCTCGGCCGCCGCCGGCCGCCCGCACGATCGATGCGATCGTGAATCCTTCCGGGACCTTGTGCAGCGCGATCGCCACGAACACGAGCCACCCCAGCACGGGGCTGACCGTGTACCCGGCCGCGATCGAGACCCCGTCGAAGAACGAGTGCAGGCCGAGGCCGAATATGGCGGCCCGGCTCGAGCTCCGGTGGACGAACTCGGCGTGGACCTCCTCGCCGAAATGGAAGTGACGGACGAGGACGTGCTCGAACAGATGGGTCAGGAAATAGCCGGTCACGACCAGGGGGAGGGTCGCCTCGGGCTCGAGCGCGAGCGCTTCCGGCAGCATGCGAAGGAGCGCGACCGACAGCAGGAACCCGGCTCCGATCGCCACGAACGCCCGGAGCATCACATCGCTCCAGCGAGGGCGGGCGATCACGAGCCAGCCGCCGAGGACGTTCCCCAGCGCGGCCAGGGTGGCGAGGACGAGGCCCATCGGCGGCGGCAACATACCAGCCGTCCAGCCGCTTGGAAAGCGAGGCGCGTCCCCGCGCCGCCGATCCCGTGAAGTCGACGCCGATCTTCCCGTTGCCGAACGTGGTCCTGTTTCCCGAGACCTACCTGCCGCTCCACGTGTTCGAGCCGCGCTATCGTGGAATGGTCGTCGACGCGCTGGCGGGCGAGCGTCTGATCACGATGGTGCTGGCGCAGGAGGTGCGACCGCCGGGGGCCTCACCCGCCATCCATCGGATCGGGTCGCTGGGCCAGATCGAGGTGGCCGAGCCGCTGTCGGACGGCCGCTTCAACATCGTCCTGCGGGGGATCGCGCGGGTGGCGCTGGGGCGCGTAGCCGAGCAGCCGGCGCGCTACTGGCTCGCCGAGATCGAGGTCCTGGCCGAGATGCTCCCGGACCTGCAGGATCCCGAGGTGGCCGAGGGCAAGGCGGGGTTTCTCCTGACTGCGCGCCGCTACGGCGAGCTGGTGCTCCAGGGCGAGTACGCCGCCGACCTGTTGAACGACGCGATCCCGTACCCCATGCTCGTGAACCGGGCGGCGAGCCTGATGCGGATCAGTGTCGCCCGGAAGCAGCGGCTCCTCACGCTCGACGACCTCGGCGAGCGCGCGCGCCTGGCTCAGGCGTGGATGGACGAGCAGATCGAGGCGGTTCTGGCGGTCGAGGGCTTCGCGCGCCGCCGGCCCCGGGATCCCCGGCGGAACTAGGAAATCGGGCTCAGCGCGGAGTGGTGGCGGTCGCCGGCTCGTCGGTCTCCGCCGAGGCGGCGGGAGGCAGGCCGATCGGCTCGGTGGGACGGATGTCGGGTTTGCGCAGCTCCTCGGGGATCGAGAATGCGTAGATGTCGAAAACGTTGCCGCCGGTGTCGACGGCCTCGAGCTCGAGATCGTAGTGGTCGATGTTGATCCGCACGTACTGGTGAATCTGCTCGGCGTGAGCGGTGAACCAGTCGGTGCCGGTCCCGCGGAACACCCACCGGCCCCCACCCCCGCCGCTCACCAGATAGACGGTCCCCTGGCCCTCTTCCTGGATCGTGTTCCCGCGGATGGGTCGCGACCGCTGGTAGTCGTGGTCGTGGCCGCTGAGGGCGAGCGGGACGCGGTAGCCGTCGAACAGCGGGCTCAGCGCCCGGCGGGTCGGCAGGTGGGAGCCGTGGCCGCCGAATCCGGTCGAGGCGCTGTACGGCGCGTGGTGGAAGTAGACGATGATCCAATCGATGCCCGGGTCCGCGCGCGCGGAGGAGAGCTGCCGGAGCAGCCACTGGTACTGGTCGCTGCCGGGATCGCCGATGTGCCCGAAGCGCTGGGCGTGCTCGTCGTCGTCCTTCGTATCCAGCGAGAGGAACCGCGCGTTGCCGTAGGTGAAGGCGTAGTAGAACGGCGAGCCCGACTCGTGGCCGCCGGGGGGATCGAAGGCCTCGATGTACGGCTGCCCCCAGTTGGTATAGAAGTCGTGGTCGCCGGGAGCGGGAAACAGGGGAACGCGCTGGAGGAGCGGGGCGTAGACCCCGAAGTGGTTCACCGTGTACTGCTGCTCGGTCCCGTCGGGATACGCCAGATCACCCACGTGGACGACGAAGTTCGGCGTCTCCTGGTTCATGTGCCGGGCGAGCGCCAGCTGCGGGGTGTTGTTCATCCCCGTGTCCCCCATCAGGAGGAACGTGAACGGGTCCTTTGAGCCCGGCTGCGGGAAGGTCCTGAACTCGGCCGTCTTGGACCACAGCGTGTCGTTCAGCCGGATCTCGTAGCTATAGGTGGTCGCGGGCTGGAGCTGGAGCATCTGGAACGTGTGGGTCCGCCCCTCCTGTTCCAGCAGGAGCTCGGTCGTGTCGGCCTCCATCCAGAACCGGATGCCCGACTGCGCCGGCTGCCACGTCCGCCACCGGATCACGGCGCTGGAGTCGGTCATCCAGACGAGGTACGGCTCGCGCTCCACCGCCCCGGGTGGCGTGATGGGCTCGTCGAGGGCGGCGCGCTCGGCGTTGCGCGCGCAGCGGAGCCCAAGCGTGACGCTGACCAGCAGGAGGGCGAGGGCGACGGGGCGGGGCATGGGGTGCGGAAAGGTGACGGGAGCCTCCCGAGTCGTCAACCCTGACATGGAGTGGTGCCGGGGGAGGGAGTCGAACCCACACGGCCTCGCGGCCACCGGATTTTGAGTCCGGCGCGTCTACCAGTTCCGCCACCCCGGCGACGGAAGGAGAATGGCCACCCGCCGCGAATCCCGGAAGTTACGGGTGGGACGGGGGCGACGCTACTCTCCCGCGTCATTGGATCGGGGCCGGCACCAGGCCCTGGAGCATCGTCGCGCCGGCCGGCGTCTCCCCGGCCGGGCCGGTCTCCGCCGTGACGAAGATCCCGCGGGCCCCCTCGAGGAAGGTCGCGTCCGAGAAGCGCGCCAACAGGTATCCTCCTGGAGCAGATCCCAGGGAGGTGACGTGGGAAACCGCCCAGTTGGGCGTCCGGGTCCAGAGGTGGTAGCTGCCATCCTCGGAGAGGGGAGGCAGATCCTCGGCGACGAGCAGGGCGCCGTCCTGGGTGGTGAGGAGCCGGCCGTAGGCGCCGCTCGCACCCGAGAGGTCCACGGCGGCGAGATCGGGGGAGGCGATGATGGGAGCGAGATCGGTCGCCCCGGGACGCGCGCGCTCCAGCGAGTCCCGCGCCGCCACTTCCGCGGCGAGGGAGTCGAGCGCGGCGGCGCTCGTCCGGCGCTCGCGATCGAAGCCGGAGCGCTCGGCCTGGAGCGTCAGCGCCCAGGCGAGCGCGCCGACGAAAAGGACCAGCAGCGCGAGCGCGATCAACGGCCAGCCGCGCGCTCGCGGACGCCGCCGCCGTATCGGGCGGGCCGTGACGGCGGCGAGCGCAGCGCGCTCCGCCGAGACCGTGGTCGAGCCCGGGCCCAGCCCGGCGCGGGCGAAGGCGCGGCGCACCCCCTCCAGCACCTGGCGTCCCTCCTCGCCGCGGGCGGCGAGCTCGGCCTCGAACCGCTCGCGCCCGTCGGCCTGCAGCCGTCCCAGCTCGTAGAGCACGGCCTGCTCCTGGAACTCCTCCTTCGCCATCGGCTCGCTCACGACCAGGCCACCTCGTAGAGACGGACGGGATCGGGGAAGCCCCGCAGCGGTCGGGGCCCCAGATCCGAAAACCGGAAGTCCTTGCCCAGGCACAGCTCGCGGATGACGTTCGACACGCAGATCTGGCGGGGCCCCGCGGCGTCACACACCCGTGCCGCCAGCTGCACGGTGGCGCCGAACAGATCCTCGCCCTGGTCGACCGGCTCGCCCGCATTCATCCCGATCCGCACCTCGATCGCCCGCTCGGGCAAGCGCGCGTTCTGGACGCGGAACCCCTTCTGGATCGCCATCGCCCCCTCGATCGCGGCCGAGGCGGAGGGGAACGCGGCCATCGTGCCGTCGCCGGTGTGCTTGATGACGCGGCCGCGACGCGCCTCGATCTCGCGGCGGACGAGCGAGTCGTGGGCCTGGATTACCTTCATCGCCTCGGCGTCTCCCAGGCGCTGGGTCATCGACGTCGACTCCACGATATCGGTGAACAGCACGGTGCGGAAGGCTCCGTCCGGTCCCCCGTCGGGCGCGACCATCCTCCCGAGGCCGGCGTCGACGCTGTTCCCCAGGAACGCCTCGACCACCGCGTCGTCGACCTCGATCAGCTTGTCGGCCGCGAGGCCGTGGGCCTCGAGATGGCACTGGCGGGCCGCCTCCGGGTCCGGCGCCTCGACCAGGCAGCAGATCGTCCCCTGCTTCGGATTGAACCAGTACTTGAGGTACTTGACGCCGAACCTCTCCTGCGCCTCGAGGTCGCTCAGGTGGGCCTGCTGGACCGCGTCCTCGGTCGCTTCGACCCCCTTGTGGATGTCCATGAAGAGAGGCATACGGCTCCCGTCGGGATGATATCAGCTCTTGGGGGAATGGGCGTCGTAATGATAGGCGCACCCGCTCCAATCAGCCATGCCGGAAGTCCACGTCTCCTGTCCCCCGTGGGACGGAAGGGCGGGCTGAAAAGAGGACGGGGCCCCGATAAAGGGGCCCCGTCGGGGATCATGTCGAGCGAACCATGGTGGAGCTGATCGGGATCGAACCGACGACCTCCTGAATGCCATTCGAGCCCGGGAGGACGCGTTTCAACGTATCGTGGACTCCGCAACGACTTACGCCACGAGGCGGTAGGAGGGCCGCCCCGTTTTCCACGCAGAATGGGACCCGAAACGGGCACGAAACGGGCACACTTGCTGGACAGCCACTTTTCCCACCGTACGCCCCTCTCCCTGTGAAAACCTTCCATCTCCGTCGGCTATGATCGCCCGTGGCGGAGCTGGAGCGGCTGCTCGACGACGTTCGCCGCCCTCGTATCGGGATAGGCGGAACCGGAGAATACTCGTTAGGACGCATGAACGACGGCCCGGATCACCGTTACCGCAGGCCCACCGCGAATGACCAGGCGGACTTTCTTCTGCGGCTGTACTTCGGCTCCGGCGACGATACGCTTCTACTCGCTATCAATAGGGCACACCAGGATCTGAGCCGCACCGTTCACGGCATTGGTGAGCACCCTGCAGCAAGGCCGAACGCTACACAGATCCTTAGAGAGGCGATTACGAATCTAGCGGGTAACCAAGCCCTTGCAACGCAAGAGGCCTTCGACTCATGGCACCGAAGGACGTGTGAGAGTCTTTGTACTGTCTACGCGTTGGCAGGATATACAAACTTCACCATCGGTCAAGCGCAGAAGTGGTTGAACATGACGCTCAAGTACTTGTTTGTGTTTGGCGAAGCACGCCTGCCGGGGTACGAGGCGTTTTATCACTTCTGTCATGTGCCGATCGACAACATTATCCTGCAGTCTCAAGCTTTCGCAGGTCTCAAGACTTTCGAAGAACGGTGGAGCCGCATTTCTGACTACGACGCGTACATCGCGTTCCAGCATGCGGTTCGCGAACGATTTCCCGATGTGGCACCACTTGCTGTCGAATTCTGGGCTTGGCAAGGCACT
>DATKCO010000053.1:0-22546 GCA_035513155.1 Gemmatimonadota bacterium | reverse complement strand
TGCTGGGCGTCGCGGCCCCTGAATCGATGTAGGAGGCGAAGACATGTCCATACTGGTGGTCGGATCGCTCGCGCTCGACGACGTCGAGACGCCCTTCGGGAGCCGCAAGCGGGCGCTCGGTGGCGCGGCCGTGTACTTCGGTCTGGCGGCCTCGTACTTCACCGAGGTCCGGCTCGTCGGCGTCGTGGGGAGCGACTTCCCGCCCGCGCACGTCGACCTGCTCGCCGATCGCGGGATCGACCTTGCGGGGCTCCAGACGGTGGAGGGCGAGACCTTCAGCTGGGGCGGGAAGTACGGCTACGACTTCAACGCCCGCGACACCCTCTACACCGACCTTGGCGCGTTCGCCGACTTCGAGCCCGCGATCCCCGAGCGCTTCCGGCAGACGCCGAACGTCTTCCTCGCCAACATCCATCCGAGCCTGCAGCTCGACGTCCTCGAGCAGGTCGAACGCCCGCAGCTCACCGCCCTGGACACGATGAACTACTGGATCGAGCGCACCCCCCGGGAGCTACGGACGGTGCTCGAGCGCATCGACATCCTGATCATCAACGACTCGGAGGCGCGCCAGCTCGCCGGGGAGCCCATGTTGCGGAAGGCCGCGGCCCGGATACTCGAGTGGGGCCCCGAGCTGCTGGTCGTCAAGAAGGGCGAGGACGGAGCGGTCACGTTCACGCGGGATTGGATCTTCGCGGTCCCCGGGCTGCCCCTGGACTCGATCGTGGACCCCACCGGCGCCGGAGACTCGTTCGCTGGCGGGTTCCTCGGCTACCTGGCCGCGACCAGCGACCGCTCTCCCGACGCGCTCCGGCGGGCGACGATCTACGGCTCCGCCCTGGGGTCCCTCTGCTGCGAGGCGTTCTCGACCGAGAAGCTGGCGGACCTGGAGCCGCAGGAGATCGAGGACCGGTTCCAGGAGTACAAGCGGCTCACCCATTTCGAGCACTCGCCGATCCTGTTGGATGCCTGACCCGCGCGACCCCGCGTCCGCCTATCGCGAGGCGGGGGTCGACCTCGACGCGGCCGACCGCTTCAAGGCCCGGCTCGCCGAGCTCGTCGGCGCCACCCGGCATCCAGATGTCCTCGGCGGGCTGGGCGGTTTCGGCGGCTGCTTCTCTCTGGCGGGCGTGCAGGATCCCGATCCGGTGCTCGTCGCCTCCGCCGATGGGGTCGGCACGAAGGTTCTGGTCGCGCAGGCGGCGGGCCGGCACGACACGGTCGGGCACGATCTCGTCAACCACTGCGTCGACGATCTGCTGGCCCAGGGCGCCCGACCGCTCTTCTTCCTCGACTACATCGCCGCCGGGCGGCTGGACGAGGACGTCGCGCTCGCGCTCGTCGAGGGGTTCGCCCGTGGCTGCCGCGAGAACCGGATCCCCCTTCTGGGGGGTGAGACCGCCGAGATGCCCGGCGTCTACGAGATCGGTGGCTACGACCTGGCGGGGTTCATCGTCGGGGTGGCTCCGCGCGGCCGCCTCGAGCGTCTGGGTGCCGCGGTCCGCCCGGCGGACGTGGTCCTCGGCCTCCCCTCGAGCGGGCTCCACACGAACGGCTACACGCTCGCCCGCCACGTGGTCCTCGGTGGCGGCCACGCGCTCTCCGACCCGGTGCCGTGGGGCTCCGGCTCGTGGGCCGACGAGCTGCTGGCGGTGCATCGCTCCTACCTCGAGCCCGTGCTCCCACTCCTCGACGATCCCGCGCTCCACTCGTGCGCCCACGTGACCGGCGGCGGCTTCGCTGGGAATCTCCCACGCGCGCTCCCCGACGGACTCGGCGTGCGACTCCGGCGGGAGAGCTGGCGACCACCCGCGGTGTTCGACTTCCTCGCGCACGCGGGGAACATTTCGTGGTCCGAGATGGTCCGAGTGTTCAATCTGGGAATCGGCTTCTGCCTGTTCGTCGAGGCCGACGAGGCCACGCGGATCGCCACCGAGTGTGCGGATCGCGGAGCCCCGGCGACGGCGATCGGCGTGGTCATCGAAGAGAAGGGGGTCACATGGGAGTGAGGACCTGGGCTATCGCGGCGGCCGCGGCGGCCACGCTGGGGTGGAGCGCGGCGGCTTCCGCGCAGGAGGTCTCCGAGCAGCGCATTCGCGCGGCGATCGACGACGCGGCCCGCGGCCTCGGCCAGGCGGTGGCCGGCGGCAGCCCCCTGATCGCGCCGGCGGGGACGACGGGGGGACTCGGCCGCTTCCTGGTGAGCGTCGGGATGTCGGTCACGCGCGTCGATATCGAAGATCCCCAGCGGCCCTCCGGCACCACCGACTTCCTCCTGCCGACCGCGGGAATCTCGGCCGCCGTCGGGATCCTCGACGGGATCGACTCCGGCGGCGCGATCGGCGGGCTCGGCTCGGTCGACGTGATGGGTCGCGTCGGCCTGATCACCGCCCGCGACGAGATCGAGGATTCCGAGAAGCGGTACATGGTGGGGGCGCGGCTCGGGCTCCTGCGGGAGTCCGGCATCCTGCCCGCGGTCAGCCTGTCGCTGGCCCGCTCCTGGACCGACGAGATCGCCTACGGGGAGGCGGACGACGTGTCGTTCCGCGGAGAGGTCGCGGTGACGTCGGTGCGGGCGGAGATCGCGAAGCGGTTCCTCCTCGTGGCGCCCTATGCCGGCGCCGGGATCGACCGCACGCGGATCGAGGCCTCGTACTCGATCCCCGCCAGCCTCTCGACCAGCGGCCAGGAGATCCGCGGCTCGATCGAGCCGTCGAGCAGCCACCATACGGTCTACGGGGGGCTCGACCTGTCGCTGCTCGCCCTGACCGCCTCGGTCGAGGCCGGGGTCTACGACGGCGGGGGGTACGCCGCGGTCGCGGTCCGCACGGGTCTTTGAGCGACACCGATCGGCTCGCGCCCCTGATGGAGCGCGCGCTCGCGCTCGCCGAGCGGGGGGGAGGGGGCACGGCCCCCAACCCCATGGTCGGGTGCGTGATCGCCGACTCCGGGGGGCGCGTCCTGGGTGAGGGGTTCCATCGCCGGGCGGGGGGGCCGCACGCGGAGATCGAAGCGCTCCGGGCGGTCGCGGCGGCGGGGCACGACCCGCGCGGGGCCACCGTCGTCGTCACGCTCGAGCCGTGCGCCCACCAGGGACGGACGCCCGCCTGTGTCGACGCGCTGGTCGAGGCCGGCATCGGGAGGGTCGCCTACGCCACTGAGGATCCCCATATCGGGAAGGGCGGCGCGGGTCGGCTGGCGGCGGCGGGAATCCCCGCTATTCCGGGGCTCCTCCGCCGCGAGGCCGAGCTCCTGGCCGAGCCGTGGCTCCACTTCGTCCGCGGCGGGCGCCCGTTATTCCATCTCAAGAGCGCGCTCACGCTGAACGGGCGGGTGACCCGGGGGGCGAGGGGTCCGCGCTGGATCACCGGGCCCGAGGCGCGCGCCGCCGTTCACCGGCTCCGCCGCCGCCACGCGGCCGTCGTCGTGGGGATCGGCACCGCGCTGGCCGACGACCCGCTCCTCACGGTCCGCGACTGGCCGCCGCCCGGGGGACCGCCGGCCGATCCCTCCCCGCTCCCGTGGCCCGACGTCCAACCCCTGCGGGTCGTGCTGGACCCCCGGCTCCGCCTTTCGCTCGACTCGCGCCTGGCGCGGACGGCCGGCGACGCGCCCGTCCTCGTTCTCTGCGCCGAGGACGGGCCGCGCGACCGCCAGGCCTCCCTGGGGGACCGCGGGGTCGAGGTTCGGCGCGTGGGAAGCGGTCCGACCGGGCTCGACCTCGACGCCGTGGCCGGCGTCCTGGCCGACCGCGGGGTGACCGGGGCGCTCGTCGAGCCCGGTCCGACCCTGGCGCGGGGCCTCCGGGCCGCCGGCCTCGTCGACCGCTGGACCCTCTTCGTCGCCCCCGTGTGGGAGGCGGCGGTGGACGCCGTGCCGTTCCTCGACGGCCTCGGCCTCGAGCTCCGCGACCCGATATGGGAGACCCACGGGCCGGACGCGTCGGTCAGCGGCCGGCTCGCCTGATCGCGGGCCCGCGACGCGGGCGCTACCTTCCCTCCGTGTTCACCGGGATCATCGCGACGATCGGGACCGTCCAGTCCGTGGAGCCGCTCGACGAAGGACGCCGGCTGACCGTGACCGCGCCGTGGGAGGGCCTCGCGGTCGGCGAGTCGGTCGCGGTCGCGGGGGTCTGCCTGACCGTGGTCCGGGCCGGCCCGGGGGCGTTCGACGTCGAGGCCGTGCGCGAGACCATCCGCCGCACGACGGTCGGCTCGTACGCCCCCGGCCGACGGGTGCATCTCGAGCGCGCGTTGGCCGTCGGCGACCGCCTCGGAGGCCACCTCGTCCAGGGACACGTGGACTGCGTCGGAACCGTGCAAGCGATTGAACGGCATGGGGAAAACCGGTACATTGCCGTCGCTCTGCCGAGGGGCCGGGAGCTCGCCGCGCCGCGCGGATCGATCGCGATCGACGGGGTCAGCCTGACGATCCTGGACGCGACCACCGACGGGGTGAGGCTCTCGATCGTCCCCCACACCTGGGAGGCGACGACGTTCTCCGACCTCTCGCCCGGGGACGAAGTCAACGTGGAGTACGATCTGATCGCCCGCTACCTGCAAAACCTCCTGGAGGCCCGCTCGTGATCCAACCGGTCGTGTTCACGCCCATCGAAGAGGCCCTCGAGGCCGTGCGCGCGGGCCGCATCCTCATCGTGGTGGACGACGAGGATCGCGAGAACGAGGGCGACTTCATCATGGCGGCCGAACGCGTCACGCCGGAGACGATCAACTTCATGGCGCGGGAGGGCCGGGGTCTGATCTGCGCCCCGATCACGCGGGAACGCGCCGCGGAGCTCCGGCTCGAGCCGATGGTGCCGGAGAACACCGCTCTCCACGAGACCGCCTTCACCGTCTCCGTCGACGCTCGCGCCGGGACCTCGACGGGGATCAGCGCGTCCGACCGGGCCGCGACGATCCGCGCGCTGGTGGATCCCGCGACCCGGCCGGCCGACCTCGCGCGGCCGGGCCACGTCTTCCCCCTGATCGCCATGGGAGGTGGCGTGCTGCGCCGTGCCGGCCACACAGAGGCGACCGTGGACCTGGCGCGGCTCGCGGGCCTGCCGCCCGCGGGCGTCCTGTGCGAGGTGATCGACGACGACGGCACGATGGCGCGCCTGCCGCGGCTGCTCCAGATCGCGCAGCGGCACGACCTCCCGATCATCACGATCGAGGACCTGATCAAGTACCGGCGACTCATGGAGAAGCTGGTCGTGCGCGAGGCCGAGACCCCGCTGCCGACCGCCTGGGGGGACTTCCGGCTGATCCTCTACGGCACCACGATCAACGACGAGCACCACGTGGCGCTGGTCAAGGGAGACGTGGCGGGCAGGTCGGACGTGCTGGTCCGCGTTCATTCGTCGTGCTTCACCGGGGACGTCCTGGGGAGCCTGCGGTGTGACTGCGGCCCTCAGCTCCATCACGCGATGCGACAGGTGGCTGAGGAGGGCGCGGGCGTCATCCTCTACATGCATCAGGAAGGCCGCGGGATCGGCCTCGTGAACAAGCTCAAGGCGTACATGCTGCAGGACCAGGGCATGGACACGGTGGAAGCGAACGAGCATCTCGGCTTCCGCCCCGATCCGCGCGACTACGGGATCGGTTGTCAGATCTTGGTCGACCTCGGCCTCACGACGCTGCGGCTGCTGACCAACAACCCGCAGAAGCGCGCCGCGATCGAGGGATACGGCCTGAGCATCACCGCCCATGTCCCGATCGAGATGGAGCCCGGTCCTCACAACCGGCGCTACCTCGAGACGAAGCGCGACAAGCTCGGCCATACCCTCCGTCACTGAGAGAGCGCCGATGGGAGAGCAGGCACCCCGACAGTCCGTCTCCGGCAGCGGCCGGCGGGTCGCGCTGGTGGTCGCGCGCTTCAACCCCGAGATCACCGACGAGCTCGCGGCGGGAGCACGCGCCGCGCTGGTGGAATCCGAGGTGGCCCCCGACGACATCCTCGAGTACCAGGTGGCGGGCGCGTTCGAGCTGGCGCCGGCCTGTCGTCAGCTCGTCGCCGTCGGCCCCGAGGTCGACGCGATCGTCGCCCTCGGGGCGGTAATCCGCGGCGAGACCCCGCACTTCGACTTCGTCGCCCAGGCCGCGACGCAGGGTCTCCAGCGGCTGGCGGGCGAGGTCAACGTCGCGCTCGCGTTCGGCGTCCTGACGACCGACACGGTCGAGCAGGCGCGCGAGCGCGCCGACCGCGCTCGCGGCGACAAGGGCGGCGAAGCGGCCCGGACCGCCCTCGAGCAGGTCGCGCTCTTCGACACCCTGCGCCAGGGCCGGAAGTCGATGATCCGCGGTTTCCACCTCTCATGAGGCGTCGCCACAAGGCCCGGCGCTGGGCGCTCCAGATCCTGTACGGATGGGAGATGCGCGCTCGCGAGCGGCCCCTCCGCGAGGACGCGCGGGAATTCTTCGAGCGTCGTCGGATCTCCAGCCAGACCCGCGACCATGCCGAGCGCCTGATCGACGTGCTGGCGGAGAACCTCGAGGAGATCGACGCGACGATCGCGGGCGGGACCGAGAACTGGGACATCGACCGCCTGTCCGTCATCGACCGCGACGTGCTGCGGATCGCTCTCGCCGAGCTCCTCTACATCGACGACGTCCCGTGGAAGGTCGCCATCGACGAAGCGGTCACGCTGGCGACGCGCTATGGCGGCGCGGACTCCCCGGGCTTCGTCAACGGCGTCCTGGACGCCCTCGCCCACAAGCTGAACCTGATCGCTTCGTGATCCGCCGCACCGCTTCGCGCTTCGGCGTGATGGCCGACGTGCACGCCAACCTACAGGCCCTCGTGACCGTGCTCGAGCACTTCGAGTCCGAGGGGATCGAGGAGATCTGGTGCCTCGGGGACGTCGCCGGGTACGGCGGCGAGCCCGAGGCGTGCGTGGACCTCGTGCGGGAGCGGTGCGCCGGAACCGTGCGGGGCAACCACGACGTCGCGCTCGTGGAGCCGCGGTTCCGCGCCGGCTTCAATCCCCACGCCCGGGCGGCGATCGAGCGGCAGGCCGCGCTGGTGAGCGACGCGGCGCGAGACTGGCTCGCGGGGCTGCCTCCGGTGATCGAGCTGGAGGATGTCTTGCTGCTCCACGGCAGCGCGATCGACCCGGACGGCTTCCCCTACGTCATGGGACGCGGCGACGCCGCCCGGGAGTTGGGGGCGTTCGACGCGCGCTGGGGATTCTACGGGCACACTCACGTGCCGGCGGCATGGCGCCGGGACGTGGACGGCCGGACCGAGGCGCTCGAACTGAGCGGCCCCCAGCTGGAGATCGGCCCGCCCGCCCGCTACCTCGTCAACCCCGGCGCGGTCGGCCAGCCGCGGGACGGCGATCCGCGCGCCGCCTGCGCGGTGTTCGACCGGGAGTCGACACGGCTGACGATCGCCCGACTCCACTACGACGTGAGCGCGGCCCAGGACGCGATCCGCCGCGCGCGCATGCCGGAGATCGAGGCCGAGCGCCTGGCGGAGGGCCGGTGAGCCCCGGGCGGGATCCCTGGAGCCGGTTCTGGACGGACAGGGAGGACCTGGACCGGGTCTATCCCTCGAGCCCGGCGGTCCTCGAAGCGCTCACCCAGAGCCTGGGGGACACGCGGGCCCGCGTGCTCGAGATCGGCTCGGGGACGGGCCGCGACACGGCCGCGCTCGCCGCGGCCGGGCACCACGCCGTGGCGCTCGACGCGACGCCGGCGGCGCTCGCGCTGACCGCGCGTGCGGCCCCCGGACTGATCGGTCGCGGGATCGTCTGCGGGGACGCCTTCCACCTGCCATTCGCCGACGCGACGTTCGACGCGGTGTTCCATCAGGGGGTGCTCGAGCACTTCGCGAACCCGGCGGCCTTCCTGGCCGAGAACTATCGGGTGACCGCGCCCGGGGGGCTCCTCGTCGTCGACGTCCCCCAGCGGTGGCACCCCTGGACCCTGATCAAGCGCGCCGCGCTCCGGGTCGATCGCTGGTTCGCGGGGTGGGAGAC
The DNA here is from genome assembly GCA_035513155.1 of Gemmatimonadota bacterium. GTDB lineage: Bacteria > Gemmatimonadota > Gemmatimonadetes > JACCXV01 > JAHWKZ01 > JAICNR01. The sequence continues at coordinate 14,571 of DATKCO010000053.1, read as the reverse complement.
GGAGTACTCCATCGACGAGCTCGAGGGGCACGTCCGCGGCGCCGGGTACCGGATCGAGAGCAGCTACGGGGACACCATGGTGCCGAGCCTCGCCTACCGGCTCGCGCGGGAGGGGGGGAAGCGGCTCTCGCTGGACCTGCCGCTGCGGCCGGCGACTCCCGTTCGGCTGCGGGACGCCCGCGCGCGGCTCCGTCGCCGGCTGCTGGCGCCGCGCGCCGCCCGCTGGGTGGCGCACACGATCGGCGTCGTGGCCCGCCGTCCCCCGGAGTGACGCGCGCGCGATGAAGATCCTGGTCGTCAACTGGCAGGACTGGACCCATCCCGAGGCGGGCGGGGCCGAGGTCCACCTGCGCGAGACGTTCTCCCGGGTCGCCGCGAACGGGAATCGGGTCGACCTCCTGTGCGTCTCCCACCCGGACGCGCCCGGCGAGGAGACCCTCGCCGGCATCAACGTGATCCGGCGCGGGAAGCGACGGGCGACGTTCAACTTCGCGGTGCCCGCCCTGTGGCACTCGGTGCTCCGGCGGAACGCCTACGACGTCGTCGTCGACGACCTCAACAAGGTGCCCTTCTACACGCCACTCTTCGTCGACCGGCCGGTCGTCGCGCTCGTCCATCATCTGTTCGGCGCCACGATCTTCCAGGAGACGAACCCGGCCTTCGGGGCCTATCTCTTCCTGTCGGAGCGCCCGATCGCGCGGGTCTATCGGAGCGTCCCGTTCATCGCCGTCTCGCCCTCGACGGCGGCGGACCTCGAGCGCCGGGGCGTCGATCCGGCGCGGATCACCGTGATCCCCAACGGACTGCCGCCGATCCCCGCCGAGGACCGGCTGCTCGCGGTCCCCAAGGACCCCGCGCCGCTCTTCGTCTACCTCGGGCGGCTCAAGCGGTACAAGCGGATCGATCTCCTGCTCGAGGGGTTCGCCCGCGTGGCGCTCGAGCGGCCGGACGCGCGCCTCGTGATCGCCGGGGACGGCGACCACCGCCGGGCGCTCGAGCGCCAAGCGGCCGCTCTCGATCTCGGCGCCCGGGTGGAGTTTCCGGGCTGGGTGGGGGAGGAGGAGAAGTGGCGCCTCCTCCGGCGGGCCTGGGCGGTCGGCTACACGAGCCCCAAGGAGGGGTGGGGGTTCTCCTCCATCGAGGCCCAGCGGGTCGGGACGATCGCCATCGTCAGCGACGCGCCGGGCCTCCGGGACACGGTGGTCGAGGGGCAGACCGGATGGATCGTGCCTCACGGGGATGTCCCGGCGCTTGCGGCGGCGCTCTCCCGGGCGATCACGGAGCCCGAGCTGCGTGCGGGCATGGAGGCGCGCGCGATCGATCGCTCCGGGGAGTACACGTGGGATGCCGCCGCCCGGGCCACCGAGGCCGTGCTGCGCGCGGCCGCCGGCCGGACGTAAGGCCGCCGTGTCGTCTTGCCCCCCCGAAGAGGGCCGGGTAGCCTTAGGGCGCTCATCGAACCTCGACTCCCCAGAGAGCGGCCCGGTGGATCCGTCGAGCCCCCGCAGCGACTTCGCGGTCATCATCCCGGCCTACGACGAGGTCGAGAACGTGCCCGCCCTCTTCGAGGCGCTCGCCGCGACGTGGCGCGAGCACGGGCTGACGGGCGAGGTCGTGCTCGTCGACGACGGCTCGGCCGACGGGACCGCCGAGGCGGCGCACGAGGCCGCCGAGGGCTTTCCCGGACCGGTGCGGATCCGGCGCCACGCCAGGAATCGGGGGAAGACCGAGGCGCTGGTGACCGGAGCCTCGGCGACCCGGCGCCGCTGGCTCGTCCTCTTCGACGCCGACCTCCAGCACTCCACCGAGGAGATTCCGCGGTTCCTCGACCGGCTCGGCGAGGGATACGACGTCGTCACGGGCTGGAAGCAGGGCCCCTACAAGAAGCGATTCGTCTCGGGGATCTACAATTGGCTCTCGCGCCGGCTGTTCGACGTGCCCGTCCACGACCTGAACGCGATGAAGGCGTTCCGGCGGGAGGTGCTCGACGAGCTCCCGCTGCGCCACGACTGGCACCGCTTCTTCGTCGTGCTCGCCCACGATCGCGGGTACCGGGTCGGCGAGATCGAGATCGAGCTCCTGCCGCGCACGCGCGGCCGGTCGAAGTACTCGGGCTGGGGCCGCATCGTGGTCGGCTCGCTGGACCTGCTGGCGGTGAAGACGCTGACGTCGTTCCTGCGGAAGCCCATGCTCCTGTTCGGGGCCTCGGGCGCGATCCTGACGGGAGCCGGGCTGGCGATCGGCGCGATCGCCCTCTACTACCGGTTCGCGCTCGGCCAGGGCTACCGCCCGCTGCTCTATCTGGTGACCCTGCTCGTCATCCTCGGGATGCTCCTGTTCGCCCTCGGGTTCCTGGCCGAAGCCGTGGCCCAGGTGCGGGATCGGGTCGATCAGGTCGAGCGCCGGCTCGCGGCCGCGGCCCGTGACGAGGGCGACGAGTGAGGAGTCCGGCTCGCTGGGCGCTGGCGGGGGGGATCGTGGCGATCGGCTTCGCCGCCGCCGTCTTCGATCCCTACCTCTTCACCGGTGGCGACAACGTTCAGTACTACGCGCTCGCCCGGGCGCTCGCCACCGGCCACGGCTATGTCGACCTGATCGTGCCGGGCGCCCCCGTCGAGACCGTCTATCCGCCCGGCTTCGCCCTCCTGCTGGTCCCGTTCTACTGGCTCTTCGGTGGCGCCTACACCGGATTGAAGGTCGAGTCGCTGGTCGCGGGCGGCGTCGCGCTCTGGGCGCTGTGGGCGCTCGCGCGCCGGGACCGGGCGGTGCCCGCATGGGCCGCCGCCGCCGCGGTCTGGATCTTCGGCCTCTATCCGGTATTCCGTGTCTACACCCACTGGGTCCTCTCCGACATGAGCTACGTGGCGGTGACGCTCCTCGCGCTGGCCGCCTTCCAGCGAGCCGGCGAGGTGGCCGAGGACCATCCGTGGGGGCGGTGGCTCGGCGGGTGCCTGCTGGCGCTGCTGGCGTTCTACGTCCGGACCGCGGGCGTCGCCCTGCTCGGAGCCGCGCTCGCGGTCGCGCTCCTCCGGCGGCAGTGGCGGCGGGCGGGGGTGCTGGCGGGGGTCGTCGCCATCGGAGTGGCCCCCTGGCTCCTGTGGACGAGCCAGCGGCCGCCCGAGACCGGGGGATACCTCCAGCAGGTCCGGCTCGAGAACCGGCTCGACCCGACTAGCACCCGGCTGGATCCCCAGGGCTACGTCCAGCGGACGAGCTGGAACCTCGTCCACTACGGGACCCGCGACTTCCCCCAGATGTTCTGGCCCTATGTGCGACCGCCAGCTGAGGGTCCCGCGCTCCGGCCGCCGCCGGCGGTGCGGGTGTTCGCCCTGCTGGTGGGAGGGATCCTGATGGCGATCGGGATCGTGGCCGCGCTGCGGGCCCGGGGCGTGGCGGTGTGGGACCTGTACGGGCTGGCGACGCTCGGCATCCTCGCCCTGTGGGCCTGGACGGGAGACCGCTTCTTCCTCACCCTCGCCCCGCTCCTCTATCTCTACGTCTTGATCGGCGCCGACCGGGCATCGACCTTCATCACCCGCTCGCCGCGGCCCGCCCAGGCGCTGGTCGGCGCGCTGGCGCTCGTCCTCGCGATCGGCGCGGCCCGCGAGATCCCCTCCCAGTGGCGGCTGACCCGCGCCTGGCTGGGCGGCGACCGGTTCGGGGGCTACCAGCCCTTCTGGCAGGATTACTTCGAATCCGCGCATTGGATCGGCGTCCAGGCCCCGGACGCGGTCATCGTGGCGCGCAAGCCCACCTTCGCCTGGTACTTCAGCGGCGGCCGCCCGAGCTTCGTCTACCCGTTCCACGGCGACCCCGACGCCACCTGGAGGACGATCCGCTCCAAGGGAGCGACCCACATCCTCGCCGAGCCCATGACCCGGGACTTCCTCGGCCCCACGCTCGCCCCGCGCGTCCACGAGCTCGAGGTCGTCCACGCCGGCCCCCACCGGATCGCCTTCGTGCTGCGGATCGCGCCGGCCGGAGCGCCCCCCGCCAGCGGGCCGTGAGGATCCTGCACGTCGTCACCGCATGGCCGCGCGACGAGGAGGACGTGATCACGCCGTGGCTCGTCACGCTGGCGGAGAGGCAGGCCGCCCGCGGCCACGAGATCGAGATCCTGGCCCCGGCGTGGCGCGCGCTGGGCGACCGGACGGAGAGCGGGGTCCGGGTCCATCGCTTCCGGTACGCGCCCGCCCGCTGGGAGCGCCTGACCCACGAGGAGACCGTCCCCGACCGGCTCCAGCGCCACCCGGCGTACGCGCTGCTGGTTCCCGGGTATCTCGCCGCGGGCGTCGCCGCCGCGTGGCGCCTCGGGCGCGAGCGAGGATACGACGTCGTCCACGTCCACTGGGCGGTGCCCCATGGCCTCGCCGGCCGGGCGGCGGCACGCGCCGCCGGCGCCACGCTGGTCACGACCTTCTATGGCGCCGAGATCCGCTGGGCGGAGAAGCGGTTCCCGCCCGCCCGCGCGTTTCTCCGCCGCTACTGCCGGCGCAGCCGGCTGGTCGCGATCTCCGAGAGCACGCGCGCGATGATCGCGCCGTACGCCGGGGGCCGCCCGATCGAGGTCATCCCCTACGGGGTGCCCCTGCCGGAGGCGACGCCGAGCACCCCGGCGGAGCGGAGCGGTCCCCCCGTGATCCTGTTCGTGGGCCGCCTCGTCGCCCGCAAGGGGGTCGACCAGCTCCTCGAGGGACTCGCCCGGCTCGCCGACCGGCCGTGGAAGCTCGAGATCGTGGGGTTCGGACCCGAGCGCGATCCGCTCGAGCGCCATGCGGAGCGGCTCGGCATCTCGGATCGGGTCGAGTTCCTCGGACGGGTCTCGAGCGGCGACCTGGTGGCGGCCTACCGCCGCGCGAGCTGCTTCGTCCTGCCGGCCACCCTCGACGATCGGGCGGACACCGAGGGGCTGGGCGTCGTGCTCCTCGAGGCGATGTCGTATGGGGTCCCCGTCGTCGCGACCCGGCGGGGCGGCATCGTCGACGTCGTCGACGACGGCCGGTCGGGTCTCCTCGTCGAAGACGATCCCACGGCGCTCGCCGACGGCATCCGAGCGGTGCTGGAAGACCCCGAGCGGGCCGCCCGGCTCGGGAACGCGGGGCTCGACCGCGTGCGTGACCGGTTCGGCTGGGATAGTATCGTGGACCGGCTGGAGGCGGTGTACCGCGCGCGGCCCGAGGACCGATGAGCGCCGACACCTTCTACGCGCGCCACGTGACGAGCGCCGAGTACCGCGCCTCCCGGGGGAGGAAGGCCGAGCTCGTCTACGCGCTGTGCGCGGAGCACCTGGCCACCGCCGAGCGGGTGGTCGATCTCGGCGCGGGGACCGGGATCATCACCCGGGCCCTGGAGGCCCTGTCCGGCCGCCCCATCGTCGGCTTCGACATCGACCTTTCCTTCATGCAGGAGACCGCACGCATGGCCGTGGCCGACCTGGAGGCCCTGCCGGTCGCCGACGGGGCGATCGACTTCGGCATCGCCAATCACGTGTACGAGCACGTCGCGAGCCTCGACCGGTTCTTCGCCGAGATCGCGCGCGCGCTCGCTCCCCGCGGCCGGATCTACCTGACCGCCGGGAGCCGGTTCGCTCCCGTCGAGCCCCACTACCGCATCCCGACCCTCTCGTGGTGGCCGCGTCCGATCGCCGACCGGATCCTCCGCTGGTCGGGGCGCGGCGAGTCGTACGCCGACATCCGCTTCACCACCCACGCCCGGCTGAAGCGGGCGGCGGCCCGTCACGGGCTGGAGCTCGAGGACCTCACCGACGAGGCGCTCGCGACCCAGCTCGACCGCTACGACAGCCCCCTCGGGCGGATCGCGGGGCGGGCGGCCCGGCTGATCCCGGGTCCCGCGCGGCGGCGACTCCTCGACGTGGCGTCCCCGCAGTGGTTCTTCTTCGCTCGTCACCGGCAGGGATCGTGAGCGCCAGGCGGAAGGGCGGGAAGGGGAAGACCCGGCCCGCCGGGAAGCCGGCTCCGTCGAGCCCGACTCCCGAGCCGGAGCGGCCCGAGCTCGATCGGCGGACCGGCTGGTTCGTCTTCGGCGCGATGGCCCTCGCCACGCTGGCCTTCTTCGCCTCCTTCGTGCTCGACTCCGGGGCGATGCTGTTCGGCACCGACATGCTCTCCCAGGCCTACCAGAGCCGCGCCTTCGCCGTCCAGGAGATCCAGGCCGGCCGGGGCCTGCCCCAGTGGAACCCGTTCGTCTACGGGGGGCTGCCCTACCTCTCGATCCTGCCGTACCCGGTCTACTATCCGACCTCGCTCCTCTACTTCGTGATCGAGCTCCATCGCGCGATCGGCTGGGCGTTCGTGCTCCACTTCCTGCTGGCCGGGGTCCTGGCGTACGCGCTGGCGCGCGAGCTCGGCCTGCGGCCGGGACCGGCGGCGGTGACCGGCGCCTCGTACATGTTCACCGGCTACCTGGTCAGCCACCTCTATGCGGGGCAGGACGGCCGCATGTTCGCGATGACGTGGACGCCGGCCCTGTTCCTGTTCGCCGAGCGGGCGATCGCCCGCCGCCGGCTCCACTGGTTCCTGTGGATGGGCGGGGTCGCCGCGCTCCAGGTCTTCACGCCCCACGTCCAGATGATGTACTTCGCCGCCATGGCGGTGGGAGCGTACACGCTCTTCCGGCTCCACCAGGTACGGCGCGAGACGGGGGAGTATCGGACCCCGCTCGTCCTGCTCGGCGGCTTCGTCGGCGCGTACCTGCTGGCCGGCCTGATCACGCTCGTCGAAGTGTGGCCGACGTGGAACATGGTGCAGTTCTCCCACCGCGCCGATCGGGGCTACGCCTACGCCTCCTCGTGGGCGATGCCGGTCCAGGAGACGCTGGCGACCCTCTGGCCCCGCTTCCAGGGGTACCTCGGAACCTACTGGGGGACGAACCCCTTCAAGCTCCACACCGAGTACCTCGGCGCCGTTCCGCTCCTGCTGGCCGCGCTGGCCCTGGCCGCCCGCCGGTCCGCGCAGGTGTGGTTCTTCGCCGCCCTGGCGGTCGCCGGGCTCCTGTTCGCCTGGGGCGGCGCGCTCCCCGTCCATCGGATCTTCTACTGGGTCCTCCCGATGATGAAGTCGTTCCGCGCGCCCGCCATGATGTATTCCGTGGTCGCGCTGGCGATCGTCGTGCTGGCCGGCTACGGCGCGCAGGCTCTCCACGACCGCCGCGCCGAGCTCGCCGATGGGGGGCACGTCGCGTGGAAGGTGATCGGAGGCCTGGGCGCTCTCTGGATCGTGCTCTGGTTCTGGGCCGCCGCGGCTCCGAACGCGTTCGCCGGGTTCTGGAGCGGCCTCCTCTACGGCGGCCTCGACCCGGCGCGGGACCGGGCGCTGGCGGCGGCGATGCCCGGATTCGCGCGGTCGTTCGGGGTGTTCGCGCTCTGCTGGGCCGCGGGGGTCGCCCTCTGCTGGCTCGCCGCTCGCGGCCGCGTCGCCCCGCTCGCGGCCTGCCTGGCCCTGGCGGCGATCGCGGCCGCGGATCTCTGGCGGGTCGACCGCGACTTCTACGACGTCGTGCCCGCCGCCCGCCTGGTCGAGCCCGGTCCCGCGGTGCAGTGGCTCCAGCGGCAGCCGGAGCCGTTCCGCGTGCTCCCGCTCCCCGACGCGTACGGGCCGAACGACCTCATGCTGTTCCGGATCGCGTCGGTAACCGGATCGCAGAATTTCCGTCTGCGGTGGTGGGACGACCTCGTGGGGGAGAGCGGGGAGCGGATGGCGGAGACGCGGCTCTGGAACCTGCTGAACCTCCGCTACCTGATCTCCGGCCAGCCGATCGACGTCCCCGGTCTGGGGCTCGTCTTCCAGGAGGGACCGCTCGTCTACCGCCCCGATGCCGGGGCCGCCGGGGCGTGGATCGTCCACGAGGCGCGGGCGCGGGACGCAGCGGAGAGCCCCGCCGGGGCCGTCCTGGCCGCCAGCTTCGACCCCCGGACCACCGCCCTGCTGGAGCCGGGGGCCGAGATTCCTCCGCTCGCCCCCGCGCCCGGGGGCGAGCCGCGCCCCGCGTGGTCGGTGCGCGAGCCCGACCGGCTCGTCCTCGACGTCCAGGTGGCCGCCGACGGCCTCCTCGTCCTCTCGGAGGTCTGGCACCCGTACTGGAGCGCCACCGTCGACGGCCGCCCGGCGGAGGTGCTGCAGGTCGACGTCGCGCTCCGCGGGGTGCCGGTGCCGGCGGGGAGCCGCCGGGTGGAGCTCAGGTTCCGCGATCCCCACGTCACGTACGGCGCCTGGGGGAGCGGGCTCGGACTGGCGATCTGGGTGGGTCTCCTCGCCGCGACCTGGCGCCGTCGCGACCCCGCCGCGGGACCTCGGCCGGCCGGAGAGCCGGAGTGAGCGAGGCCGGGACCGGGGCCCGCCGCTGGACGCGCTGGCTGGAGCGGGCCGCGGCGCTGATCGTGACCGCGTTCTTGGCCGGCTATCTGGCGCGCCACTGGGCGGAGGTGGTCCGCCACCCGTGGCAGGTCGATGGCTCCCGCCTCGCGCTCGCGACCGCCTGCGTCATGGTCGCGTACAGCGGCTTCGTCCTCGTCTGGCGCCGCATCCTCCTCCGCCTCGGCGGCGATCTCGGCGTGGTCGACGCCCACCGCATCTGGTACATCGGCAACCTCGGGCGCTACGTGCCGGGCAAGGTGCTCCAGCTCGCTGGGACCGCCTACCTCGCCCGGGCGAAGGGGGTGAGCCCGGTCCTCTCGGTCAGCGCGAGCCTGACCGCCCAGGCGTTCCTGTTGGCCGCCGGCCTGGCGATCGCCGCCGCCACGCTCCCCGAGCTGGGTCGCGGAGTGGCGGGGCTCGGCGTCTCGTGGCCCGTCGGCCTCGCCGTCGCGGTCGGCTTGCTCCTGCTCGTCCTCACGCCTGTCCTCGACGCCGTCTACCGGCTCGCGCTTCGCCTCATCGGCCGCAGCGAGTACTACCAGACCCTCCCCGCGGGCGAGAAGCTCCGGCTCCTGCTCGCCGACCTGGCGGCGTGGCTCGCCCTCGGGACCGGGTTCTGGCTCTTCGTGCGGGCCGTCGCCCCGATCGAGGGCGACACCCTCCTGCCGATGATCGGCATCTGCGCGGCCGGCTACGTCGGGGGATTCCTGGCCGTGTTCGTGCCCGGCGGGCTCGGGGTCCGGGAGGGGCTCTACGCGCTCCTCCTCGGCGCCTTCGTCCCTCCCTCGGTGGCGGTGGCGATCGCCGTTCTCGCCCGCCTCTGGCTGACCGCCTGCGAGCTGATCCCGGTCGCCCTCCTCGTCGCGCGGTACGGCCTCGCAGACCTGCGGGCGGCCGCGACCGACCCCGATCCACGACCCGCCCATGGGTGACGCCCTCGTGATCGTGCCGACCTACGACGAGCGGGAGAACCTGCCCGCCATCGTGCCTCAGATCCTCGCGCAGGATCCGCGACTCGAGGTCCTCGTCGTCGACGACGGCTCGCCCGACGGGACGGGGGCGCTCGCCGACGAGCTCGCCGCCCGCGAGCCGCGCGTCCACGTCATCCATCGGGCCGGCAAGCTGGGGCTCGGCACGGCCTACATCGAGGGGTTCCGCTGGGGGATCGAGCGCGGGTATGAGCTGGTCTTCGAGATGGATGCCGACTTCTCTCACGACCCCAGACATCTGCCCGACTTCCTCGCGATGGCCGAGGAGTTCGATGTCGTAATCGGCTCGCGCTACATGCGCGGCGTAACGGTCGTCAACTGGCCCATGGGCCGGTTGCTGCTCTCCTGGCTCGCGAACTGGTACGCGCGGATCGTCACGGGACTGCCCATTCACGACCTGACGAGCGGCTTCAAGTGCTACCGCCGCCCCGTCCTCGAGCGGCTCGACCTCGACGCCATCCGGTCGAACGGCTATTCGTTCCAGATCGAGACGGTCTTCCGCGCCTGGCACGCCGGATTCAGGATCGTCGAGATGCCTATCGTCTTCGTCGACCGCAACGTGGGGTCCAGCAAGATGAGCAAGCGGATCGTCTGGGAGGCGATCTGGATGGTGTGGCGGATGCGGATCTGGACGCTGACGGGGCGGCTCGGTCGCGACGGAGCGGCCGCGAGGTCCCGATGAAGGGCCGCCGGTTCACCAAGATGTCGGGCGGCGGCAACGACTTCGTCGTCTTCGACGACCGGGACGGCTGGTTTCCGCGGGACGCGGCGGGAGAGCTGGTCGCCCGGCTGTGCCGGCGGGGCCTGGGGGTGGGAGCCGACGCGGTCGTCCTGCTCGCCTCCGACCCGGAGGCGGACTTCCGCATGCTCTACTACAACGCCGACGGCGGCGAGGCCCCGATGTGCGGGAACGCCGCGCTGTGCGTGGCCCGGTTCGCGCGCCTCGCGGGCGCGGTCCGCGGGGAGGAGATGGAGTTCGGCACCGGCAGCGGCCGGTTCCGGGCCCGGGTCCCCGATCCCGACCGGCCCGAGGTCACGCTGTGGCTGGTCCCGCCGCGCGACCTGACGCTCGACCATCCCGATCTCGCGACCGGCCCCTACCGGCGCGTCGGCTTCCTCGACACCTCCACGCCCCACGTCGTCGCCCTGCTCGACGCTCCCGCCGACGTGGAGGCGCTCGATCTCGACGCGGAGGGCCCACGCTTCCGCCGCGACCCCCGCTGGGACCCGCCCGGAACCAACGTGAACTTCGTCGCCGTGGCGGACCGGTCGACCGTGCGGATGCGGACCTTCGAGAAGGGGGTCGAGGACGAGACCCTGTCGTGCGGGACCGGGGCCACGGCGAGCGCCATCCTGACCTGGCTGTGGGGGGCGACCGACCCGCCCGTCACCGTCCTCACGACAGGCGGATTCCCGCTCGTCGTCGACTTCACTCCGTCCGCCGATCGCTCGACCCCGCCCGGGGATCCCCGTCTGGTCGGCGACGCCCGCGTGATCTATCGCGGCGCGATCGGCGAGATCTGACCGCGGGGAGGAAGGTGCGGGACCCGTGGCGCGAGGGGAAGTACGTGGACCTATGGACGCTCGTCCACGTCCACGGCGGCTTCCTCGTCGCGTGGCTCCTGTTCGGGCTCGGCCTCTCGCTCCTCCCGGTAGCGGCGGCGACCCTGGTCGCACTGGCGCTCCACGAGATCGTCGAACACCTCGCCGACGTCGAGGAGCACGCCACCAACCGGATCAGCGACCTCGTGTTCGGGATGGTCGGGGTGGGGCTCGCGTACACGGTCCGGCCCGTCGGGGGAACCGCCATCCCGGCGGTCGCCGCCGTGTCGTTCGCGCTTCTCAACCTCTGGGGCTGGTGGGCCTGGATGCGCCGCGAGGGGAAGCTCTAGCAGTCGGTGGCGCTCGCCCGCCGACGGTCCACCTCGTAGCGCCAGATCTGACAGACCTCGGGACCCACCGGGTTGTCGCGGCCGTCGGTCGGCCAGTGGACGACCCGCAGGCGGGGATCGCCACCGGGATCGGGGCGGACCATGATCGTGAGCGTGACCGACCCGCCGGGCACCACGGGGTCTCCGAGCCAGTACGCCTCGCCGTCTCGCACCTCGCCGCGCCAGGCGAAGCGCGCCCCGGGATCGGGATTCTCCCCGTCGGGCCGCACACCGATCAGCGATCCGCCCGCCTCGATCCGCAGGTGAAAGTCCGCCAGGGTCTCGGAGCCACGACCGTGGACGACCGTGAAGGGCCAGGCGATCGCCTGATCGTCGCCGTGGACCGGTTGCGGCGAGCTCAGGTCGACCGCGCCGACCGTCCCGCCCGCCGACGCGCACCCCGCCGCCACGGCTCCCACACCCACCCAGTACCCGACCCGCTTCCGCATCCCGTTCCCTCCGGCTGAGTCCATGGATACCGTAGCGCCCCGCGCGCCGCCCGTCAACGAGGACTCCGGTTGCTCGTGACCCACCCGGCGCCTACCTTTTCCTTTCGCACGCGTGCGGCGGGATCGGGATCCCGCCGCGCTTCGTTTCAGACCCCCGCGACGACCGATGGACGAGACCCGCTACGATCCTCACCAGATCGAGCCGCGCTGGCGGCGGGTGTGGGAGGAGATGGACCTCTTCCGCGCCGACCTCGAGGGCGCCGAGCGTCCGTGCTACGCGCTCGTCATGTTCGCCTATCCCTCCGGCGACCGGCTCCACGTCGGACACTGGTACCATTACGGCCCGGCCGACTCGTGGGCGCGGTTCATGCGGATGCGCGGGTTCGACGTGTTCGAGCCGTTCGGCTTCGACGCCTTCGGACTGCCGGCCGAGAACTACGCTGTCCGGACGGGCGTGCATCCCCGGGACTCGACGGACACCAACGTCGCGAACATGGTCGCGCAGCTCGAGGCGATGGGCGCGATGTGGGACTGGGATCGCACGCTCAACACCTCCCAGCCCGAGTACTATCGCTGGACCCAGTGGCTGTTCCTCGAGCTCTACGAGGCGGGCCTCGCGTACCGCAAGGCGGCGCCGGTCTGGTGGTGCCCGACCGACCAGACCGTCCTCGCCAACGAGCAGGTCGTGGGGGACAACGTCTGCGAGCGGTGCGGCACGCCGGTCGAGAAGCGCGACCTCACCCAGTGGTTCTTCAAGATCACGGACTACGCAGATGAGCTGCTCGCGGGTCTCGAAGGGCTCGAGTGGCCGGAGCGGACGAAGGCGCTCCAGCGGAACTGGATCGGCCGCTCGGAGGGTGTCGAGATCGACTGGCCGGTGCCTGGGACCGACGCGGTCGTGCGGACGTTCACGACCCGTCCCGACACGCTCTACGGCGTCACGTTCCTCGCCCTGGCTCCCGAGCACCGGCTGCTGGACACGATCGTGGCGCCCGACCGCAAGGACGACGTCGAAGCCTATCGCGCCGGTTCTCGCCGGTTGTCCGAGATCGAGCGCTCGTCCACCGAGAAGGAGAAGACCGGGATCTTCACCGGCGCGCACGCGGTGCATCCCCTCACGCGAGAACCGGTCCCGATCTGGGTCGCGGACTTCGTGCTCGGATCCTACGGGACCGGCGCGATCCAGGGCGTTCCCGCGCACGACCAGCGGGACTGGGAGTTCGCGACCGCGCTCGGCCTGCCGATCGTGAAGGTCATCGAGCCGGACGACCCGGCCGCCGCGGCCCCCGACCAGGCCTATACCGGCCATGGCACCGTCGTCGACTCCGACCCCTACACCGGCATGCGGAGCGAGCAGATGCTCCACGACGTGATCGCCGAGCTCGCCCATTCCGGGCAGGGACACAAGACCGTCAACTACCGGCTGCGGGACTGGCTCGTCTCGCGCCAGCGGTACTGGGGCGCGCCGATCCCCATCATCCATTGCCCAACGTGCGGGGAGGTGCCGGTACCCCAGTACGACCTGCCGGTCGAGCTGCCGTACGACGTCGACTTCTCGCTCGGGGCGGGGAAGAGCCCGCTCGAGCGGTCGGCGCGGTTCCTCGCCGTCGACTGCCCGCGCTGCGGGGCCGCGGCCCGGCGGGACGCGGATACGATGGACACCTTCGTCGATTCCTCGTGGTACTACTTCCGTTACCTCTCGGCCGACGACGGCGAGCGACCGTGGGACCGGGCGCTGGCCGACAAGTGGCTGCCCGTCTTCCAGTACTCGGGCGGCATCGAGCACGCCGTGCTGCACCTGCTCTACTCCCGCTTCGTGACCCGGGCGATGCGCGACCTCGGGCACGCGGGGATCGACGAGCCCTTCCAGCGCCTGGTTCATCAGGGGACGATTACGAGCCGGGGCGCGAAGATGTCGAAGTCCCGCGGCAACGTGATCAGTCCCGACGAGTACGTGTCCCAGTACGGCGCGGACGCGTTCCGCGCCTACCTGATGTTCGGGTTCTCGTACGTCGAGGGAGGGGACTGGAAGGACGAGGGGATCCGCGCGATCGCGAACTGGCTCCAGCGCGTGTGGCGGATCGTCGTCCGCCACCAGGACCTGTTCCGCCCGGGGCGGATCCTGCACGAGGGAGACCCCGGCGGCGAGGCCGCGCGGACCCTCCTCCTCACCCGTCACCGGTCAGTCAAGGGAGCCACCGAAGATCTGGCGGCGTGGCAGTTCAACACCGCGATCGCGCGGATCATGGAGCTCGTCAACGCGCTCCATCACTACGCGCCGGTCGAGGGGAGCCCCGAGCACGACGTGCACGAGCCGCTCCTCGCCGAGAGCCTCGAGACCCTCGTCCTGCTGATGGGCCCGATCGCGCCGCACCTGGCGGAGGAGCTGTGGTCGGTCCTCGGACGGGAGCCCTCGATCGTCGACGCCCCCTGGCCCGCGTTCGACCCCGCCGTGCTGGCGACCGACGAGGTCACGGTCGCGATCCAGGTCAACGGGAAGGTGCGGGAGGAGATGCGGGTCCCGCGCGACCTCCCGGACGAGGAGGTCAAGGCGCGCGCCAGCCGCCATGGCCGGATCCCCGAGCTCCTGGGGGACCGGCCCGTCCGCAAGGCGATCGTGGTCCCCAACAAGCTCGTGAGCCTGGTCGTCTGAGGTCGGCGGGTCGAACCTCCCCGCCCTGGCGACCATTTACCCTGCGATGGGAGCGATGACCGGAAAGACGACCCGCTGGCGCGACGTCTACGGGCGTGCCTGGGCCTTCGGGCTGGCCGCCGCCGTCGCGTTCCACGTGGCGCTCTTCTTCCTGCTCCCGGCGGGGCTGACGGACCG